>JAWLHS010000133.1:0-7065 GCA_041690235.1 Bacteroidales bacterium
GTGTAATAGTCGTCGTCCATTTCACTGAGCCGGACCATCCCTTCGCATTTGTTTTCCTTGATTTCCACATAGATGCCCCATTTGCTGACCCCGGAAATTAGTCCTTCAAACTCTTGTCCGATTTTGTCAGCCATGAACTCCACCTGTTTGTATTTCACGGAATCCCGCTCAGCGTCCTGTGCCTTTTTCTCCATATCAGACGAGTGCTTGCAGGCGTCTTCATAAACAGCCTGGTTTGCAGAGGGTTTTCCGTTGCTGTAATCAAACAGCAGGCGATGAACCATCATGTCCGGGTACCTTCTGATCGGAGAGGTGAAATGGGTGTAATGATCGAATGCCAGTCCGTAGTGGCCTATGTTTTCGGTGGAATACACCGCCTTGGCCATGGACCGCAGCGTGAGGGTTTCTATCAGGTTCTCCTCTCCTTTTCCATGCACATCGTGAAGCATGGTATTCAGTGAATTGGCGATGTTTTTCCGGGTATCGGTTTTGATCTTGTACCCGAATTTGGAAACAAAGGTGGACAGGTTGGTTAGCTTTTCAAGGTTGGGGATGTCGTGGATCCGGTATACGAAGGTTTTGGCCTGCTGGCCTTCCTTTGTTTTTCCCACTTTTTCTGCAACGGTGCGGTTGGCCAGCAGCATGAATTCCTCAATCAGTTTATTGGCCTCTTTTTGCACCTTAAACAGCACCTCCAGTGGTTTCCCGGTTTCGTCCAGTTTGAATTTTACTTCTGCCCGGTCAAAATCAATGGCTCCGGCGCGCATGCGTTTTGCCCGCAGTTTTTTTGCCATTTCGTTCAACATCGTGATTTGCTCCAGGAAGGGGCCTTCGCCCCGGTCGATGATTTCCTGCACATCCTCGTAGGCAAAGCGCTTGTCGGAGTTAATGATGGTCCTTCCGATCCAGGAATTGAGGACCTTGGCTTTATCGTCCAGCGTTACCACCACCGAATAGGTGAGCTTATCCTCATTCGGACGCAGGGAACACACAAAATTCGACAACTTTTCCGGCAACATCGGAACGGTGCGGTCGACCAGGTAAATGGAGGTTGCACGCGAAAGGGCTTCCTTGTCGAGTATGGATCCCGGCCGCACGTAATGGGTGACGTCTGCGATATGGATACCTACCTCCCATTTGTTGTCAGCAAGCTTTGTAACGGACAGGGCGTCGTCAAAGTCCTTTGCATCGACCGGGTCGATGGTAAAGGTGGTGACCTGGCGGAAATCGCGCCTGCGGGCAATTTCTTCTTTGGAGATTGTTACCGGAATGTAGTCTGCTTCTTTCTCAACCTCCGAAGGAAAGACCATCGGCAGGCCATATTCGGCGAGGATGGCGTGCATCTCGACCTCATTTTCTCCGGGCCGGCCCAGGACCTCAATGACCTCTCCGTGGGGGTTCCGGCTGTGAGGCACCCATTCGGTGATGGATGCGATGACTTTGTCCCCGTCCCTGGCCCCTTTTAATCCTTCCAGGGGAAGGTAGATGTCGTAAGGCATGCTCTTGCTGTTGGCAACCAAAAAGGCAAATTTCTTGCTGAGCTGTACCGTGCCCACGTAGTTTTTCTTGGCGCGTTCGAGGATTTCTATTACCTCTCCCTCTGTTTTATGGTCTTTTCGCTTGGGAAAGAGCCGGACCTTCACCAGGTCATCATGGAGGGCTTGTCCGGTATTGTTTGGTCCGATGAAAATGTCCTCCAGCAAATCATCCGTGATGATGTAAGCTTTTCCGGTCTGTTTCATATCCACACGCCCGGTAATGATCGGACCCACCTTTTTCTTCTTTTGCAGGTAAAGCGGACTGGCCTTGAATTTGCCCTTGTAGGCTTCGATGAGCACACCCTCTTTGGCCAATCCGTATAATATCCCTGACACAAACTTCCGGTATGTTTCACCGTCCTCGCCAATGCCTTTGGCCACTTGCTTGTAGTTGTAGACCGTATTCGGACTGGACAAAAAATAATTGACGATCTGCTCCTTCAGTTGTTCCTTGATCTTCTCCTTGTTTTTTGGCATAAAAAGGTTTGTTTTGGGCCTCAATGGGCCTAATGTGAATGAATGCCCCAGGCATATGGGGAACTACTGCAATTTAAGGATTTTTAGAGAGAATGAGCCGGTATTTTTCGTAATTTTATGTCCCTTTGGGCGTTATACCACAAGAGAGTTTTTTAGCGAAGGCCCGGCTTTCAAGAAAGCTTTGGCGAAGTCCTGGTTTTTTGCCGATTTTTTTCAAGGGGATTGAATTGTTGCAGACATGGGGAACAACTACCAGATATTACTGACCAAAATTGACCGTTTCATCAGGCGGTACTACCTGAATTTGCTTATTAAGGGCGGGCTGTTGTTCGGTGCCGGATTTCTGATTTTATTCCTTGTTTTTTCGCTTTTGGAATTCGTCGGATATTTTAACTCAGGGGTGCGCCTGGTTCTGTTAAGCAGCTTCGTTGCCTTCAACGCATTTGTTTTTATCCGCTATGTGCTTCTTCCTTTTTTGGGCATGATGCGCATCGGTCGCCGGATCGGTCCGACCGAAGCGGCACGCATTCTGGGTAAACATTTTAAAACCGAATTGGGCGACCGCATCACCAACACCCTGCAGTTGAAGGAATATCTGGACAAGCACCCCGAAAATGCCGCCCTGGTCATGGCCGGTATTGATCAAAAAGCCATGTCGGCCTCGGTGGTTCCATTTCAGCAGGCCGTTAACTTCAGGGGAAACCTGCGTTTTTTGCCGTTTTTGCTGGTTCCTTTTGTTTTTGCCGTCGGATTTTTAATTCTTCAGCCGGCCTTGCTGATTGAACCGGCGCAGCGCATCATTCGCTATGAATCCCACTTTGAAAAACCCTCCCCCTTTACTTTTGTGCTGGAAGGCCGGGGCCGTGGGTTTAAAAACGAAAACCTGGAAGTGGTCCTCAGGGCCGAAGGAAGCGTGATGCCATCCGAAGCACAGATCATCTATAACGGGGGGACCCACCAGCTGCGTGGCGAAAAGGGGCTTTTCACCCATACATTTCGCAACCTGCAGAACAGTTTCCCCTTTTTTGTAGAGGCCGGGGGCTTCCGATTTGGCCCCTTCGATGTGGAGGTGTTGCAAAAACCCGGCTTCAGCCACTTTAGCGTCGAAATTGATTTTCCGGCCTATACCGGCCTGGTCAGCGAACAATACAACAATATCGGGGATATCACCGTGGCCGAAGGATCCCGGGTTCGGTGGGAAATAAACACCCGTGGAACCGGCCAGGCCCGGTTTCTGGTGGGGCAAGATGAAATGGCCCTGACCGAGACCAGGCCGGGCGTTTACGGGCTTGAACTGACGGCCGGTGAATCCTTTGCCTACAAGGTATATGCCTGGAATGAAACGGCCGGACCGGGGGATTCCCTTTCTTATTATGTCCAGGTACGCCCCGATGCCTATCCGCGTATAGAGGTGGAAAGCCACCAGGATACCGTGCTGATGGCGCATCTGTTTCATCGGGGACTGATTCAGGATGATTACGGGTTTGACCGGTTGGAGTTCAGACACCGGGTGCTTGACGAAGGGGAGGGGCCGGGACCGGATGAGATGCCATTCCAGACGGAAAGGCTGGACATTGAATCCCGCATGAATAACCAGCCTTTTTACCACCATCTTGACATTCGCGCCGCCGGCGTCGGACCCGGTCAAACACTGGAGTATTTTTTTATTGTCTATGACAATGACCGGGTGAACGGGCCCAAAAGTTCCCGCACCCAGATGTATTCGCTCCATGTGCCCGGTATGGAGGAGTTGCTTGCCCAATCCAGAGAGGGAGATGAACGGATCAGGGAGGAGCTTTCGGGGGGCGTCGGAGAAGTGCGCCAGGCCCGCGACGACATCGAAGCCTTGAGGCGGCAGATGCTGGAGTCTGACCAGATGTCCTGGGAGCAGACCGAACGAATCCGGGCGCTTCTCAATAAGCAGCAGGAAATGGAGGAGAAGCTGGAGGATATCTCTTCACAGAAGAAAGACAACGAACTGCGTTCCGGGCAATTTAAAGAACCCAATGAGCAAATCCGGGAAAAACAAGAGGCCCTTCAGGAGATTTTTGACGAAGTATTGTCGGATGAGCTGAAGGAGCTGTTCGACAAGATTCGGGAAGAACTGGAAATGCTTGACCGCAACCAGGTTTACGAGATGTTGCAACAAATGGATTTCGAATTCCGCGACCTGGAAACCCAGATGGACCGCGCCCTGGAGTTGTTTAAGCAGCTGGAGATGGAACGCATGCTCCAGGAAAGCATTGACCGGCTGGATGAGCTTGCCGGCGCACAGACAGACCTGTCCGACGAAACAAAACAAAACCAAGAAACCGAAGCACTGGCCGGGGAACAGGAAGCACTGAATGAGGAGTTCGACCAGGTGGAGGAGATGCTGGAGGAATTCCGCGAGAAGAATGAAGAATTGGCCCGGCCGCATCGCATGGAAGATACATCGGGGGCGGAAGAGGAGATTCGGGATGCCATGGAGAAGGCTTCTGAAGAACTGCAGAAAGGAGAGCCCATGCAGGCCCAGCCCTTCCAGCAGGATGCCGGACAGAAAATGGAACAACTTTCTCAGCGCCTGCAAGGCATGCAGCAAGGCATGTTCATGGAACAGTTGGCAGAGGATTCAAAGGCACTAAGGCAAATACTTGAAAACCTGCTGAAAACCAGTTTTGCACAGGAGGATCTGATGCTGGAGGTGAGGGGCGTAAACATCAGTGACCCCAGGTACATAGAGCTGGTGCAGGAGCAGGGCAAGATCAAGGACGACCTGGCCGTTATTGAAGACTCCCTGCTTGCCCTTGGGAAGCGGCAAATGCAGATACAATCGATTGTTTCCCGGGAAATTGGGCAGATTCACATGAACATGGAGCGGGCCACAGAGCATTTGTCTGACCGTCAGCGGGCACAGGGCACCAGCCGGCAGCAGTTTGTCATGACACACATCAACAACCTGGCTCTGCTTTTGAACGAGAGCCTGCAAAACATGCAGATGCAGATGCAGATGGCGGGTGGTGGCGGACAGGGACAGCCCATGCCGCAGGAGGGGCAATCTTTCGGGGAAATGCGTGAAATGCAGGAAAAGCTGAATGAAATGCTCAAGGAGATGCAAAGCGGAAGTCAGCCGAAGCCCGGAGAGGAGGGTTCCCAGATGTCGATGAGCGAAGCCATGGCACGGATGGCGGCCGAACAGGAGGCCATCCGGAGGCAATTGCAGGAACTGGCCGATGAGTTGCTGCAGCAGGGCATTGGCGACAGGCAGGAACTGATGGACCTGCAAAGGGATATGGAGCGCTCTGAACTGGACATGGTGAGAAAGCAAGTGGGTCGTCAGACGATCAATCGCCAGGAGCGTATTCTGACAAGGCTTCTGGAGCATGAACGGGCAGAAATGGAACGTGAGATGGAAGAAAGACGTGTGGGAAATACGGCAAATAATTATGACATTAGTAACCCTGAGGACGTTTTTGAGTATAACAGAATTAGGAACCGTGAACTTGAAATGCTTCAGAGTTTGCCTCCCGGGCTGAAGCCTTTTTATCGGTCGCTTGTCGAGTCTTATTTCCTTAATGTTCAAGAACAATAATATGATTGAAAAACTACGAAAAATCAGGGTTGCTGCCGGAGGAAAGGAAACCCACGCCATCGAAGCCTTTGTTGAGAAGATTTGCGATGACTTTGGTATTTTCAATTCCTATTACGGAAGCATTTTGTTCACGCTGAATGAGGCTGTGAATTTTGCATCTGAAAAAAACGGCGGAAAGGCCAAAGCGATTGATATTCAGTTTGTTAGTCGCAAAGAGGGACTCGTTTTTCAGGTGTATCTGGGGGATCGTTTTCTTGAAATTGCCGTTTTGTTCAGTAAAAGCCTGGATGAAACCCTGGACAAAGAGAAGATGACGACCGATGAACGAAACATGGTGATGATCCGCATGCTTAGCGACGAAGTAAACCTGGATCCCGACAAGGAGATGATGGAGCTCGTTTTTTACATCTCCAGCATCAACCAGCACCTTACCCTCGAGCGCATCAAGGTGCTCGATGATTATTACAACAAATTGCACCAAACAAAAACTGTCTGATTGAACGGTCAGGGCCATATCGATTTCTTCTTTCTGAACACCAGCGTTCCGGGCTTTTCGGAAGAGCGGGCGCGTGAGTGGATGTTGGATGTTATTCAGAAGGAAGGCGGGGAGGCCGGATCAATCACCGTTATTTTTTGCGATGACGACTACCTTTTGTATTTAAACAAAACCTACCTGAAACACGACACCCTTACTGATATCATCAGCTTTGATTACAGTGCGGAGCTGGGGGGTTTATCTGGCGACTTGTTTATCAGCGTCCCTTCAGTGACTGAAAATGCCGCCATACATAATGTCAGCATTGAAGCCGAGATCCACAGGGTTCTTGTTCATGGTGTACTTCACCTGCTTGGTTACGATGACAAGGAAGACAAGGCCCGGTCGCACATGCGGGAGACCGAGAATTATTACTTATCTTTGTTATTCTAAAATTTAAGTATTTCGATATGTTTGATCGCTACGACGTCATCGTGGTCGGTGGAGGACATGCCGGCTGTGAGGCCGCCGCAGCCGCCGCCAGGCTTGGCTCAAGGGTGCTTCTGGTTACCATGAACCTGGCATCCATTGCGCAGATGTCGTGCAATCCGGCCATGGGGGGAATTGCCAAGGGACAGATTGTCAGGGAGATAGATGCGCTGGGCGGTTTTTCCGGGATCGTAACCGACCATACCATGGTACAGTTCCGGATGCTGAACCGGAGCAAGGGTCCCGCCATGTGGAGCCCCCGCGCCCAAAGCGACAGGGCCTTGTTTTCACTGAAATGGCGGGAAATTCTCGAGGGGATTCCCAACCTGCATTTCTGGCAGGATACCGTGCGTGAAGTGATGGTCGAAGGCGGTCGCGTTACCGGCGTTCGGACCGGCTATGGCATTGAAATTCCGGGGAAGGCCGTGATCATTACCAGCGGTACCTTTTTGAACGGGCAAATCCATATCGGATCCAAATCCTTCTCCGGCGGAAGACTGGGAGAGGCCAGTTCT
>JAWLHS010000134.1:0-7062 GCA_041690235.1 Bacteroidales bacterium
CTGTTGGCTGTTGGCGGTTGGCTGTTGGCTGTTGGCGGTTGGCGGTTGGCTGTTGGCGGTTGGCGGTTGGCGGTTGGCGGTTGGCGGTTGGCGGTTGGCCATTGGCTGTTGGCGGTTGGCGGTTGGCCAATACCCAATACCCAATACCCAATAGCCAACAGCCAATACCCAACGGCTAGCAGCCAAACAAACCACCAGAAACTTTGTTGTAAATGATAAAATCAGGAACGGCCGATTCCGGCCGCAGTAATAATCAATAAACTTTACAATAATGGAAGAAAAAACAACCACTCAGGAAGAGGGCATCAGAATGCCCCTGATCGGGGATCAGGCCCCCGCATTTACCGCAAAAACCACGATGGGCGATTTAAAATTTCCGGAAGACTACAAAGGCAAGTGGGTCATTCTATTCAGCCACCCGGCCGATTTCACCCCGGTCTGCACTACCGAGTTTATGACCTTTGCCAGTATGCAGGAGGATTTCAGGGCCCTGAACACCGAATTAATCGGCCTGTCGATCGACAGCATTTACGCCCACATCGCCTGGTTACGCACAATCAAGGAAAAGATCGAATACAAAGGAATGAAGAACATCGAGGTCATGTTTCCCGTGATCGAGGACCTGAAAATGGACGTATCCAAAAAATTTGGCATGCTGCAGCCCAATGCCAGCACCACCCAGGCGGTCCGTGCGGTCTTTATCATGGATCCGCAGGCCAAAGTACGGGCCATTTTATATTACCCGCTCAGCACCGGCCGGAACATGGATGAGATCAAACGC
Source organism: Bacteroidales bacterium (assembly GCA_041690235.1). GTDB lineage: Bacteria > Bacteroidota > Bacteroidia > Bacteroidales > UBA7960 > SLSG01. The sequence continues at coordinate 782 of JAWLHS010000134.1, forward strand.
ATGATTATTGCCATGCAAAAGGCCGACAAGGAGCAAATTGCCACCCCGGCCAACTGGCAGCCCGGCGACGATGTCATTATTCCCCCTCCCGGTTCATGCGGATCTGCCAAAGAACGCGTGGAAAGCAAGGATGCAGACCAATATTGTCTGGATTGGTTTATGTGCTTCAGAAAAGAAAAAAAATAATCGAAACCCTATGATAAAAGCCGGTGCTTGAAAAATCACCGGCTTTTTTTTTAAAAAACAAGTGGGTTTTTTCCGGGGTTAAAAAATGTTAATTATATTTACGGCAAAGATCACCAATAAACCCTTTTGACCAACCGATTTAATACATGGAATTATGAAAAATCTCTTTGCCTTTTTTGTCCTGGCCTTTTTTATTTCGGCGAACGCCCAGGCTGCGAATCAGAGCATGTTCAACATCGATGAGGCCCGGATAAATATTGAAATGGCCGAATTGAACCAGCTTGAAGACTATCTTTCAAACAATGATGTAAGCTACTCCACCCTGGCCGAGCAGGAGCATTTCCTGGTTAACGGTGTCAACGGGAGCAGCAGCAGGCTTCATTCCATGGTGTTGCTGGAGGGACCGCCGCTGGGGATTTCCAGCTTCATCTGGGGATTTTGCCTGGGTTTGCCGGGTATAGCCATTGTTTATTTCGTTTCGGAGGATTCGGATGAAACCAAAAAGGCGTTGTGGGGTTGCGTTGCAGGCTCCCTCCTGTATACTGTGGTCTACGTCGCCTGGTATGCACTCTGGAGTTCGGCAGCAAGCTTATAATCATCCATTTTGACCGTTTTTTCTGGCAACCCGACAAGTTGCCCTTTCTTGCCCGCCAGGTTCCCGGCGGGCAAGAAATGTTTTTAACCCAGACACATGAAACATTCCTTGATCAGGACGGGTTTGCCAGCTTTTCTAGGCATATGCGGGCTTTTCATCCTGGCCTCCCTGCCGGCAAAAGCCCAGTATTATTACAGAATTGAGTGCGAGATCTCCATCAAGAACAAGATTCCGGACGGGGAAGGGGTGCTGATTCTCGGCAAGGCCTATTACGATAAAAACATCAGCAGAATGGTGTACGACATCCGCTTTCCTGAAAAGGAAGTCTGGGTCGTACAGGACACCACCGTGACCATCCACAAAAACGGGGAAACTGAGCGGATCAGGGGGGTGGCGGCCTACAACCAGTCAACGATTTTCCACAAAATACTGGAAGGCCGGTTAAACAACTACGGCCTGGAGGGAACGGTCTATGCCATCCATGAAGTGGAGCGGGACGGGGACCTGGTGATAACCACCTGGGCACCCACAAGAGAGAGCCAGGCACTGGGAAAAATTTATACCTCCACCCTTGATGATGAATTGTTCGGGGTGGTCTTCCAAAACCCGTCGGGGGAGGTGATCGGAAGGCAGCTGTTCCGAAATTATACACTGATCCGGGGCATGAAGGTTCCGACGGAGATCGTTCAGGTTTTCTACAAGGACGGAGCGGAGGAATACCAAGTGTTCTCCCTTTCCAATATAAAAATCAACAATCCCGGAAATGAAAACATGTATCATTATCCTGCTGCTGGGAATTAGCTTTCCGGGTCTGTCGCAGAGCCGGACCGAATTGCAGTTGCTTCACCAACATGCCGGCCACAAACAACATACACCGGACGCAGAAATGGACGATGCCGGTATCCCGGGCATTGCCGGCTCCGTGTTTAACATTTACAAAACATTTATCTCATCCCAGGACCACATGTCTTGCGTCTTTTCACCATCCTGCTCTGAATATGCCCTGCAGGCGGTCCAACAGCAGGGGTTCCTCGTTGGGATGATCAACACCTTTGACAGGTTAACACGTTGCAACGGGCTCAGGCCAGGCGATTACCAGGTTGACCCCCATCTGCACAGGCTGTTTGATCCGGTAAGGAATATTTCATATGAAGCACTTTAAATACCTGCCACTTTGCGCCCTGGTTCTCTTTTTGATGCCTGAGGGTCTCCTTGCACAGGATTTGTTTGACAGAAACCATTCGGCCAGGTATGCGGACTTTCTTTTTGCCTCCGGCAATTACAGGGAAGCCATTGAGGAATACGAGCGCCTGGTTTTTTCGTTCGGGGCCACAGAGGAAAAAAAACTCAGGTTACTGCAATCCTACCGCTTGTCGGGCCATCCGGAGGTGGCCATTCGGCGGATGAATTCCCTGTGGGAGAAACCGGACCGGGTTTCCGGTGCCGTGGCAAAGGAATTTTTTACCCTGCGGATCATCAACCGGGATTTTAATAATCTGGAGCCCGACATAGGGGGAAATCCGTATTTAACGCAGGAGGAAAAAGATTTTTTTTCTGCCTCTTCTTTCCTGTTTCAGGAGCGGTTCCGGGAGGCCAGGGATCTTCTGGAGAACAGGCACCCGGCCCGGGACGAAAGATTGTCGGACTTTCTGGAGATTTCACAGGATGCCCTTTCAATGAAAATGAAAAGACCGTGGCTCGGGGGCGCACTCTCTGCCGTGGTCCCGGGTGCAGGGAAGTTTTACACGGGGAACTGGGAAGACGGACTCATCGCCATGAGCATTGTGGGCGCCTCTGCATGGCAGGCATACCGAGGATTCGACAGAAAAGGCAGCGGCAGTGTCTATGCCTGGGCTTATTCGCTGATCGGAACGGCCTTTTATATCGGCAACATTTACGGAAGTGTCAAAGAGGTAAACAGGTATAATTTCAGAAAAAGGGAGGGCATACGCATTCGTGTCGAAGCTGTTTTTTTCCACGGTCTTTAGCCTGGTATTGCTCCAGGGAATTGCCGCCCAGGATTTAGAGCAAACCCTGGACCTGGCAGGACATTACCATGATATGGGGATGCATGAATTGGCCTCCCGCCACTACCGCCGGGTCATCTTTTTTGGCAGCGACTCCATCCAGGCATCCGTTTATCCCCGGATCGCTGAGGTCCAACTGCTGGCAGGCAATTACACGGAAAGCATCTTCTTTTTTACCCTGGCATCCAACACAAGCAAGTCTGATAGCCTCCGGACGGAATATGGTTTCAGGCGTGTGCTTGCCTATATATTGATGGAACAATATGACTTCGCACTGCAGCAATTGTATTCAGTGCCTGACACTTCCCGGGTTTATTTCCGACGCAAGGCCCATTTCTACCACGGGGTGATCGCCCTGCACAAAGAAGAGGCAGACCTGGCCAGACAACATTTCTGCAATGCAGCCCGCGATTCCATCCAGATTCTCCAGGTGGAACAACTCTTTGACCTGGCGCGCCTGGACCGGCCCGACCCGGGAAAAGCCAGAAAGCTCAGCATGTTTTTTCCCGGGCTTGGGCAGGCTTACGCCGGGGATACCCGAGGGGCACTGAACTCATTTCTGCTGATCGGCGGACTTGGGGCGCTTTCCTTTTACACGGCCATTCATTATTCTTTTTTGGAAGGGGCCGTAAGCATTATGCCGTGGCTGGTTAGATACTACCTCGGCGGGTTCCAGCATGCTGAAACAACGGCCATGGCGATTCGTGACGAAAAATACCAGGAAATGTTCCTGGAAATCCTGACTGTTTTCTCCCCGGCAGATGGGGCTGGTTTGTAAATAGTCAGGGGTGGCGTCGCTCAAGGTTCCGGGATCACGGGTTTTTTTTGAAATCGCAATTTTTCTGATTATTTTTGGCGCTTACCACACGCAAAAGGCCATTCACCAAAAAGAAACCAACCAAACCACCGACCATGAAAAAAATCCTAGCCCTCATCCTTACCGCATTTTTCGGCCTCGCAACCACAAATGCCGAGACCGGCATGTACCGCCCGGACCAGGCGGCCATTGACCAGATGTTTGCCGGGGCCGTGCAGGCTGACTTCCAGGCTGAATCTGCCATGGTGCCATATGCAGCCACATCCGGCCATTCGTACATCCAATCCGACAAAAACCCGGCCGTTGCCTTTATCCTGGCATGGGCCGTTGGTTACCTGGGGATTCACAGGGCTTACCTGGGCACTTCAACCGGAACCATTATCGCCTATATACTTACACTGGGGGGATGTGGTGTGGTCTACGTGATCGACTGGGTGATGCTCCTCATCGGACTGGTTGATGATGACATTTCAAAATACGTGGACAACCCCAGTTTCTTTATGTGGTAAGGCTTATCTGCCAGGCCCGTGGTCTTCCATCAGCCCCAGGAAATAGGATCGCTGCTCCGGGCTGATCTGGCCATTGGTTTCGGCCAGCCTCCTGATTTCTGCGGCTTTCCCCTGGGCGGCTGTTTGGTCCCCAAGGGCCAGCAGCACCTGAAGGTGGTAATACTGAAAGATGAGGTTCGTCGGATAGGCAGTAATTAACCAATCAGCATAAGGCCTGGCGGATAAGGCATCCTTTTCCTGCTCCAGGAAGATCCGCATCAAAAAATACCCGGCTTCGGTCTTCCATATCGGAGAATCACTCTGAAAGGCCATTTTCAACTGGGTGAGACCCAGCTCCCGGTTTCCTTCCGGGTAAAACAGGCTGTATAGCCTGAGAAAAGGGTATTGACTGACGGCCTGCACGGTAATGAAGTTGTAAAGCCCGGAGGTAAGGTAAAACCCTTCAAAATCGCCCTCTTTTCCCATTGTATGCTCAACCTGAACGGCGCATCTGCTGAGGGTTCTCATGCCCTGAACCCAGGCACCCTGTTGAAGATCAATCCGGGCCAGCATCGCGTACAGATTGATGTAAAAGAAGGTATCCCTGTGGGTGGCATTGTCTGCCATGGCCTCACGGGCCAGGGGCAGGGCCCGGAGGATGCTTTCTTTGTACATTTTCTCAATTTCTGCCGGCCTGGGCCAGCTGATCATCATCCACCAGTAATAATACACCCTTGAGATGTGGCTGATATAACGGCCGGGATGGTCCCGCATCAATCCGGAGCTCAGACGTTCGGCCCTGGAAAAATCAAAATGATACAGGGCAAGGATCACCTCTTCAGCGATGCGTTCCGGCAAGGAACCCGCCATGGCCCCTGGGTATGGGGCAGAACCAGCATTTGCTTCCATGAAAGGATCCGCCATGGGAAGACCAGTGGGATTGCCCGCCCCGGAAAGGGGAACAAGCAGAAAAACCAAAAGATGGATAAGGGGGGAAACACGGGGTCCGGGAAACACCTTCAGCCTGCCTTCAGGTGCCAAACCCGAAGGCCGCATCAATGACCGGGATGTTTTCATGAAAGAGTCCAATGGGTATTACTGTTCTTAATGGGTATTACTTTTCTTGTATTTGATTTTCCAAAGATATCAACATCTGCGACAATTGCTCTTTAAAGGCACGCATTCTTTCGTTATTGGCCGCTGCGGTCAATTCCCCGGCCTGTCGGATGCCCCCGAAATAAAACGACTGAAACAAACCAAGTCCGGCAGTAAAACCGCTGATATAAAATCCGTTCAGGGCAAGAACCCCGAACACACCCAATGACAAGAGCTGGGAGGAAGCATTCAATAAGCCTCTGCCGGGCGCCCCGGCATAGAAGTGACCCAGACCTGGCACAAAGGTGGCATAGAGTCTGGCCCTCTCCGGTTTCCTGACGAGGGGGATTGACGCCGGAGAAAGCAGGGAATCAATTTCCACAGCCATACGCCGTACCAGCGAATCCACTGGTTCTGCCAACCAGGAATCGGCAAGGAAGCCTTGCAGTTCTTCCCATTGTTCCCTCTGCACCAGGTTCAGGGATTCCAGCAGCCTGATTTTCTTCAAACCAGGGCCATCGGGAAAAAAGTACCTGATTTGCCTGAGGTAGGAATGGGCCCCGGAATGATCGCCCGACATATGGGAGCAGAAAGCCACTTCGTACAGCACGCGGAATCGCAAAGAGTCGGCCCCGCTGAACGGCAATGACCGCCGGAGATCCATCAGGGCCTTGTCGAAAGCACCCATCTGCTTCAATGCACGGGCTTTTGAGAGGTTGGCCAGGGTTTGCCGAAGGGGATCATCCGACAAGTAATAGCTGCGCTCGTACTCAATGGCGGCGGCAAAATAGTTCCCCCTGTCAAACAAGCTATCGCCCGTTTCCAGGAATGGCCGCCCTTCCCCTCCCCTGCTAATTGAAGGTGTTGCGCAAAGGAATATGCATGTCAAACAAAATGCGCTGGTCCAATTCATGGTTCAATTCGTTTTGCTGCCGGCGAACGGCGGTGGCACTGCCGAAAATATTCCCGAGGTAGAACACACCGGTTATCGAAGCCGACAAGATAAACAGGGCGCTGCGGGGTCCGGCACCCCTGTAAAAATCCCAGGCCGTCGCTCCCATGGCTGCCACATA
>JAWLHS010000135.1:0-6873 GCA_041690235.1 Bacteroidales bacterium
GTCCCCCGGTACTGTTGAAGATAATGCTCCAACCATTCCACACTTTCAGCATCCAGGTGGTTGGTCGGCTCATCGAGCAATAGAATGTCCGGCTCGCGCAGCAATAACCGGCAAAGGGCGACCCGGCGACGTTCCCCCCCGCTCAGATGCCTCACGGAGGTTTCAGGATCAGGACAACGCAGGGCATCCATGGCGCGTTCCAGCTTATTGTCCAGGTCCCATGCATTATGTTGCTCAATCAAATCCGAAAGAACACCCTGGCGATCGATGAGCTTGTTCATCTCCTTTTCATCCATGGGTTCCGAAAACCTCAGGTTGACCTGCTCATATTCCTTTAAGAGGTCCACCACTTCCTGTACCCCCTCCTCAACAATTTCCCTGACGGTTTTGTCATTATCGAGCAAGGGTTCCTGTGAAAGGAAACCCACCGAATATCCGGGTGAGAAAACCACCTCACCCTGGAAGGATTTTTCCTCTCCGGCGATGATGCGCATAAGGGTGGATTTTCCGGATCCGTTCAGGCCGATGATGCCAATTTTCGCCCCATAAAAAAAGGACAGGTAAATGTCTTTCAAAACCTGTTTATTTCCGGGGGGAAAGGCTTTGCTGACCCCTACCATGGAAAAAATAATTTTCTTGTCGTCACTCATAGGGCATCCCATTATGTTCAACAGGAGTTTATCCCGGCTGGCCTTTGCTGAACCCTTTCAGACAAAGCAAGCCATGGATTAACCGTTTAGGTAAAGGTACAACAGGATCAGGGGAATGACAATCCCCACGGAAGTGATCCACGCCCCGCGGCGGGTGATGCCGTTTTTGCCTTTCAAAACAAACAATCCGGTCACGGCCAGAACAATCAGTCCGCCACCAAACAGATCCGAAAACCAGGTCCATAGTTTGCGCGGGGTATTGTAATGCAAAAAATTTACCTGGTGAAATACCGGCCTTCGCCGGATCTTTTCCACCTGGGCCAGTCCCGATCCCAAATTTACATTGACGCTTCCCCCCTCGATGAAGATCCGCAATGCATCATTTGCAGCCATCTGGGTACGGTGATTTTCCGCTTCTCCAAGCTGTTCAAGGAAAAAAAGGGCAAGCGCCCTGTTGTCTTCCAGGCTGTTTTCCGGAAGCAACAGGGAATATTCTTGCTGAGTGATAATATAGTTGGCATTCCATTGGTGCCTGTGATTCAGGGCGATGCCAGAGATGCCATAAATAATGGCCATTCCAAAGAAAAAGTACCCAAGATCGCGGTGAACGGCGCGATTCAATCTCCTTAACTTCATTTTCAGACTTCAGACCTTCTTATTTCATTTCAAAAGCGGTCAGTTCTACGTAGACCCGGACATCGGGATCAATGCCTTTTTCTTTCAGAAGGGCAATGGCTTCCTGGGTGGACTCACATTCATGGTCGGCTTCTTCGGTGCCCTCTTCGCCATGCTCGCAATCTTCATCATGAACATGCCCCTCCTCTGTGGCATTCAGGGCGGCCATGTTGAGCACCTCTGTTTTAACGACGCCGGTTGCAATCACTTCCATTCCCTCCATTTCGGGATTGAAACTGGGGGCGTATTCGCCCAGCATCACAAGAATGCTGAATGCCTCGTCATCCCCCTGAACCACACGCATCTTGTCCCCGCTGTGGCGACAGATATGGCCAATGGTGCCTTCAAAGCGAACCACATGATCCTCCATTTCCACGGGGTTGCTGACAATTTCTGCAATGAGATGGTCTTCAACGGTGCCTTCTGCCCGCTGAGAAGACTGGGTTCCACAGGAAACCATCAGGATACCTACGAACAATGCCAAAAATACACGCTTCATTTTCTTTTGTTTTGGTTTTAAGTTAGGTACGTTTGATTCGAAACCACCGCAAAATTAATGCAAAATTTCGTTTGTTTTCGTTTAACTGAATATTTTGTTTTTAAAAACAGATTCCGGCAAAAAAAACTAATTTTACATACCGGTTATGCCGGCGCATTTCGGATAATCCCCTGAAAAAATGGACAAGAACCGGAAGTTGGTAGAAAGCATTCTTTCTGATTTTGAAAAAACCGTGGCACAACTGGTGCTGTATTGTTTGAAGGAACATCCCTTCCCTTTGGGCGTCAGACGAACCATAGACATCCTGAAAGGGAACCGTTCGGCCTTTACGGTCAACAACGAACTCGATAAATTGTACACCTTCTCGGTACTCACCGGGTATACAAGGGATCAATTGTCTGAAATAATCGATGCGCTGATCAATGGCGGAATGGTGGATTTTAAAACACAGATTATAGAGGGTGAACCTTTTCCGGTCATTCAAATCAATGATAAGGGACAAGCGTTTCTCTCGGGCAACCTGCGGGAAAAACTGCCTTTGCTCAACATTTTGGCAGACAAGGATGTGCCAGACATCCCGGCAGAAGAGCAGGACTTGTTTTATAAGTTAAAACTCACCCGACGGCAGCTTGCCGAGGAAAAGGATTTACCCTCATTTTTAGTTTGCAGCGACCCCGTGCTGCGGTCCATTTGCATCAAGAAGCCCACCGAACCGGCTCAGCTTGAAAAAATCAGGGGCATCGGCAAGTCCTTTGTGCAAGAATACGGGAAACCGTTCCTGTACGTCATCCGACAATATATTACCCGCGAAAAAGGATCCTGAATATATATGGAAGTCAGAATAGGAGAGCTGGCCGCTTTATTTACTGCATTTTGCTGGACGGTCACCGCCCTTGCTTTTGAAACGGCCAGCCGGAAAGTGGGCAGTGTTGCCGTGAATATTATCCGTCTGGGAATGGCGCTGATTCTATTGAGCCTGTTTTCGTGGATCCGGCATGGGGTGCCTTTCCCGGCAGGTTTCAGTCCACATGCCTGGTTCTGGCTTGCCATGTCGGGTATTGCGGGTTTTTTGATAGGCGATTTGTTTCTGTTCAAGGCTTTCACGGTGATCGGATCCAGGCTCTCCATGCTGGTGATGACCCTGGTTCCGCCCATCTCCGCCCTCATCGGATGGCTACTAATGGGTGAAGTGCTCCAGTGGATTCACATCCTTGGCATGTCGATGACCATGTCGGGCATCGGACTGGTCATTTTTCAGAAACATTCCGGAAAGGATATCCGCGTCAGCAAAGTGCCCGTCAAAGGACTCCTGTTTGCATTGGGAGGGGCGGCCGGACAGGCAACAGGCCTGGTGTTAAGTAAGTTTGGAATGGGCGATTACGATGCGTTCTCCTCCACCCAGATACGGGTTATGGCTGGCCTGTTTGGGTTTGCCCTGATGATTACGTTTTTCAGGCGGTGGCTTTCCGTCAAACGGGCAAGCAGGCACCGAAAGGCTATGTTACTGATGTTGCTGGGAGCCACCTTCGGACCCTTCCTTGGAGTGTCTTCCTCATTGATCGCGGTTCAGAACACCGCCACCGGCATTGCATCCACCATCATGGCCATCACACCGATTCTGATCATTCCCCCTACCCTGATTTTCTTCGGACAGACGGTCAGTTGGAAAGAATTGGTCGGAGCGGTGGTCAGCGTGGGGGGAGTGGCTTTGTTTTTCATTTAGAACAGCAGGGATAACAAATCACAATTCGAACCTGCATTTTTACGTTGGCTTAGCATCGGCCTTCCCATGATCTCAAAAAAAAAGCAAAAGAAAAAACAACCCGCATTCACTGCCTGGCCCAGGTTAAGAGCCATTGCCTTTAGGTCGGGCCTTTGGCTGGCTGTCTTTTTTGCCATTGTTTTGGGGGGGCTCTATCTGGCCGTTCACCTCAGGTTTTTTGGCGAACTTCCCAGTGCTAGTGAACTGAAGCAGATCGAAAACCACAACTCTTCGGAAGTTTACGCAAGCAATGGGGAGCTGCTCGGAAAATTCTATATTTTTGACCGCACCAGCATCTCACTGGATGAGGTTCCGGATGCCATCCTCACGGCACTGATTGTAACGGAGGACGTTCGGTTTTATCAGCACCGGGGTACCGACCTCAGGGCCATGGGCAGGGTCCTGGTCAAAAACATTCTCCTGGGTGATCGAAGCTCAGGTGGCGGAAGCACCATTACGCGCCAGCTTGCAAAAAACCTCTACCCCAGAACCAAACAGGGCATGATTTGGCTGGTTGGTGAAAAAATTCGCGAAGGAACCATTGCCAGGCGCCTGGAAAAAGCCTACAGCAAAAAGGACATTCTCCTGCTTTACATCAACACCGTACATTTTGGCGAGAATGTGTTCGGCCTTTCAGCGGCCGCACAAAGGTTTTTCGACAAGACGCCGCCCGAACTAAGTCTTGAAGAAGGGGCCGTTCTGGTTGGCATGCTCAAAGCAGGAACTTCCTACAATCCACGCCTGAACCCGGAACGATCCCTGCAAAGGCGCAATACGGTCATCAGCCAAATGGAAAGATATGGCCATATCACTACACCCCTTTCCGACTCCCTGAAGGCGCTTCCGCTGACCATCAACTATTCACCGCATACGCACCTTCACGGACCCGCGCCCCATTTCAGGGAAAGATTGCGCCTGGAATTGGCCGAATGGATTGATACTTACAATGCCAGTCATGGAACAGACCTCAACCTTTATACCGATGGACTGAGAATCTTCACTACGATAGATGCCCGTTTGCAGGATCTGGCCGAACAAGCCGTCCGCTCCCACCTTCAAACCCTTCAAAAAGAAGCGGATTTCCATTACCGGCATGCGAGTCCCGACAGGGTGAACCACCTGCTTTCCCGGCTAACGGAGCAATCAGGACCCGGACCAGACCCGAAGCAAACGGAGGACTCCATTTTCCAATCCCAGAAACTTTTGCACGCCGGGTTGGTTTCCGTTGAGCCGCAGACTGGCTACGTGCGGGCATGGGTCGGAGGAAACGATATCAGGAGCTTTCAGTTCGACAACGTTAGTTCACGCCGCCAGGCCGGTTCGGCTTTCAAACCCTTTGTATATGCAGCGGCCCTTGAAGCAGGCATCCCCCCTTGTGATTATGTATCGGCTGAGGCCCTTGTGCTGGAAGAATTTCAGCATTGGTCCCCGGCCAACGCGGACAACAACTACATGGGATACTACAGCATGGCGGGGGCCATGGCCCATTCAGTAAACACCGTATCCACCAGGTATTTGCTGCAGGTTGGGTACGAACCGGTTATCGGACTGGCCACCAGGGCCGGGCTTACAGGACCCTTTAAGGCCTATCCCTCCCTCGCACTCGGGGTGGCAGATGTCTCGCTGCTTGAGTTGACCACTGCCTATGCGATCTTTGCCAATAAGGGCTTCAGCATGAGCCCTGTATGGCTCCTCCGCATCGAAGATGCGGAAGGCAATCTGTTGTTTTCGGAGAGTCCAGGCGGATTGTCAGGCCTCTGTATATCTGAAAACACGGCCTCGCTGATGACGGCAATTCTTGGGGAAGTAACCAGATATGGGACCGCAGGACATGTGGGTGCACGCCTGGGCCGTTTGATGGATACCGCGGGCAAAACCGGAACAACGCAAAACAACTCCGACAGCTGGTTTATCGGTTATTCCCCGGGTTTGATTACCGGGGTGTGGACAGGCCTGGAAAACCCGGCCTTCGCCCGGGTATACCCCCTTCCATTCGGTTCCTCACGAACTGCAGTGCCCATCTGGACCGAGTTTATGGTCCGTGCCAACCAATTGCCAGCCACAAGGCATTTCGCTTCCGGACGCTTCGAGCCCATGCCGGCAAGACTGGCCGGCATGTTGGATTGTCCCCCTTATGTGGAAGAATTGCCACGGGAATCATGGTTTGAAAGAATATTCGGAACGGGTAAAGACAGGCAGGAAAGAGAAGGGGAACCGGAACAACCCCAAAAACGCAGAAGTCTGCTGCAGAGGATCTTTGACGAACTGTTCTAAATAAAAACTTATGGAAGAGATTCAGACCATTGCATTGGAAACGGATGCTTACACCATTTGGGCCTTTATCGGCTATCTGCTCCTGATCGTTGCGATCGGTATTTATTCCGCCCGCTTTTCATCCCAGGATATTTCAAATTTCTTTATTGGGGGCAGAAAAATGAATATGGTCGTGGTGGCGCTTTCTGCGGTTGTAAGCGGAAGGAGCGCATGGCTGCTCCTGGGTGTCACCGGGATGGCATTCGTTATGGGTATTTCAGCCCTCTGGGCCGTTCTTGGCTATACCGTGGTGGAATTCTTCCTGTTTTTCTATTACGCCCCCAGGATCAGGGCATTTAGCGAAACGCATGATTGCATCACCCTGCCGGATTTTTTTGCAGAGCGGTTCGGGGATCATAACGGACTGTTACGAATCACCGTGGTAAGCATCATCATTCTGTTTATGGTGGCCTATGTTTCGGCCCAGTTTGTCGCCGGTGGCAAGGCCTTTCATTCCAGCTTTAACATCAGCGAAACCCAGGGCCTGCTGATCACAACGGGAATCATTCTTTTTTACACCATGGTCGGGGGGTTTTTGGCCGTCTCGCTGACGGACTCCATACAGGGGGTGTTTATGATCGTGGCCCTGGTTGTTCTGCCCATTGTCGCCATTACCCATCTTGGGGGTTTTGCTGTTTTTGTGGAAATGGCATCTGCCATTGGGGATGGAGGTTTTTTTAATCCTTTTGCCCTCGGCACCGGGGCATTGATCGGTTTTCTGGGCATCGGGCTTGGATCCCCGGGCAATCCACACATTATCGCCCGGTATATGTCGATCAAAAATCCTTCCCGGCTGAAGGCTGTCGCACTGGTCGGAACCTCAGCCAATTTCCTGATGGCCCTCGGGGCACTTGCAACAGGCATGGCGGGTCGCCTGTATTTTCCTGAGACCGCTTTGCTACCCGGGGGCGACCCTGAGAATGTGTACCCCATCCTTGCCAGCCAACACCTTCACCCACTCCTGTTTGGTGTGG
>JAWLHS010000136.1:0-6871 GCA_041690235.1 Bacteroidales bacterium
TGAAGCTATTAGAAGGAAAAAGGGGCGTAATTTTCGGGGCCCTTGATGAGAATTCCATTGCATGGAAGGTGGCCGAAAAAGCCCATGAGCATGGGGCCGTGTTTGTCTTATCAAATGCGCCTATAGCCCTTCGCAAGGGTGATATTTTCCGTTTGGGGGAAAAAACCGGCAGTGAGGTGATTCCTGCGGATATTACCCAGGTGGACGAACTGGAGAGCCTTTTTCAGGAAAGCATGTCCGTATTGGGGGGCAAGATAGATTTTGTCCTTCATTCGGTCGGAATGTCGCCCAATGTTCGCAAGGGTTTGGCTTATACCGATTTGGATTATAACTATCTGAACAAAACGCTGGATGTTTCGGCCATTTCACTTCATAAAGTATTGCAGGTCGCCTATAAAATGGATGCCATGAACGAATGGGGAAGCATCGTGGCCCTTAGCTATATAGCCGCACAGCGCACTTATTCGACCTACAGTGACATGGCACAGGCAAAGGCCATGCTGGAATCAATTGCCCGCAGTTTTGGCTATCATTTCGGGATCAAACGCAAGGTCCGGGTCAACACCATATCCCAGTCCCCCACGGTGACCACCGCCGGAACCGGGGTGGGCGGTTTTAAGAGTTTTTTTGCATACGCCCAGTGCATGTCACCCCTGGGGAATGCCTCCAGCGAAGACTGCGCCGATTATTGCATCATGATGTTCTCGGATTATACCAGAAAGGTCACCATGCAGAATCTTTTCCACGATGGCGGGTACTCAACCATGGGTATCAGCGAAACCTTGATTGAAAGCTGCTTTACCTGTCAGGGCGAATGCTTTGAGGACATTAAGGAAAGGGAAAGAATCATGGGCACTCAGCCAGGGGAAAAGAAACCGGGTAAATAACCCGATTTCCCGCCAACCCCTTATTTTCCGCCTTGTTTTCAAGGGGGAAAGAAGGGGTTTTTTATTTCCAAATATTCTTATATTTGTAGCCTTTTATCAGGTTAATCAAATGGCCCGACCATGCTTTGAACGATGGAAAGATGGCTGGAAAAAAATCCCAGACCCTGCCTGGCTCCCGCATCCCTTCATCGAACCAATTTCCCTGTTTCTATTGGATGTACACCTTGTCTGGCCAACCACCAAACCAAACTTAAACAAATATTTTAACGATGCGCATTTTAGTTTGTATTGCCAATGTACCGGATACCACAACCAGGGTTAAGTTTACCGAGAACAATACACGCCTGGATACGACCGGGATTCAGTGGGTCATCAATCCGTGGGACGAACTTTCCCTGACCCGTGCCCTGGAACTCAAAGACGATCCTGCCAGCGGGATTGCATCTGTCACGGTCGCCCATGTCGGCCCCCCGTCGTCCGACCCCACCATTCGAAAGGCCCTGGCCATTGGTGCAGATGACGCCTTCAGGGTAAATGCCGAGCCCGGGGATGCCTTCCAGGTGGCGGCCCAGTTGGCCAGGATCTTTGAACAGGAAACATTTGATATTGTCCTTTGTGGAATAGAATCCAGCGATTATAACGGCTCCAATGTCGGGAGCATGCTCGCTGAGTTTTTGAATCTCCCCTCTGTTTCGGCCGTCTCGGGTGTGCATATTGAGGGAGAATCTGTATTGCTCACAAGGGAGATGGACGGTGGAAAGGAGCAGTTGTCCGTTCAGGGGCCTTTTGTGGGTATCGTTCAGAAAGGAATTGCCAAAGAACCGCGAATTGCATCCATGCGGGGAATTATGCAGGCCCGTACCAAACCCATACACCTTATTGAGCCGGCGCAGGTGGATCAACTAACCGAAATCATTGGCTTTGAACCACCTGAACCAAGGGCTGCCTGTAAGTTCGTTGATGCGGACAAGCCAGGCGAGCTCATAGAATTGCTTCAAAATGAGGCCAAAGTACTTTAATATTCATTGATAAATCATACTGAACTATGTCGGTCATCGTATATACAGAGAACTGGGACGGATCATTCAAAAAATTGTCTTTTGAACTGGCTTCCTATGCCGTAAAACTGGCGGAGATGCTGGGTACCGAAGCCGTGGCCCTGACCATCGGGAATGTGGAGGACAAGGAGCTGACAAAACTCGGACAATTTGGCCTGAGAAGGGTTATAAATCTGGATAACAGCAAGTTGACCCATTTTGACAGCCAGGAATACGCCCGTATCATTGCAGGGGTCGTGACGAATGAAAATGCCAGGCTGCTTGTAATGGCAGACAACAATGCGGGCAAATCCCTGGCGCCCCGTATTTCGGTTCGCTTAAAGGCGGGCCTGGCTTCAGGAGTCAATCACTTGCCTTCTTCACTCGATCCGTTCACAATCAGTAAAAAGGTTTTTTCAGGCCATGCGTTTGCCAGGATGGAATTAAAAACCGGCATCAAATGTCTTACCCTTGCCCAAAATTCGTTTGAACTGATCGACCAGCCGGAAACCCTGGTTATTGAGAGGGGAGTGGCTGAACCAGATTCCGGCAAAATGAAGACCAGGGTGCTTGATACCCAGAAGCAAACCGGCCAGACCCTTCTGACTGATGCAGAAATTGTGGTCTCCGGGGGCCGTGGCATGAAATCCCCCGATAACTGGGGGCCGCTTGTTGAACTTGCTGAATTACTTGGTGGGGCCACCGCCTGTTCAAGACCGGTTTCGGACGAGGGCTGGAGACCCCATGAAGAACATACCGGACAGACCGGAAAGATTATCGCCCCAAACCTTTACATTGCCATCGGGATCTCGGGTGCGACCCAGCACCTGGCAGGGATCAGCTCTTCCAAGTATATCGTGGCCATCAACTCAGATAAAGATGCGCCCATTTTTGATGCCGCCCAGTACGGGATGGTCGGGGATGCCGCAAAGATATTGCCCGGCCTCATTGAAGCCGTGAAAGAAATGAAGTCATCCTAAACCAGGACAGTCGCATGATTTCAAATTTTATATTCAGCCTGCTGCTGATCGCAGCCGCCGCCCTGTTTACCAGAAACATCCGTCGCATCTCCAGAAATATTAAAATGGGGAAAAAGGTCCGTATCACAGACAACAGCGCCAAACGATGGAAAACCATGGCCCGGGTGGCCATCGGCCAGTCAAAAATGATTTCCCGGCCCGTTTCCGCCATCATGCACTTGTTTGTTTATGTCGGATTCATCGTCATCAATATTGAAATGATTGAGATTCTCATTGATGGTGTTGCCGGCACCCACCGGTCATTGGCATTCACAGGAAACGTCTATCCCGTTCTGATCTCGGTTTTTGAACTATTTGCATTGTCGGTCATTCTGGCTTGCGTGGTGTTTCTGGTCAGGAGAAACGTGATCCGCCTGCAACGTTTCCGGAACAAAGAAATGACCAGCTGGCCACGTTCTGATGCCAACATTATCCTGGTTACGGAAATATTGCTGATGAGCTCCATTCTGATTATGAACGCCTCGGACGGCCTTTTGCAGGCAAGGGGAAATCCCCATTATGCCACAACGGGTGTATTTTTGGTAAGTCAGCTGATCCAGCCATTGCTGGCCGGACTTTCTGAAAGCAACCTGATTGTGCTTGAGCGATTCAGCTGGTGGTTTCATATTGTAGGTGTCCTGGTTTTCCTGAACTACATTCCTTACTCGAAACACCTTCACGTCTTCCTCTCTTTTCCCAATGTATATTACTCCAAACTCGGACCCCTGGGAAAAATGAACAATATGCCTTCCATAACAAACGAGATCAAACTCATGCTTAACCCGGCCGCTTCTCCGGTGACAGCAGGTGAAGGGGAGGAGATCGGGCAGTTTGGAGCCAGGGATGCCACGGATTTAAGCTGGAAGCAGTTAATGGACGCTTATGCCTGCACCGAATGTGGCCGTTGTACCTCAAGTTGCCCGGCCAATATTACAGGGAAAAAGCTATCTCCGCGCAAGGTGCTGATGGATGTCCGCGACAGAATCGAGGAGATCGGCCAACTGGTGGGGAAAAATGGAAATTCACAAGCAGACAACCAAAGCCTCTTTGACCGGATTACCGATGAGGAGCTTTGGGCTTGCACAACCTGCAATGCCTGTGCTGCGGAATGCCCCGTTAACATTGATCCGGTCGCCATTATTCTGGAGCTCAGGCGTTACCTGGTGATGGAGAAGGCAGCGGCTCCCGGGGAGCTGAATGCCACATTTTCAAACATCGAGAACAACGGGGCTCCATGGCAATTTTCAAATGAGGATCGCCTCCAGTGGGCCGGATAATACCGCTAAGATTCAAAGTACCGCCCATGAATCCACCGATTGTTATCCCCGTAAACGAATGATATGCTGACAAAAAAACCCATTCAAGTCCCCGTTATGGCCACCCTGGCTGCCCGGGATGAAAAGCCTGAATACTTATTATGGATTGGTTGTGCAGGCGCTTTTGACGACCGGTATAAAAAGGTTGCCAGGGCTTTTGCTAGCATCCTGAATCATTTGGGCATCAGTTACGCCGTGCTTGGAAAAGAAGAAACATGTACCGGGGATCCCGCCAGAAGGGCAGGGAATGAAATGCTCTTTCAAATGCAGGCCCTTCAATTGATTGAATTATTCCAGTCGTACGGCGTAGAAAAAATCCTAACCATTTGCCCGCATTGCTATAATGTGTTTAAAAACGAATATCCCGAGCTGGGAGGAAGCTACGAGGTGATCAGTTACGTGGATTTCCTGGACGAAGCCATGTGCAATGGCAGCCTCAGCTGTGACCCCGGTATATTTTCAGGCTCCGGAATCACTTACCATGACCCGTGCTATCTGGGAAGAGCCAATGGCATTTATGATTCCCCCCGGCGGATCATCCAAACCCTGGCCGGAAACGTGATAGAGATGAAAAGAAACAAACAGGGGGCACTTTGCTGCGGGGCAGGCGGGGGACAAATGTTCAAGGAAGCTGAAAAAGGAGACAGGGAAGTGTTCATCGAACGGACGGAGGAAGCCCTGGAAACAAATGCATCCATCATTGCAACGGCCTGCCCCTTCTGTATGACAATGTTGACCGACGGACTGAAATACAAGAACAGGGAGGAAGAAATTACCAATTATGACATTGCAGAACTCATCGCCCTGTCACTGGGCAATAAACAATAAACCAAAACAAATAAAATGGCCAACGTGAACAACCTTAAGAGTGGAGAATTCCTGGTAAAGGAAATAGATGCCAAAGACGTATTCGTTCCCGAAGAATTCGATGAGGAACAACTGATGATCGCACAAACCTGCAAGGATTTTCTGGAAGCCGAGGTATATCCCCGGCTGGATGATATAGACAAGGGCGACCGGCAGTTGATGAAAGACCTTTTGAAAAAATCCGGAGAACTCGGACTCCTGGGTATTTCTCTCCCGGAGGAAGTGGGAGGCTTCGGGCAGTCTTTTGTAACACAAATGCTGGCTGCAGAAACAATTGGCGCCGGCTATTCATTTTCAGTGGCTTTTATGGCCCATTGCGGCATCGGAACCCTGCCCATCATGTATTATGGCAGCGAAAAACAGCGACAGGAATATGTTACCCGCCTGGCCACGGGCGAATTACTGGGAGCCTACTGTCTGACCGAACCGGGGGCAGGATCTGATGCCAATTCAGGAAAGACCAGCGCGATTTTATCGGCCGATGAAAAACACTACATTCTGAACGGTCAGAAAATGTGGATTACCAACGCCGGCTTTTGCGACACCCAGGTCGTTTTTGCGAAAATTGACAAAGATCGCATCCTCAGTGCATTTATCGTTGATAGCGGATTGCCCGGGGTGGTGATCGGCCCCGATGAGCATAAAATGGGCATTAAGGGTTCCTCCACTGCACAAATCTACTACAACGATGTGCAGGTGCCGGTCGAAAATTTACTTGGAGCAAGGGGAGAAGGGTTCCGGATTGCCCTGAGCATTCTTCATATGGGCCGGATGAAGCTCGGAGCCAACGTGATCGGAGCAGCCAAAAAAGCCATTACGGATTCGGTCAGGTATGCCAACGAACGCAAGCAGTTCTGCGTGCTGATCTCAAGTTTTGGCGCCATCAAACACAAACTCGCCGAAATGGTGATCCGTACCTTTGCCCACGAATCCGCCATCTATCGGGTCAGCAGAGACATTGATGTCCTGATGGAGACCTACAAGAACATGGAGCATTGCGACATCGGCAGGGCCTCCATTGATGCCATCAGCCATTATGCCGTTGAGGACGCCATTTTAAAGGTTTATGGATCTGAGATGCTTGATTTTGTTGTGGATGAGGCCGTTCAGATTCACGGTGGAATGGGGTATTCAGCTGAAACAAACGTAGAACGCGGATACCGCGATTCCAGAATAAACCGGATTTTTGAAGGGACCAATGAAATCAATCGTCTCCTGGTGGTGGATACCGCCATGAAACGGTCCATGAAAGGAGGTTTTGATTTGTTTGGGCCGGGCGAGGCTCTTTTTAACAACCTGGATGGAATCACCGATGGGGCGAAATCCGGTGAAGACTTTTTCCAGGAAAAGCACCGGATAATCAAAAACATGAAAAAGATTGCCCTGCTCGCCATTCACGGCGCAACAACAGCATTTGGAAAGAAACTCGTCCGGGAACAGGAAGTCCTGAACAATATCGCCGATATCATCACCGAGGTTTACATCGCCGAATCACTGACCCTCAGGGTGGAGAAAATTGAAACATTGAAGGGAGAGCAGTTCGGCCCATATAAAGACATGGTCGATGTATACGTTTACGACTCCGTGAGCAAGGTTCGCAAGCTTGGTATGGATGCCGTTCATTCTTTGGCCGGCGAAGTGGATTCTGAAAAACTGTCACGGGCCGTTGAGATCCTTTCAACGGCAGCTGGTGTGAATACCAAGGAAGCCAGGCGGAGAATTGCCGATAAACTGATCGAGGACAA
>JAWLHS010000137.1:0-6867 GCA_041690235.1 Bacteroidales bacterium
GGATTGCAGGCGGTTGTCCTTCCAGTGCCACAAGACCAAATCGGGCCGCTCCTCTTCGTTTTTAGATGGGCCCTTGTCGTCGGTTTTGGTGGTGTCGGATGGTGAATCAGAAATACCCGGGGCCTCTTCTTCCTCACCGGTGCTTCCGGCCTCCTTTTTGGCCGCTTCTTCTTCTTTCTTGATCCGTTCCAGTGCTTCCTTCGATTGCTTCACGGGGTGAACCCCGAAAAATAAACTGCCAAGGTCGTCGGACCAGGAGGGTCTTCTGTTCGGGCTAACGGTCATGCCTTCGGGCACCTCCGGATGGTCGGCCGGATCAAAGATGACCTTGGATGGGGTGCGGTCAAACCCCCTGAACCCGATCACGCTGTATAGCTTATCTTCCCAGTCGTCGTCTTCCACCCCTTTGATCACTACCAGGGCATCCCCTTCTTCACTCCAGTTCAGCGACTGATAGACGGCTTTCCCGCTCTCCGGGGCCAGGATCTCTCCGCTGGCCATTGAGCGCAGCATGACGCCGTTGCCCGACTTCCCGTGGGCATCGATGACCCAGGCCAGCCATTGACCGGTTTTATTGAAGGCAAAGGCGCTTACGTTGCCCAGGTTGAATTGGCTTTTCAGGCCCAGGTTGTACAGCAACATATCGCTGCCTTTTCCTGCATCGTCTCCGTTTCCGGGTTTTGGGGTGGTCAGGTGAATGGCCAGCCAGTCGGGGTTCTCCCCCGAAAAGGAAAAGGATTTAACGGATTCGAATTCGGTTTCTTCCATGTCGCTGAGTCTCACCACACGAAGCTTATTCTGGGGCGGGTTGTCGCGTCCGGCTTTTTTGCCTGCTTCCATGGAGGGGAACTCCATGAATGCCAGGTAAGCGGAATTTGCATTGAAAAGGACGGCGGAACGGGGGTTGCCCGAGGTTTCGCCAATGTCCCATGACTTTTTGATGGTGTCTGTTACATGCTGTAGTACAAGCTGTGAGTTGCCCTGGTTGGGGCTGTGCCAATAGGCCATCCACTGGCCGTTGTCAGAGAGGCTTGCCGATTGAACCGGGATGTGTTTCCACTCGGCCACATCCTGCCAGCTGACCGCGGGCAGGGATTCCTGCGCCTGCAAGCTGATAGCCGACAGGCTGAATAATGCCAGAACCAGGGAAGTGGCCCGGGAAAGGAAATGGGAATGCATAGAAAATGGGGTTTAGAAAAAGGTTAAGACTGGCCCGCAGTAGTGGCGGACGTTTGTTTTATGGTTTGCCGGGCTAAATTAAGAAAAAAACAACAGCCCTGGAAAAGTCGGACGGATTGTCTGCATGCAGCCAGTGGGTTCCGTTCCGGATGGTTTCGATCTGTGCGCGGGGAAATAATTCTTTGATTCGTCGGATGGAGGCCTCTCGAATGTAGTCGGACTTTTCTCCCTTGAGGAACAAAACGGGTTTGTCGAAGGGCCGGGAAGAATCCACGCCGCGGAAGATCTCTTCCAGGTTCTCTTTGACCACCTCCAGGTTGACCCTCCAGCCCAGGCTGGATTTGTCCTTCCAGTAAATGTTCTTGGTGAGGAACTGGCGAATGCGGTGGTTGGCAATAAGTGGCTTGAGGGCCTCATCCACCTCAGTCCGGTTGGCGTATTCCTTCAGATTCATTCCCAGCATGGTGTCGATTAGTCCTTCGTGCTGGGGGTTGTGGCCGGAGGCCGTGGGACTGATGTCTGCGACGATCAGCCGATCCACTTTTTCCGGATGGTCTATGGCAAACTGCATGGCGGCTTTGCCGCCCATGGAGTGTCCCAGCAGGCTGACGGACCCGAATTCGAGTTTGTCGACCAACTCCAGCAAATCGTCGCACAAGGCTTCGTAAGAATGGACGGGGCTATGCCCCGACCGCCCGTGGTTTCGCTGGTCGGGAACGACCACGTCCAGTCCCTTGTCGGCAAAACGGCGTGCGAAGCTGTCCCAGTTGTCTGACATGCCAAACAGGCCATGTAATATAATGAGGGGTTTGTTGCCTTTGGTTCCGTAACGTCGAAAAAATAGTTCCATGGTTCAGGCTTTCTGGCAGCCGCTCGCTGGTTCAGGCTTTCTGGCAGCCGCTCGCTGGTTCCGGCTTTCTCGCTGGCGCTCGCTGGCTCCGGCTTTCTCGCTTCAAAAGTTTTTCAAACTTTTGGCATGCTCGAATTCCGGACCAGCTTCGCTTGAAGTACGGAATCAGCAACTTAGGGGTTTGGTGTTAATTGCCTCAGGTAAAGTTGAATGGTGTTTTCCAGTCCGAGGTACAGGGCATCACTGATCAGTGCGTGTCCGATTGAAACCTCCAGCAGGCCGGGCACTTTTTCAGCAAAAAACCTCAGGTTTTCCAGGCTGAGGTCGTGTCCTGCATTGATGCCCAAACCGGCCTCACGGGCTGCCTGGGCGGCGGTTACGAAGGGGGCAACGGCCGCTTCTCTCCCGGCCGGATACCCGGCGGCATAAGGCTCGGTGTATAATTCGATGCGGTCGGTACCGCATTCGGCCGCCCTGAATATTCGGTCGGGATCGGTTTCGATGAACAGGGAGGTGCGTATTCCGGCGGACTGGAATTCAGCCACAACGTCTTTCAGGAATGCGGCATGCCTGATGGTGTCCCACCCGGCATTGGACGTGAGGGCGTTGGGTGGGTCGGGGACCAGCGTGACCTGGGCCGGCCTGACCCGGATCACAAGATCCATGAATTTTCGGTTGGGATAGCCTTCGATGTTGAATTCCGTTTTTACAACGGGTTTCAGGTCAAGCACGTCCTGATAGCGGATGTGTCGTTCGTCGGGACGCGGATGAACCGTTATTCCTTGTGCACCGAAACGTTCACAGTCAAGGGCCGCCTTCACCACGTCCGGCACATTGCCACCCCTGGCATTGCGAAGGGTGGCGATCTTATTGATGTTTACGCTGAGTCTGGTCATGCGTTTCTGAAAAGACTTGAGCGGAAAACGGGATTCGAACCCGCGACCCTCAGCTTGGGAAGCTGATGCTCTACCCCTGAGCTACTTCCGCATTATTCAGACCCAATCGGTCAATGGCAAATGTAATAAATTCTTTGTAACAAATTTTTTTTACCTTCACATTGAAAATTACAAACCCAACCCATGCTGATCAAGGATTATTTCAGCGACCTGATCGTCCCTCTGAAAGTCGGAGATACCGGCAATGTTGCCCTCGGAATGATGGAGGATTTCCGTGTGGCCCACCTTCCGGTGGTCAAAGGGGATCAACTGGTGGGGGTCATTTCGGAACTTGAGGTCCTGAACCTCGATAAAATCGAAGAACCCCTTTGCAATCAACGCTTGTCCATCCCCAGGCCCTACGTATCGTTGTCCCAGCATTTTTTCGATGTGATACGGGTGGCTGCCACGGAAAAGCTCAGCCTGGTCCCGGTTCTGGATGATAAAGACCAATACCTCGGATGCATTACGCTCGACCGCATGGCCGCCATGATGGCGGAAATTGCCTCGGTGAAGCAACCCGGTGGCATCCTCGTGCTCGAAGTCAGCGACCAGGACTACTCCCTGAGCGAAATTGCCCGCATTGTTGAATCGAACGATGCCAAGGTGCTCAGTGCATACATTACCTCTTTTCCGGAAAGCACCAGGCTCGAAATCACCATCAAGGTAAACCGCATCGACCTCTCGGCCATTATCCAGACATTTAACCGGTACAATTATACCATTACCGCCTCTTTTTCTGAGGAGAGTCGGATGGACGATCTGCTGGGCAGCCGGTTTGATTCATTGATGAACTACCTGAACGTCTGACCTTTTTCCCCAAAACAGATGAAGAGACAACCCCGCTTGAGTTTTTGGCAAATCTGGAACATGAGTTTCGGATTTTTGGGCATTCAGTTTGGCTTTGCCCTTCAAAATGCCAATGTGAGCAGAATTTTTGAAAGCCTGGGCGCCGATATCGGCACCATTCCCATTCTGTGGATCGCCGCCCCGGTGACCGGACTGATTATTCAACCCATCGTTGGCTACCTCAGCGACAATACCTGGAACCGCCTGGGGAGGCGCCGGCCGTTTTTCCTCGTGGGTGCCATTCTGGCCTCATTGGCCCTGGTCATCATGCCCAATAGTCCGTTTCTGTGGGTTGCGGCAGGCATGCTTTGGATTCTTGACGCCTCCATCAATGTGTCCATGGAACCCTTCCGTGCCTTTGTCGGCGACATGCTTCCGCCGGAACAACGCACCAGGGGCTTTGCCATGCAAAGCTTTTTTATCGGGATCGGTGCTGTTGTGGCAAGCGGACTCCCTTACATCCTGACCAATTGGCTCGGGATATCCAATGTGGCCGACATTGCCGCTGGTGAGCGCATTCCCCCTTCCGTCAAGCTGGCTTTCTATATCGGGGCGGGCGTTTTTTTCCTGTCCGTACTGTGGACGGTGATCCGAACAAAGGAATACTCCCCCGAACAGCTTGCGGAATTTGAGCGGAACCGATCCGACGATGACAAGAAAAGACAACACGAAAGGGACGAATTGCTGCCGGCCGGCCGGTTTTTGAAATCGATGCCGTTCTGGATGTTGAGTGGATTGTTGCTGACGATTGTGGTGTACTTTTTTGAGCTGGAGGCCGAGTTATATATTCTGTCCGGCGGATTGATATTTTTTGGCCTGGTGCAGTTGCTCACCGGGTTCATGGTAAGGATGGGCCGGGGCAAGCACGGGTTTGTGGTGGTAATCAATGATTTGTTTCGCATGCCGAAGACCATGGGACAACTTGCCGTGGTGCAGTTTTTTTCGTGGTTTGCGCTGTTTGCCATGTGGATTTATACCACCGCCGGGGTCACCAGCCATATCTATGACATGAAAGTGTCTGCTGAAGAAGTGCAGGAGATGCAGCGCATTGGCACCCTGCTCGAAGGGGAGGAGGCGGCCGAGTGGTATGCGGTCCTTCCCAGGGTCAACCAGGAACTTGAAACCTATGAAGAACAGATTGTGGCCGGACAATCGAACGTGGTGGCCAGCATGCGGGTGGTGAATTTTTTCCGGGAAGACAAGGGGGTTGACATTTCCGGCGGACTACGTGCCACGCTGGACCGCATTCAGTATGAATACAATGAAGGGGCCGACTGGGTCGGGGTCTCTTTTGCCGCCTATAACGGGTTTGCCGCCCTGCTGGCATTTCTCCTGCCTTTTTTGGCACGATGGACCAACCGTCGGGTCACCCATATGATTGCATTGACGGCCGGCGGACTGGGTTTTATTTCCATTTATTTTATCAACGACCCGAATTGGATCATTGTTTCCATGGTTGGCGTCGGACTGGCCTGGGCGAGTATTCTTTCCATGCCGTATGCCATACTGACCGGGTCCCTGCCCGCCCATAAAATGGGAACCTATATGGGCATCTTTAATTTCTTTATCGTGATCCCGCAGATCCTTGCGGCCAGCCTGCTGGGGTTCTTTGTGACTTCCATTGCCGGCGGACAGGCAATATGGGCGCTGGTGCTGGGCGGTTGCTCTTTCTTTGTGGCTGCCATTACGGTGCTGTTCGTGGACGATGAAGACGAACAAAAAATAAAAAAAGCCATTTCTTAAAAAAACAATAGTATGCATTACGAACGCTCAAGCGGTATTCTGCTTCATATTACTTCATTGCCCGGAAAATACGGAATCGGTACCATGGGAAAGGAGGCCTACCAGTTTGTAGACTTCCTTGTCGAAGCCGGACAGAAAATCTGGCAGATCCTGCCCCTGGGGCATACAGGTTACGGGGACTCTCCCTACCAGTGTTTTTCGGCTTTTGCCGGAAACCCGCTGCTGATTGACCTGGATAAACTGGTCGAGATGGAACTGCTTACCCTGGCAGATCTGCCCACGGAGACTTTCGATGAGGAATCGGTCGATTTCGGGGCCGTGTTCAATTACAAATATCCATTGCTGAAAAAGGCCTACCGCCAATTTATCCTGCAGAATAACAAGTTCAGGCTCATCCAGTTTGAAAACTTCTGCTCACGAAATCACAACTGGCTGGAGGATTATGCCTTCTTTATGGCATTGAAAATCCATCAGGACGGAAAGGCATGGACGGACTGGGATCACCTGATTGCCATCCGGGATAAGGAGACCATTGGCCGCTATCGGGAGCACCTCTCGGATGAGATCAACTTCTATCGCTTCATCCAGTTCCTCTTTTTCAAGCAATGGCTGGAGCTGAAGTCTTACGCCAATATCAACGACATCAAGATCTTTGGGGACATTCCCCTTTATGTGGCCTTCGACAGTGCCGATGCCTGGGCCAACCCGGAACTCTTCGAGTTCGATGAAAACCTGACGCCCATCACGGTAGCCGGGGTGCCGCCTGACTATTTCAGTGAAACCGGGCAGCTGTGGGGCAACCCGATCTATGACTGGGACCGCTTGAAGGAAACCGGTTTTCAATGGTGGATCGACCGCATCCAGTCAAGCTTCCTGCTGTATGATATCCTGCGGATCGACCACTTCCGCGGATTGGCCGCCTATTGGGCGGTTCCTTACGGGGAAAAGACCGCCATCAAGGGCGAGTGGGTAAATGCCAGGGGAAGAGAAATGCTTGAAACGGTGGTGGATGCCCTGGGCGAATTGCCCATCATTGCGGAAAACCTGGGGGTCATCACCCCCGATGTGGAAGAACTCCGGGAAGACTTTAACATGCCGGGCATGAAGATCCTGCAGTTTGCCTTTGACTCAGGAGAAGAAAATGAATTCATCCCGCACACCTACGAAAAAAACACCGTGGTGTACACCGGAACCCACGACAACGATACCACCCTCGGACGGTTTAAGGAAGCCTCCGAGAGCGATAAACAAATGATGCGCGACTACTTCCGCATTGACGAGGATGATCCTGCATGGTCTTTTATCCGCCTG
>JAWLHS010000138.1:0-6836 GCA_041690235.1 Bacteroidales bacterium
GAAACACCCATCCGCCCAGGCCTGCGGCAAGCAGGAGGATGACCAGCAGGCCGGTGGTTTTTGCCTTTATTCTCCTGCTTGTCTTCAGGAGCATGAAAAGGGAGTGGTTCAGGCCTGCCAGAAGAAAGCATCCGACAATGATATTCCAGAAGGCCCCGGGTGATAGCGTATGGTAAACCGTGCGCAGAAAAAAGGGAATGAGCAATGCGAGCAGGTAAACATTTAAGATGCTGAACCAGGATCTCACCAGTGTAAGCGCGGCCAGGCGACTGCGCCTAATTGGCAGGTGGAGGTAGGGGGCGACGGACTGCCGGGGGACTTTCTGACTGAACAGGCGGAATGCCAGGTCACCGGCATATATAAAAACCAGGTAGGTGAAAAGTGACTGGTGGGGTGGTTTGTCAGGGTGCAGACCCTGAAGGATGTCCGGCAGGAGGTTTCCCAACAGGTACATATACCACAGGATGGTAAAGATGACAAAGCCGATCAGGAGTTTGATCCCGAGTCCCCTTTTGAAATAATGGGCCCGCCTGAAACCCAGCCACCCATGACGAAGAATGGAGTAAACCATTGCTAGTGCTGAAAAAATGTTGCAATTTACGTTTTTTAGACGAATGCTTCCCCCTAAGCAGGAGCTGTAATGGAAACCGGGGCAGAAAAGTCGGCAATTTTTGCGGGCATCGATCAAAATGCACCTTTTTTTGTTAACTTGTTGGTGGTAATTACCAATCCCTTTAAACTTCACACAGCGTTCTTTACCCCTTAAATCAAAAACAATGAAAAAAATTGCATTGCTGCTTTTGTTTTTTCCCTTATTGGCAAGTGCCCAGCGTGACTGGTCCGCCATGACCGTAAGCACCAGTGAAATGGCCCCGGGTCTTTTCAGGCTGTTTGTGGGCGAAAGTGTTGCCGTGACTGCCTATGCGGGCGAGGACGGCGTTTTGCTGATTGATGCCGCTTACGAACAAACAGCCCCTCAGCTGATGTCTTCCGTCCGGGATCTGTCTTCAGCCCCTCTGAGGTATATTGTAAACACCCACATCCACGGAGACCATACAGGGGGGAACCTTTCACTGGGTGAAGGGGTGGACATCATAGCGCATCAGGCCGTAAAAGACTATCTGGGAAACGATCGGACCCAGGGTGACCGTGTCATCCCGGCCTTCCCCGAATACGCCCGTCCGAATATCAGTTTTTCGTCGGATCTGGAACTGGAGTTTAACGGGCAGACCCTGAGAATGATCCATCTTCCCGGGGGACATACCAACAGCGATATCATTATTCACTTCCCGTTAAGCAATGTGCTGGTGGTGGGCGATTTGCTGTTTGCAGATCGTTTCCCTTATGTGGATGTCGGCAATGGAGGCCATCCTTTTAAATACCTGGAAAACCTTGACTGGATTATAAGCAACTATCCCGACGATGTGACCATTATCGGAGGACATGGCCCTGTTTATTCGATGAAACAGCTGGCGGACTGGCGGCTTAGCTTGCAGCAAACAGTGGAAGCCGTGAAAACCGCCAAGGAGCGTGGCTTGACGGCCGGGGAAATGAAAGACGAACGCATACTGGAGGAATGGGAGGAGATGGGCCTGTTTTTTATTTCGGAGGACCGGTGGATTGATACTTTGTTCCCCTTTCTTTGACAGCCGGATGGTTTTTTATCCGGCCATTCCGGGCTGGTCGCCGGCCCAACTGTTTTTTAACCTAACTTTGTGGCTTCCAAATACTTTTTAATATGTCTGAAATGGTACATATTACACGGCGGGAGACTTTTAATGCCGCCCATCGTCTGTTCCGGCCCGAGTGGGATGATCAAAAGAACCTCGAGGTCTTCGGGAAGTGTTCCAACCCCAAATGGCACGGACATAATTATGTGCTGTTGGTGACGGTAGAGGGAACGGTCAGCCCGCAAACCGGGTTTGTGGTTAACCTGAAAGAGTTGAGCCAGGTGATCAAAAGCCGGGTCATTGACCAGGTCGACCATGCGAACATCAACCTGGAGGTTGGCTTTATGAAAGGGCGTCTTGCTTCGACCGAGAACCTGGCCATTGGCATCTGGGAACAGCTCGAAGAGCCCGTTCGACAGCTGGGGGCCCGGCTTTACAAGGTCAGGCTGGAGGAAACAGAAAAAAACTTTGTAGAATATTTTGGAAACCACATATCCACTTAATTGATTACGTCATATGGCATCAGAAATCAACAGGGAAATGGCCATCGAAAACAAGATGGACGACTACGAAAAAATTGATTTGTACAATCCCGAAAAGATAAAGGACCTGGCGGGACATTACCGCAAGGTGATCCAGTTGATCGGGGAGGATCCCTCCCGGGAAGGCCTGGAAAAAACCCCCGAACGCGTAGCCAAGGCCATGCAGTTCATGACACACGGCTACGATCTGAATCCACAGGCGATCCTCCGCTCGGCCAAGTTCAAGGAGGATTACAAACAGATGGTAATCGTCAAGGATATCGAGATCTATTCCCTTTGCGAGCACCATATGTTGCCTTTTGTCGGTAAGGCCCATGTGGCCTATATTCCCAATGGGTATATTGTCGGACTGAGTAAAATTCCCCGCGTGGTGGATGCCTTTGCCCGCCGTTTGCAAGTGCAGGAGCGCCTGACCACCCAGATAAAGGAATGCATACAGGAAACCCTGAACCCCCTCGGAGTGGCCGTTGTCATCGAGGCCCACCACTTTTGCATGATGATGCGCGGCATCCAGAAACAGAATTCAGTGACCACGACCAGTGATTTTACAGGCGCCTTTCTGACGGAGAAAACCCGGGCCGAATTCATCCATTTGCTGGGTTCCAAACTGCATTAACCATCATGCCGGCCGGTGCCGGTTTTTCACGGAAATTAGCCGCAACATTCCCACGGCCCTCATGCTCCCCGATGCATTGCGGGCAGGCTTGCGTGCGCATCAGGAAAAAATCATTAAATTTGCTTTTTTAATTTCCGGCGGGGCCTGGGGCCCTGCCCTTCACCAAATGGATTCAAATGAGCAAGGCATTTGTTTTTCCCGGACAGGGAGCGCAGTTTGTTGGGATGGGAAAGGACCTTTATGAGGGTTCTGAAGAAGCCCGCGCCCTTTTTGAGAGAGCCAACGATTTGCTGGGTTTTCGCATTACCGACCTGATGTTCTCAGGGACCGACGAAGACCTTCGGCAGACAAAAGTGACCCAGCCGGCCATTTTTCTGCATTCCGTTATCCTGGCCCATACCCTGGGAGACCGTTTTGTTCCCGATATGGTGGCCGGACACAGCCTGGGGGAATTCTCGGCCCTTGTTGCGGCGGGCGCACTGGACTTCGAAGACGGCCTTGTCCTCGTTTCAAAGCGGGCCCGGGCCATGCAGAAGGCCTGTGAGAAAGAACCCTCTGCAATGGCAGCCATTATTGGCCTTGGAGATGATGTGGTTGAGGGCGTCTGTTCAGGGATTTTTGAAGTGGTCGTTCCCGCCAACTACAACAGTCCGGGACAATTGGTGATTTCCGGCAGTGAAAAGGGGATAGAGATCGCATGTGAACTGTTGAAACAGGCTGGTGCCAAGCGTGCCTTGCCGCTGAAAGTCGGAGGGGCATTTCACTCTCCCCTGATGGAACCTGCCCGGGTTGAACTGGCAGAAGCCATCGGGCAGACCGCTTTTGGACGGCCCCGTTGTCCGGTTTACCAGAATGTCGACGCCAAACCGGTCAGGGAGCCCGAAAAGATCAAGGAAAACCTGATGGCCCAGCTTACTTCACCCGTTCGGTGGACCCAAATCATGCAGCATATGATGGCAGACGGGGCGACGACTTTTGTGGAAGTCGGGCCGGGTACGGTGTTGCAGGGACTGGTTAAGAAGATCAACCGGGACATTGAAGCATACAGCGCTTAACACATAAAAGTCCCCGGAAGCCTGGACCTTCCGGGATGTTTAATCCGGACAGATGCTCGTATACTTACTGTTTATTGTTGGATTCGTGCTGCTGATTCTTGGCGCCGACTGGCTGGTCGAGGGCTCCGCATCCATTGCCCGAAAGTATCGCATCCCCAATGTTGTGATTGGACTTACCATTGTCGCCCTGGGTACCTCTTCCCCGGAGCTGGTGGTCAACCTCATAGCCAGTTTCAAGGGGGCGGCGGATGTTGCCATGGGAAATGTTCTTGGAAGCAATATTTCCAATGTCTTGCTGATTTTGGGCATCTCAGCCCTGATCTATCCGCTGGCCTTTAATTCGAATACGAAATGGAAGGAGGCCCCCCTGGCCATCCTGGCTGCCTTGATTCTTGGTGTTTTGGCGAACGACAGGCTGTTTGACGGAATCGAGGTCTCCAAAATATACCGCAGCGATGGCATTGTGTTGGTGGCTTTTTTCGTCCTTTTTATGTACTATGCTTTCAGCATTGCCCGTCTGAATGAAACCCATCCCAGCATTCCAGGCAAGGTTCATCCGGCCTGGCTTTCGGCGGTGATGATTCTCGGTGGGATTACCGGTTTGATCCTTGGCGGCAAATGGATCGTGGAGGGCGCGGTGCAAGTGGCCACCCTGCTGGGGATGTCCGAAAGCACCATCAGCCTGACCATTGTTGCGGTGGGAACCTCACTGCCGGAACTGGCGACCTGCGTGGCAGCTGCCTTGAAAAAAAATCCCGGCATTGTGATTGGGAACATCATTGGTTCCAATATTTTCAACATCTTTTTTGTCCTCGGACTGAGCGCCACGATCAGGCCCCTGCCGTTTAACCCCGAATTGAATTTCGATATTTTGATCGGAATATTTGCCAGCGTGCTGTTGTTTGGTTTTATGTTGTTTTCAGGAAAGAGGACACTGCACCGCTGGCAGGGCGGTGTGCTTCTGCTGCTATACCTTATCTACCTCGGGTTTCTCTTATGGAAGGAGGGCCTTATATAAGGTGATTCATTAGCTGGCCGGACCGAAGGAGTTTTTCGAGCCGTGGTTCCATCATGGCCTTCTCCAGTAGCTGAAAGTACCGCTGGTTGTGCACATCACTGCCCAGGAAATCAATCATACCCGCATCAATTAGTTTTTCCGATATTTTTTTTGTCGGATGGGAATAATAACCCGAAAGTGAGATGGTATTGAGCTGAAAAAAAACACCCATATTCTTTAGCTCCTCCAGCTTGTTAAACTCGGAGTGCCAGTATACATAACGCTCAGGGTGGGCCAAAACGGGTTGATAACCTGAAGATTGAAGGGAAAACAATTGATTTCTCAGATCGAGGGGGGGGCTGTAATACGGAAGTTCCACCAGCAGGAACTGGTCTCCAAAAGTCAACAACTCACCTTTTTCGAGGAGTTTCGGCAGGCCTTCATCGATTTTGTATTCAGCAGCGGCCTCCAGGGTGATATCCAGCCCCGCTTCCGCAATGGCCAGGTTCAACTTCCGGGCACCCTCCCGGATGATCTCCCGTTCATTTCTGTACAGGTCCACCATCACATGCGGGGTGGTAATCAACTTCGAGAAACCAAGGTGCTTTAGTTTTCTGATCAAATCCAGGGCCCCCTCCATGGTTTTGACCCCGTCATCAATTCCCGGGATCAAATGGGAGTGCATGTCCGTTTGCAGGGCGGCAAACGATACGGGCTCGGTGAGCTTTGCTTTTTCGAACCAATGGCTAAAAAGGGGCATGGACAGGTTTTTTTTACCTTGTGTTTGTGCGTTGTCCCGTCTTAACGGTTTTCATATTGCTCCCGGTAATAATTCAGGTATTCTTTAGAGATTACCTGCCTGAGCCAGTCCGGATTGCCCAGGTACCAGTCCACCGTCCTTTCCAGTCCCTGTTCAAATTGAAGGGACGGTTTCCACCCAAGTTCCTGTTGCAGTTTGGACGAATCAATGGCATAGCGCTGGTCGTGCCCGGCGCGGTCTTTCACATAGCTGATGAGTTGTTCTGAGGTGCCCGGATGGCGGGATAGTTTTTGATCCATGATTTTGCACAGCAGGCGGATCAAATCGATGTTCTTCCATTCATTTTGTCCGCCGATATTATAGGTTTCTCCCGGTCTGCCCTTTCGCAGTATGGTTTCTATGGCGAGGGCGTGGTCTTCCACGTACAGCCAGTCACGAATATTGTCGCCCTTGCCGTAAACGGGCAATGGTTTTTTTTGAATGATATTGTTGATGAACAATGGGATGAGCTTTTCAGGAAACTGGTTGGGCCCGTAGTTGTTGGAACAATTGGAGACGATTGCGGGCAGGCCCCAGGTGTGGTGATAGGCCCTTACGAAATGGTCGCTTGCCGCTTTGGATGCTGAATAGGGGCTCCGGGGATCGTAGGGGGTGGTCTCTGTAAAAAGACCATCGGTTCCCAGCGACCCATATACCTCATCGGTGCTGACATGGAAAAACAGCCTCTCTTCCACAGACCCTTCCCAGAACCTGCGCGCGGCGTTGAGCAGATTCACCGTCCCGGTCACATTGGCATGCACAAACTCCATGGGGTTGGCAATGGACCGGTCTACGTGGGATTCCGCCGCAAGGTGGATTACCGTGTCGATCTGATGGGTTTCAAAGATGGAAAAAACCAGGGGCCCATCCACAATATCCCCTTTGATGAAACGGTAATTCGGCCGGTCTTCAATGTCTTGCAGGTTCAGCAGGTTGCCGGCGTAGGTGAGTTTGTCGAGGTTCAATACGGTGCAATCCGGATGCTTTCTGACAAAGAGCCGTACCACATGCGACCCGATAAACCCGGCCCCTCCCGTAATCAATAGGTGTTTCATCTCCCCTTATTTTGTTCTTTTAAAAAGGCCTGCAGCCAGGTTTTTTTCCCACTTCCAGGCGGAGGCCATCATCTCTTCAATCCCTTTTTCGGCTTTCCAGCC
>JAWLHS010000139.1:0-6712 GCA_041690235.1 Bacteroidales bacterium
CTATAATACCATTCAGCTCATGGCCGTGCAGGAACATCCATTCTACGGTTCCTTCGGCTATCACGTAAGCAGCTTTTTTGCCCCCTCAAGCCGTTTCGGCACGCCGGATGAACTGAAGGCCCTGATCGATGATGCACACGGACGCGGCATTCGTGTGATAATGGATCTGGTCCATTCCCATGCAGTAAAGAACGAGGTGGAGGGAATCAGCAGGTATGACGGGACTTACCACCAGTTTTTCCATGACGGTCCGAGGGGAGACCACAAAGCATGGGACAGTCGCTGTTTCGATTACGGCAAGCATGAGGTGCTTCATTTCCTGCTCTCCAACTGCAAATACTGGCTCGAGGAGTATCATTTCGACGGATTCCGTTTCGATGGCGTCACGAGTATGCTCTACCTTGACCACGGGCTGGGGTCCGCTTTTTCCGGTTATGATCAATACTATAACCTGAACCAGGATGAAGACGCCATCGTTTACCTGCACCTGGCCAACAAACTCATACATGAAGTCAACCCCGGGGCCATCACCATTGCCGAAGAAATGAGCGGCATGCCCGGGCTTGCCACCCCCCAGGGCCTTGGTGGTTATGGATTTGATTACCGACTGGCCATGGGGGTGCCCGACTTCTGGATCCGGACCATAAAGGAGCGCAAGGTGGAATTCTGGCATGTGGGTGAACTATTCCACCAGTTGACCAACCGCCGCAGGGACGAGCAGGTTGTGCAATATGCGGAGTCACACGATCAGGCGCTGGTGGGCGATAAGACGGTGATCTTCTGGTTGATGGACCAGGAAATGTATACCAGTATGCACACAGGCCAGCAAAGTCTTGTGGTTGATAACGGCATGGCCCTTCACAAGATGATCAGGCTGATCACAATGGCCACCGCCGGTCATGGTTACCTGAACTTCATGGGCAATGAATTCGGACATCCGGAATGGATCGACTTTCCCGGGGCCCATAACAACTGGTCTTACCACTATGCCCGCAGGCAGTGGAGCCTGGCCGACAACCCGGAACTGAAATACCGTTTTCTGGGCGCGTTTGACCGTCGGATGGTGATGCTTTTCAGGGATAACAAGCTGCTGAAGAAACCTTCCATTCATAAATATTTTGAAAATATTGACGACCAGGTGCTGGTATTCGGACGGGGAGCGTATGTTTTTGTGTTCAACTTCAGCCCGTTTCGTTCCTATTCTGATTATCCCATAATGGCTCCTCCCGGATCCTACTCCCTGGTTCTCAACACCGACGATGAGGCCTACGGCGGTTTCGGCAGACTGGATCCTTTGGTTACATACGCATCCGACGAAAATGCAAAAACAACAGATGCCGCCTCCCTTACACTTTACATCCCCTCCCTGAGCGGGTTTGTTTTAAAAAAAGAAGCTTGATCATGACCAAAGAAATCAAAATCAGTCGCCGCATAAAGGCGTCGCCGGAGGAAGTCTACCGCGCCCTGACCAATCCCTTTACCATTGAATTGTGGAGCGGCGAACCGGCCGTAATGAGCGAGGAGCCCGGGTCGGAATTCAGTTTGCTGGATGGCAGCATTCTGGGGAAAAATGTGGCCTTTGAGCCCAATGCCCTGATCCGGCAGATATGGTATTTCGGAGAGGTGGAATCGGAAGTGACCATCAAGTTGTTTCCGGATAAGGCCAATTCCCAGATCTGGGTGCACCATACCGGTATACCCGATGAGGCTTACGAAGACATGCTCGCAGGCTGGAAGGAAAGCTACCTGTCTTCCCTGAAGGATTTTTTTGAAAAATGAAACGGTGCTCCGGCCTTTTCGGCTTTCCCTGGATCTGAAGCAGCGCCTGCCGGTTTAACCGGGGGACCCCGGATAATTACCCGGGCTTACACATTAAACCTCACATGGAAGATGTCCCCGTCCTTGACCACATAGGTTTTTCCCTCAATGTGGAATTTTCCGGCCTGCTTGCAGGCGTGTTCCGATCCCAGATGAACAAAGTCATCCCATCGCTTCACTTCACCCCTGATAAAGCCCCGCTCCAGGTCTGAATGGATGACCCCGGCGGCTTTAGGGGCCAGGGTGCCTTCCTTGATCGTCCAGGCACGTACTTCCTTGGGGCCTTCGGTGAAAAAGGTGTGCAGGTTCAGTGTGCGGTAAGCCGCACGTATCAGCTTATTTACACCGGGTTCCTGCAGCCCGAGATCACCCAGGAAGGCTTTGCGGTCTTCTTCATCATCCAATTGGGTGATTTCAGCTTCGGCCTGGGCGGCGATCACGAGCAGTTCGCTGCCTTCCTGCTTTATGACTTTCCTGACGGCTTCCACATGATGGTTGCCAGAGGAGGCGGAAGCTTCATCCACATTGCAGACAAATATGACCGGCTTGATGGTTAAAAAGAAACAATCCTCCATGTATTTCTGGTCCGCTTCAGAAATGGGATAGGTTCTCACCGGATGGCCCTCCTCCAAATGTGACTGCAGTCCGGTGAGGACCTCCAGACCGTGCTTGGCGTCCTTATCGCCAACCCGAGCCAGCTTGTCCATGCGATGCATCTTTTTTTCAAGGGTCTCCAGGTCCTTAAAAACCAATTCCAGGTCAATGATTTCCTTGTCGCGTAAGGGGTTCACGGATCCTTCGACATGTGGGACGGTGTCATCGTCAAAGCAGCGCAACAGGTGAATGATGGCATCGGTCTGACGGATCTCAGACAAAAACTGCCCGGCTCCTTTCTGGGTGGCGCCCCCTTTGACCAATCCGGGAATATCTATGATCTCGACCGTTGTGCGGATTACCCTGGCCGGCTTTACAATGGCTGCAATGGCATCCAGCCTGGGGTCCGGTACTTCGATCTGGCCGATATTGATTTTTCCGGGGGCCTGGGTGTCGGCCATCCGTCCTTTTGACAGGGAGTTGAATAATGTTGTTTTGCCCGTTCCGGCCATACCGACAATGCCGCAGTTTAGTGCCATAATTCATGGGTTTTTTGAGGGTGCAAAGATACGAATATTGTTTGGTAATTTTTCCCTTTGATCGGCCGGGGCAGCAGTTCGCTGATGATCGGATGCGGGGAGGGTAAGCCGGGTCCGGGATTTTGGTAAACGGTTTCGTTATTTCACGGGATCTTTGTATTTTTATGCCGGGCTGCCCGGGGTGGTTCCCCAGGCCCAAAAAAAAATCCCTTAAGCAGAACATCTCCGGTGATCAGAGAAATACCAACAGAAAACCTTCCCATCAAGTCGTGGGTGGATGACATCGAGGAAGGGGCCCTTGCCCAGGCCCGCAACCTGGCCAATCTTCCGTTCGCCTTCAGGCATATTGCGCTGATGCCGGATTGCCACCAGGGCTTTGGTATGCCCATAGGCGGGGTCCTGGCTACCCGGGATGTGGTGATACCCAATGCCGTAGGGGTCGATATCGGGTGTGGCATGTGCGCCGTACAGACTTCCCTGCAGGAAATCGACAGGGCGGATATGAAACCCCTGATGTCAGCGATCCGTGTCCTGGTACCTCTTGGTTTTAAGCGTCACGACAAGGCCCTTGACGCCTCTGCCTTGCCGGAAGTCATGTTTCCCGATGAGATGCCGGTGGTGCGGAATGAATTCGAAAGCGCCAGGCACCAGGTGGGCACTCTGGGTGGGGGGAATCATTTTATTGAGGTGCAGAAGGGGTCGGACGGACATATCTGGATCATGGTTCATTCCGGCAGCCGCAACATCGGGAAACTGGTGGCCGATCATTACAACAGGTTGGCTGTTACACTGGATGGAATGCGAAACAAACCCCTTCCACGCTCCTGGCAACTGGCCTGGCTGAGGCTCGGGAGTGCCGAAGGACAGCAATACATCAAAGAGATGAATTATTGCATCGAATTTGCCTTTGCCAACCGCCGCCTGATCATGGATCGGATTTTATCTGTTTTTGCCGATCGTTTCGGTGGGTCGTTTCGTACCGCCCCCCTGATCAATATTGCCCATAATTATGCGGCCCGGGAAAAGCACTTTGGGAAAGAGGTAGTGGTCCACCGGAAAGGGGCCACCAGGGCCTCAAAAGAAACCATCGGAATCATTCCCGGCAGCCAGGGAGCCAATAGCTACATTGTCAGGGGAAAGGGCAACAAAGAAAGCTTTGAAAGCTGCTCCCATGGTGCGGGCCGGGTCATGGGACGAAAGGAGGCCATACGGCGCCTCGATCTGAATGAAGAGATACGAAAGCTCGATGAAAAAGGAATTCTTCATGCCATTCGCAGCAAGGGGGATCTGGAAGAGGCAACGAGTGCATACAAAGACATCGCGCAGGTTATGGAGAATCAAAAGGACCTGGTGGACATCCTGGTGGAGCTGCGTCCGATGGCGGTGATCAAAGGATAAATTTTGCAAGCAAGCGGGGCGGGCCACATTGTTTGCGGTCTCATGGTGTATTCCCATAGGGGAGGATGCACCTGTTTTTCCGGGTTTGGTGTTTTTGACGGGAAAGTTCGCAAAAAGGCCTTAATTTTGTGCCTTTGAAAAACTTTGGTTATGGGAAAGGAAAAGCCAGGCATTCCAAAAGGAACCCGGGATTTTAATCCGACGGATGTCGCCCGCAGGGAATACATATTTTCAACCATCCGGGGGGTGTTTCAGCTTCACGGCTACATGCCCATTGAGACACCGTCTATGGAAAACCTATCCACCCTGATGGGCAAATATGGAGAGGAGGGAGACCGTTTGATCTTCCGTATTCTGAATTCCGGAGATTTTACTGCCAAAACATCCGACGACGACTGGCAGAGTAAGGACGCCATGAAGCTTGCCGCCCAGATTAGCGAGAAGGCCCTTCGTTATGATCTGACCGTGCCTTTTGCCCGTTATGTTGTTCAATACCAGCACCAGATCACCTTCCCCTTTAAACGTTACCAGATGCAAACTGTATGGCGTGCCGACCGGCCCCAGAAAGGGAGGTACCGGGAGTTTTTTCAGTGCGATGCCGATGTGATCGGAAGCGACAGTTTGATGAACGAGGCCGGCTTCCTGCAGATCATTGACCAGGTGTTCTCAAAGCTCAATATCCGCGTCATTATCAAGGTGAACAACCGCAAGATCCTCGCCGGACTGGCCGCATATCTAGGACATGAGGATCAGTTGACCGATATTACGATGGCCATCGATAAGCTGGATAAGATCGGGCTGGAAAATGTGAATAAGGAGTTGCTCGGGCGTGGTTTGTCTGCCGGGGCCATCGGAAAACTGGAGCCCGTTTTGCTGCTGAAGGGAGACACCAACGAAAAGCTGCAGACACTGGCCGGCCTGTTGTCCGGATCAGATACCGGGAGAAAGGGCATTGAGGAGATCCGCGAGTTGTTCGACATCATCGCCTTGACGCCATTGCGGTGCGGGCTTGAACTTGACCTGACCCTGGCCAGGGGTTTGAATTATTATACCGGGGCCATTATTGAGGTGAAGGCCGTCGATGTTCCCATGGGCAGTATTTGCGGCGGGGGCCGGTATGACGACCTTACGGGGATCTTTGGCTTGCCCGGGGTCTCGGGTGTAGGCGTTTCTTTTGGGGCCGACCGCATTTACGACGTGCTGGCTGAATTGGATGGGTTTCCCGAAACAACGGGAACCTTCTCCCACCTGATGGCGGTTCATTTCGGACCCGATGAGACGCGTTACTGCCTTCCGCTTTTGGATCAACTGCGCAGTGAAGGTGTCCGCTGTGAGTTGTATCCGGATCCTGCCAAGGTAAAGAAGCAAATGCAGTATGCCGATAAAAACCACATTCCTTACGTTCTTGTGGCCGGTGAACGGGAAATCCGCGAGGGAGTGTTTTCATTGAAAAACATGCGAACCGGCGAGCAACGGGATGTAAAACCCGGTGAGATTGCCGGTATCATCCATGAGACATTGTAACCTGCCTAACCAAACCTTTGTTTTCCAATGCACAAGCATACCATTAGTCCGGAACCCCTCACCCTTGAAGCCCTGGAGATTATCCTTGACCAGGACACAACATTGTCTTTGTCGGATGCTTCCGTAGATTGCATACAAGCTTGTCGCAAGTATCTGGATGAGAAAGTCAGGACCCATTCTGACCCCATATACGGTGTCACCACCGGGTTCGGTTCATTGTGCAATACCAGCATTTCTCATGATGAGCTGGGTGACTTACAGAAAAACCTGGTCATGTCGCATGCATGCGGAACAGGGGAAGAGGTCCCCCCGGAGATCGTCCGGCTGATGTTGTTTTTGAAGATACAATCACTTTCTTACGGGCATTCCGGGGTGAGGCTGGAGACGGTGAATCGCCTCATCGACTTGTTCAACCACGGCATTTATGCAGTGGTTTACAAACAGGGGTCACTGGGGGCCTCCGGCGACCTGGCACCCCTGGCGCATCTTGCCCTCCCGTTGCTGGGACTGGGAGATGTTCATTTCGGAGGGGACAAGCGCCAGGCCCTGGACGTGCTTCACACATTCGGGTGGGAACCACTTGCCCTTGAATCCAAGGAAGGCCTGGCCATGTTGAACGGAACCCAGTTTATGGGCGCCTACGGTTGTATCTGTTTGCTCAGGGCCAGGGCCCTTTCGCTATGGTCTGATCTTTGTGGATCCATGTCCCTGGAGGCCTTCGACGGACGAATTGAGCCTTTCCTGGACCAGGTACACCAGGTCAGGCCGCATAAAGGCCAGGCGGCCACCGCAGCGAACATTCGTAAAATATTGGATGGGAGCGCCCTGATGCGTGAAAA
>JAWLHS010000140.1:0-1129 GCA_041690235.1 Bacteroidales bacterium
CTGTTGAAAAACCACGTGGTCGATACGCCGGTGAATTTTCTTTTCGCTCCTGGCCACGGCCAGCAGATTAACACCATAGCGGCTTCTCATTCGAAGCGCCGAAGCGGTCCGGTTAATCAAGGGGGAACCCGCCATGACGATGGCCTCGGTGATGGCGATGTTTTTGGATCCCTTGGCATCCTTCCTGAATTTCTTTCCGCCAACCAGTTTCAGACCGGTGTCCGTAACGAATGTTTTTAACTCCCCGGCCTCCGTTTCCAGGATGATGATGTCCTTTTCCATCAGTTCCTCTTCCAAATCCGGGGCGTGTATCCGTGCCTTGTCCCGGACCAGTCCGAGGACCTGCACGTCGGCATCGGACATGCCCAGCAATTCACCGATGGTTTTACCCCCGGCTTTGGAGGTTTTGGTAACTTCCACCTCGGCGATATAGTCGTCGATTTCGAACTGCACGGAACCGGATTCTCCGGCCGACCGTTTGGGAAGGAGGCGCCATCCGACAAAAACAATAAATACCATACCCGACAGGGATAACAGCAGTCCGACAGGGGAAAAATCAAACATGCCGAAGGGCGCTCCGATCTCATCGGCCCGAAAGGTGGCTATGATGATGTTTGGGGGGGTTCCTATCAGTGTGGTCATGCCACCCAGCAATGAGGCAAAGGCGATCGGCATCAGGATGTAAGACGGAGGATTTCCACTTTTCCTGGCCATATGGATGGCAATGGGCATCATGATGGCCAGGGCGCCAACATTGTTCATGAAAGCCGAAGCAACTGCGACCAAAACGGATAGGGTGGCAATCTGCAACAGCAATCCCTTTCCCACTTTCATCACCCACTTGCCCAGCAGGTCCACCACCCCCGAAAACTCCATGGCCTTTCCGA
The DNA here is from genome assembly GCA_041690235.1 of Bacteroidales bacterium. Taxonomy (GTDB): domain Bacteria; phylum Bacteroidota; class Bacteroidia; order Bacteroidales; family UBA7960; genus SLSG01. Next base: position 888 of record JAWLHS010000140.1, read on the forward strand.
TGATCAATACCGCGGCCACGGTAATAACTGCCGGGTGTCCGAAACCTCCAAAGGCCACTGCGGGTCTGACGATGCCTGCAATGATCAGGATAAACAGAGCGATCAGGGCCACAAAATCATGGCGGATGCGACCCCAGGCAAAGAGAAACAGCACAAATAGAAGGGTAAAAAACACGATGGCCTGGTCCATAACAATCCGCAGTTTATTGGAAAATAAATTTACCAATGTTTTTTAAAACAGA
>JAWLHS010000140.1:1139-6556 GCA_041690235.1 Bacteroidales bacterium
CAGAAAGGGTTTCACGGCCAAATGGGGAATAAAATCCGTCTTCTTATCATGATTTACACTGACAATGCCTATTTTTATCCAATGATTTTCTAATTAATGGGACCAATGACAGCGACAAGAGAACAGGCAGAAGTAAAAAAATGGCACGCCCTTGAGGCTGAAGAGGTGTTGAAGGAGCTAAACAGCTCGGTTGACGAGGGGTTGGATGCAGGGGAGGCGAAAAAGAGACTGGAAGAGCACGGGCGGAACGAGATTCCCAAAGGCAAAAAACGCAGCGCCTGGATGCGGCTGCTCCTTCAGTTCCATAACGTGCTGATATACGTGCTGCTGGCCGCTGCCATTATCACGGCACTGATGGATCACTGGGTGGACACCTGGGTCATCCTTGCGGTCATCATCATTAATGCCCTGATTGGCTTTATCCAGGAAGGCAAAGCCGAAAAAGCCCTGGAAAGCATCCGGGAGATGCTCTCCCTGGAGGCCGTCGTGGTCAGGAACGGGGAAAAGAGAACCATCGATGCGGAAGAACTGGTACCCGGTGACATCGTCATGCTCAAGTCGGGCAATAAGGTACCGGCGGATGTCCGCCTGGTCAGGGCCAAGGACTTCCGGGTGGAGGAATCTCCCCTTACAGGGGAGTCCACCGCCGTGGAAAAAGAGACCAACCCAAGCGCAGAGGATGCGGTGATTGGCGACCGAGGCTGTATGGCCTTTTCGGGCACCGTGGTGATTTATGGGAAAGCCACCGGACTGGTAGTTGCCACGGGCTCCCAAACCGAGATCGGAAAGATCAACCAGATGATGTCGGATGTGGAGGAAATTACCACGCCGCTGCTGCAACAGATTGAACGCTTCGGGAAATATCTTTCCCTGGTGATCCTGGGAGTCACCGGGCTGTTTTTTTCATTCGGGTATTTTTTCAGGGATTACTCACTGCCCGAGCTGTTCATTGCCGCCATCGGGTTGATCGTGGCATCCATACCTGAAGGCCTGCCGGCCATTATGACCATTACCCTTGCCATCGGGGTGCAGCGGATGGCCACACGCAAGGCCATTATCAGGAGGCTCCCCTCTGTCGAGACCCTGGGGGCGGTCAATGTGATCTGCTCAGACAAAACGGGTACCCTTACGCGCAATGAAATGACGGCAAAGACCATCATTACCGCCGAAAAGGAATACCAGGCCGAGGGCAGCGGTTACCAGCCCGAGGGCAACATTCTGCTGGACGATAAAAAGGTGGATGCCGAAAAAGACAAGGTACTGTGGCAATTGCTGCAAGTGATCCGCACCTGCAATAATTCCGAGATCGAAGAAAAAGACGGGCAGTGGAAGCTGACGGGAACACCAACCGAAGGGGCTTTGCTGACACTGGGCTATAAAGCTGGATTGAAGGATTTTAAGCCGGAGCGCATCGATGCCATCCCCTTTGAGTCGGACCACAAATACATGGCCACACTGAACCAGGTGGGCGATAAGCGCCTCGTGTTTATGACCGGCGCCCCCGAAAGGGTGATTGAGATGTGCAGCAAGCAGTTCACATCCGACGGGGAAAAAGAGATCGACAAGGAATTCTGGGAAAAGAAAATTGAGGAAGTGGCCGCCAATGGACAGCGGATACTGGGTGCGGCGTTTAGCAACACGGGGAACGACAGAAAAGAGTTGGAAAAAGACGAGCTCGAAAAAAACAAGGTGTTCCTTGGGATTATCGGGATCATCGATCCCCCGAGGGAAGAAGCGGTTGCGGCGATCAGGGAGTGTAAGGAAGCCGGGGTCTCCGTGAAGATGATCACCGGGGACCACCTCATTACCGCCAGGGCCATCGGAAAGGAGCTGGGCATCGGGGACGGCGAAAAAGCCATTTCGGGAAAAGAGCTGGAGGAAATGAGCGACAGCAAAATGAGGGAGGTGGTCAAAGAATACGATGTGTACGCCCGTACCAGTCCGGAGCACAAGCTTCGCCTGGTTACCGCCTTACAGGAGAATGGCAAACTGTGTGCCATGACAGGCGACGGGGTGAACGACGCCCCGGCCTTGAAAAAGGCAAACATCGGGATCGCCATGGGCATCAAAGGAACGGAAGTATCAAAAGATGCTTCCGAAATGGTGCTGGCCGATGATAACTTCGCCACCATTGTCAATGCCATAGAGGAAGGACGCACGGTTTACGACAACATTCGCAAAGCCCTTTTATTTATCCTGCCCACCAACGGGGCCGAAGCCCTGGTTTTGATGGCCGCCATCGTGCTGGGGATCGTCATGCCCATCACCCCGGCCCAGATCCTGTGGGTGAACATGGTCACGGCCGTCACACTGGCATTGGCCCTCTCGTTTGAACCCATGGAGGATAATGTCATGGAACGCCCGCCCAGGGCCCCCGGTGAGCCCATCCTGGGAATCATGTTTTTATGGCGAATTGCCTTTGTTTCTTTTTTGATTGGGGGAATCACCCTGGCCGTATTCAAGTATTTGCAGTCCGTCGGACTGGGCGAGGCAGAATCCAGGACCATCGCGGTGAACACCCTGGTGGCCGGACAATTGTTTTATTTGTTCAACTGCCGCAGCATCAAGAGTCCCAGCCTAAATAAAGGATTTTTCCGGAACAGGTACGCCTTCCTGGCAGCGGGAGCCCTTATCGTGCTGCAGCTCGTTTTTTCCTATGTGCCTTTCATGAACGCCTTTTTCGCTACTGCACCGGTGGAAGCCTCCTACTGGCTCTTTCCTCTTGCAGCAGGTTTGGGTGTATTTTTCCTGGTTGAACTGGAAAAGTTCATCATCCTGAAAATGACCGGGGGAATGGGGTAATCCGTTCCCCCGTCATATGCGGCATCATAGTTATTTTATCATCTTAACCAAATTTTATGAAAAATACCATTTCGATTTTCGTTTTTGTTTGCGTGTGTGCTACGCTGTTTGCACAGGAGGAGGAAAAAACCTGGTATGACCCGGGAGCCCTCCGCCTGGATTTGATTTTGGCGGGCAACCACCTCCAAACCAATGTCTTCCTTCATGAACTTAACCATGAACCCTACTGGAGCGGCTCCGCACACAGCATGATCGATCAGCTGGGATTTGGCAGTTTCCGCGTGGAGGTATTCGGGATGGAAACAGGTGACTTGCTTTTCTCCAACGGATTCAGCACCCTTTTTCAGGAGTGGCAGACCACCGCGGAAGCCAAACGGACAAGCCGGGCCTTCGACCAGGTGGTCAGGATCCCTTTCCCCAGGGAAAAAGTGAGGGTGGAAATATTCGAAAGGGAACGCGATGGGTCCCTGGCCCGGGCAGCAGCGTTTGAGGTGGACCCCGAAAGCATTTTTATCAAACGCAACCATTTCATTCCGTATCCGGTGACCAAAATTATTGAAGGCGGGGCCCCGTCCGATTGCCTGGATTTAACCTTTATTGCCGAAGGCTACCTTCCGCATCAGATGGAGCGGTTCAGACAAGATGTAAGAGAAATGGCCGAATATATCATGGAACAGGAACCATTCAATCAATGGAAGGACCGGATCAACATCTGGGCCGTTGAATCCCCCTCTGAAGAAGAAGGACCAAGCAACCCGGGCCGGGCTTTTCACAACCGGACACCCGCCGGAACCACTTATTACTCGCTCGGACTGGACCGTTATCTGACCACTTCCCGGCACGGGAAGCTGATGGATGCCGCGGCCAACGCACCGGGAGATGTGATTTGTGTGCTTGTGAATACCGAACAATACGGGGGAGGTGGTATTTATAACGCCCATGTGGTCGGAACCGCCGGCCATCCTTTATCCAAGGTGGTCTTTATTCATGAGTTGGGGCATGGGTTGGCCGGTCTGGGAGATGAGTATTTTGAGTCGGATGTGGCCTATGAGGAATTTTACCCGCTGGACGTTGAGCCCTGGGAGGCCAACCTGACCACGCTGGTTGACTTTGATGACAAATGGGGGGAAATGCTGGAAAGCGACACCCCTGTTCCCACGCCTGCCGAAGACCGTTACCTGGAAACGGTTGGGGTATATGAGGGGGGTGGCTACGCCGCCAAAGGCGTTTACCGTCCTTACATCCATTGCCGGATGCGCAGCAACAACGCCCCTGGGTTTTGTCCGGTTTGCCGGGAAACCCTTTCGAGGGTCATGCGTACTTACATCCCTGCTGGCAAGTGATTAATGAGCCCCTATGATCTCCCTGAGGCCCCTCATCCGGTCACGGGGCTGTACAAACTCAACTTTTGCAACCGGAGCGTCCGGGAAGGACCCGGTTTCAATGTAGTACAGGGCCGCTTTCAGGGATTCTTCCAGGGGGTCTCCGAACATGCGGTCAATCCCGTCGGGGGCCGGTGCATCCACTGGGATGCCGTCAAAGAAGTCGCCCTGGCCATCGGCATTGGCGGTCTTAAAGGTAACAGGCACAAAGGCATACCGGTCTCCGTCATCCTTGTAAACGGTCATTCCCATGGGCTTGCCATAGGTGGCGGTTCCGAAAATCACCACCGGCATGTACGGTCTTAAGCCATTGATTACCATTTCGCTGGCCGATGCGGTATTGCGGGTGCCTATGGTGAGCAGGCGATCCAGGTTAAGTTTTCGCGTGACCACCTGAAAGGTATCGGCCCGGTTGGCCTGGGGTTGCTTGTCGTTAAACATATACCTGGTAAAGATCTGTCCATCCACTTGGTTGCCGCCGATCATGCTGGACAGGAAATTGGCCACATTGGTCTGGCCGCCCCCATTGTACCTCAGGTCCAGAATCAATTCTTCAATACCGGCCTGAACAAACAGATCGAAAACTTCCTCCAACTCCTTCATCGTCGGGGTCGTAAATCCCTGCAGAACGAGATAGCCCACCTTTGATCCGTTCACTTCCTTCACTTCGTAATGCAACACCGTGTTCATCACCAGCTCCTCCTTGGCCACCGTCAGATCAACCGTGGTTCCGTCCGGTTTCCTGAAACGGAAGCTGTTGCTCACGCCCACCTCATTGTCGCCCAGCATCTGGTTAATGTTCATCCCGGCAGTTATTTGGGTGCCATTCACGGCTTCAATGATCCAGCTTCGTCTGACCCCCTCTTCGTACATTTTCGTGGTTCGGTAAACAAACAGGACCCTCAGTTTACCGGATGCATCAAAACCCGAACCGAAACCGTAACCGATCATTTTGGATTCCAGGTAGTAGGATTCAAATTCTTTCCATGTGGTAATATAACTCCAGCGATCGAGCGGCCTGTAACGGATGGCTTCCAACACCTCCACAGGAGTTGGATAGTTCATCGGGTCGATGTCGGGGATCTGGTCATACCAGAAATACCAATCCTTCATCAGGTTCAAAAACTCCCCGTTGAGCGCCTTGTCCCCGTTATCAGGTTCAGGTTCATCCCCTTTGTCACAGGCTACAAATGTGAGTCCGGCCAAAAGGAACAAAACCATAGTGAGGAAGGC
>JAWLHS010000141.1:0-6446 GCA_041690235.1 Bacteroidales bacterium
CACATCCAAAGGCGAACCCCATCCGGGACGAGCGCATTCTAAATTTTCCCAAGAAAATTTGCAGCGCGAAAACCGGCATGGGGGAGCCGAAAGAAACCGGCACATCCAAAGGCGAACCCCATCCGGGACGAGCGCATTCTAAATTTTCCCAAGAAAATTTGCAGCGCGAAAACCGGCATGGGGGAGCCGAAAGAAACCGCACATCCAAAGGCGAACCCCATCCGGGATGAGCGCATTCCAAATTTTCGCCAGAAAATTTGCAGCGCGAAGACCGGCATGGAGGAGCCGGTATAAACCGGCATGGGGGAGCCTTTATGGAATAACCGTAATGTGGCATATTTTTTGTATCTTTGTAGTGCACAAACCCATTGGGGCTGATACGGATTAGACAGCGAGTTTAGTGGGAATGTAAGCATGCCGAGCGTTGTGAAACTGGCTCGTAAAACCCAACTCACACAGCCTATAAACGGCAACTCTAACTACGCTTTGGCTGCTTAATAATAGTTATTAAGTGCCATTTGTTTCCCGGGAAGCTACACCTGGCTGCGTCCCCAAGGAAACATCATCAAAAGCCGGGATAAGCCATGCAAAGCCCTGGTGCATGGTCGAAAATTTTAAGGGCTTAGGAGCGCGATAGGGCCGCCTGTTCCCGGTCGCAACCCGAATTCCCAACTACAGGCTACGCATGTAGAAAGCATTTTTGCTGCTTGTTTGGACGAGGGTTCAAATCCCTCCAGCTCCACAAAAGCGAACCAGAACCCCTGAAGTACAACAACTTAAAGGGGTTCTGTTTTTTTATTGCACATGGGGTTCACACAGAACGCCCAACTCCCTTTATGCAGGACCAGGTCCATCCGACGAAAAAAAAATCACGAAAAAAAAACTTGTCCGAAAAGCTTAAAGCCGTAAATTTGTGGAAATTTTCCGGCACCGCATTCATTTTCAAGGCCAATGATCAACCAATCCGCCATCAATACATCGTCTTTCTTCTGGGTGTATGGCTGTGCTGGTAACTTCACGTAGGGTTTCCTTAGCAAAACGTTTTCGCCAACCCTCGGTCGTGAACCGCTACAGAAAAAATTTTTATACTCAATCATAAAAATCCCAAACCATGCATAAAAACAGAAAAAATGTCATCATTATCGGAGCCGCCGGAAGGGACTTCCATAATTTCAACACCTATTACCGTAAAAACGACAACTACAACGTGGTTGCCTTTACCGCGGCCCAGATTCCGGACATCGACGGCAGAAAATATCCCGCCGAGCTGGCCGGCGATCTTTACCCCCAGGGCATTCCCATCTATACGCAGGACGAACTTCCAAGGCTGATCAAAGAACTTGATGTGGATGTTTGTGCGTTTTCTTACAGCGATGTTTCCTACCAGGAAGTGATGGCCGTTGGCGCCATCGTGAACGCTGCCGGAGCTGATTTCCTGCTGATTGGGCCCAAGGAAACCATGATCAAAAGTACCAAGCCCGTGATTGCGGTCGGCGCGGTCCGCACCGGTTGCGGCAAAAGCCAGACCTCCCGCCGCATCATTGAGGTTTTGATGGAGCACGGCATCAAGGTGGTGGCGATCCGTCACCCCATGCCCTACGGCGATCTGGTTGCCCAGAAAGTGCAGCGCTTCGCCACCGTTGAGGACCTGAAAAAACACGATTGCACCATTGAAGAGATGGAAGAATACGAACCCCACGTGGTAAGGGGCAATGTGATTTATGCAGGGGTCGATTACGAAGCCATCCTCCGGGAAGCAGAAAAAGAAGCCGACGTCATTTTGTGGGACGGCGGCAACAACGACTTCCCCTTCTACAAACCAGACCTGACAATCACCGTGGTGGACCCGCACCGTCCGGGCCACGAACTGAACTATTACCCCGGCGAAGTCACCCTTCGCATGGCCGACATCGTCGTGATCAACAAAATGGACAGCGCCGGACCCGAAGGCATTCAGCAGGTACGCGAAAGCATCGCGCTGGTGAACCCCAACGCCGTCGTGGTGGACGGCGCCTCTCCGCTTACTGTGGATCATCCCGAACTGATCAAAGGCAAGCGGGTACTGGTGGTGGAAGACGGCCCGACACTCACCCACGGCCATATGAAGATTGGTGCCGGCACCGTGGCCGCCAAAAAATACGGCGCCGCCGAGCTGGTCGACCCCAGGCCATTCGTGGTCGGGAAACTTGCAGACACCTTCCGGATCTATCCCAATATCGGCACATTACTCCCGGCCATGGGCTATGGCGATCAGCAGGTGGCCGACCTGGAAGCCACGATCAATAAGACCGATTGCGATACAGTTGTCATTGCCACGCCAATCGACTTGAAGCGAATCGTTAAAATCACCAAACCCACAGCAAAAGTGGAGTATGCCCTGCAGGAGATCGGCACGCCAAACTTCTGCGGACTGATATGTGACTTCTTGAAAGACAAGAAGTTGGTCAAAAGCGACTGTGGTTGTAAATAATTCAAAAAGGGGGCTTTCGCCCCCTTTTTTTTATCTTTACGTCCAATACGCCAAGCCCAATCATTCACAAATCAACCCGAATTCAACTCATTCACAAACCAACCCCATTCCAAAACCCAAAACAAAATGCCGGCCGTATGAAAAACAAAAGCCTCGTTTCAATCAACGACTATACCAAGGAGGAACAGCTCAGGATCCTGGAAGTGGCGCGCGAGTTTGAGAAAAACCCCGTGCAGACCATTTTGAAGGACTTCGTCGTGGCATCCTTATTTTTTGAACCATCCACCCGCACCCGCCTGAGTTTTGAAAGTGCAGTGAACCGCCTTGGCGGCAGGGTAATCGGTTTCTCGGAAGCCTCCAATACAAGCGTGAAAAAGGGAGAATCGCTCCGCGACACCATCCTGACCATTGCCAACTATTCCGACCTCATCGTCATGCGGAATCCCATTGAGGGCAGCGCGCGATTTGCCTCGGAAATCTCCCCCGTACCCATAATCAACGCCGGCGACGGGGCCAACCAGCACCCCACCCAGACCTTGCTGGATTTATACAGTATCTTGAAAACGCAGGGAACACTGGATGATCTGCATGTGGCTTTTGTCGGTGACCTGAAATACGGACGCACCGTACACTCCCTGGTCATCGCCCTATGCAACTTCAACACCACCTTTCACCTGGTATCACCCCTTGAGCTGAAGCTGCCCAGTTCCGTGAAAATGCACATCAAGGAGCGGAACCTGGCCTACCACCAATACACTGAAATGACCGAAGTCATTCCACAGGTGGACGTCCTGTACATGACCCGCATCCAGCGGGAACGTTTCAGTGATCCCCTCGAATATGAGCGCAACAAAAATTCGTTCAACCTGAACCACGGCATGATCACCCATACAAAGGAAAACTTCAGGGTGCTGCACCCCCTGCCCAGGGTGAGTGAGATTGACATCAACGTCGACGCCAGTCCGAAGGCCTACTATTTTGAGCAGGCCCTGAACGGGGTGTATGTGCGCCAGGCCCTGATGTCGCTGATACTGGGTGTAAAGTAGGATGGACGGAAACAAACAGCGTTTATTAATCAATAAAAAGAAAAGAAATGGGAAAAATCGTAAAGGAATTAAAGGTCTCGGCCATTGAAAACGGCACCGTGATCGACCACATACCCGCCAGCGCCATGTTCCAGGTCATCCGCATCCTCAAGTTGGAGACCTTCGGCGATATGGTGCTATTCGCCACCAACCTCGAGAGTAAAAAATTCGGCACCAAGGCCATCGTAAAGGTGAGCGGCAAATTTTTTCAGCCCGAAGAACTGAACAAGATTTCATTGGTGGCACCCAATGCTTCCATCATCGAGATAAAGGACTTTGAGGTGATCAGCAAAAAAGTGGTGGAAACCCCCGCCCAAATCAATGGCATCGTTAAATGCTTCAACCCGAACTGCATCACCAACATCGAACAGCTTCCGGCCCGCTTCACCGTGGTCGATAAGGAGGATATCCGCCTGAAGTGCCATTATTGCGAGAAGATCACCACCAAGAAAACAATGGAATTCAGGTAATGAGCCGCACGCCGATCAGTTCAGCTTGTCTGCCAGCTCCCTGATCTCCCCGGCGGGCATCCTGCCTTCGTAAAGGATACGGTATACTGCATCCAGGATGGGCATACCAATTTGGTGACGGGCATTCATCTCTTTGATGCATTTGGTGGCAAAATATCCCTCGGCCACCATGTTCATTTCCAATTGCGCAAACCTGGCGCTGTAGCCCTTGCCAATCATGGTGCCGAAGGTACGGTTCCTGCTAAACTGACTGTAACACGTCACCAACAAATCACCCAGGTAAACGGAGCTGTTGATGTCGCGCGCGCGTGGGTCCACCACATCAAGAAAGCGCTTGATTTCCTGAATGGCATTGCTGATCAGTACGGCCTGGAAATTATCCCCATAGCCCAGTCCGCCGCATATTCCGCTGGCAATGGCAAATATGTTCTTCAATACAGGCGCATATTCGGTTCCATATATATCGTCGGATGGGACCGTCTTGATATACCGGCTTTGAAATAACCCAGCCACCACTTGTCCGTTCTCCTGATTTTTAGAGGCCACGGTAAGAAAAGTGAGTTTTTCCTGGGCCACTTCCTCGGCGTGACTCGGACCGCTGACCACGACAAAACGATCGTGATCCACCCCGAATTGCTCTTTGAGATAATCGGCGATAATGGCGTTATACTCCGGGACAACCCCCTTTATGGCACTTATAATCAACTTATTGCGCACCAACTCGGGCTTAGCGGCTCTGATGGAGTTGTGGATGTAGGCCGCAGGAAGACAGAACAAGAGGATATCGGACGCCAGCAGCACCTTGTTCAGGTCGGTCGAAACCTCAATCCGGCCGGGGTCAAATTCAACCGAACTTAAATAATGGGGGTTGTGCCTGAACGCGACCAGGTGTTCGGCAATCCCCGGTTCACGCACCCACCAGTTCACCGACTCCAAGTTGTTCATCAGTATCTTCACGATGGCCGTAGCCCAACTACCGGAGCCGATGACCCCGACTTTATGTTGCTGCATACCATTTATATTTTGCAACCAAACCCTCTGTCAGCCATATCCACAACCCGTCAGGGCATGGATGCAATCCGGCACGGAAAGCGGGGAAGGCTATAGCTTCACTTCCAGGCTGATCTCTTCTTCCCCGCGTTTAACCACGACGATCGAAGTGCCTCCCTGCGGCATTTTGCCCAGGGCTTCCATATAAGTCTGTATTTCCCTGACCTCCTTATCATTGATCCGGATAATAATGTCCCCGTCAAGCATTCCGGCCTGGTGGCCAGGCCGGTTCTCAATCACCGACTGGACCCTGAGCCCTTCTCCATCAAACGCATGATCCGGCATCAACCCCAGGGTCGGGCCATCAGTGCGCTGCCTGGTCCTGGGTGCAGCCGCGGTGGCGGAAAAAGCAAGCCGGTCCTCCGAATCCAAAGCGGCCATCATAGTCATGGCCAGTTCAAGGATCTCATGGGCTCCTTCATAGTTGATCTTGTCGGGGGTGTCGGCAGGGCGGTGATAATCATCATGGATTCCTGTAAAAAAGAAGATCACCGGTATGTCCTGCAGATAAAAGGAAGTATGGTCTGAACCACCGGTTCCCCCGGGAGATTTTCTTATGTTGAAGTGAGACGGTGCCAGCTCATCGATCAAGGGCTCCCATGCGGGCGATGTTCCTGTGCCGATCATGGTCAGGGAATGGTTTTCCAGTCTGCCGATCATGTCGAAATTGAACATATAGTTCACGCGCTCCATATCGTAGGCACCGCTCGTGGTGAAATGACGACTCCCGAGCAGTCCCTTCTCCTCGGCTCCAAAGGCAATGAACAGGTAGTTGTTGGCACGCAGGTCCGATTGCGAAAGAAAACGGGCCGCTTCAAGCACGCCAGCCGTGCCGCTGGCATTGTCATCCGCGCCATAGTGAATGCTGTCGGAACCCGGACTTCTGGAGCCGCGGCGGCCATAACCGACATGATCGAAATGCCCTCCGATGACGATGGTGGTCGGTGCATTGTTATCCAGGTAACCGGCCACGTTCAGAGCGATCTGTTCGGTGCGGTCCAGTTCCGTTGATACCGTTAACTCGGCATCCGGGTCGAGCATCAGGGCCTGGTAGGCAGGCTCCCTGAGGAAAACAAGGGGAATTTCCCGGGTGTCGCCACTTACGCGGAGATCCAGGCGGGGATCGTCACGCTCGCTGTTTATATTGACAAACAGTATGCCCGCCGCCCCTCTTTCTATGGCGGCCTCCAGCTTCACCTGCATCAGTTGGCGAAACGACAGATCCATCTGGTCTTCCAACTCACCTGGAACAAAAAACTCCATGACAAAGATCTTCCCTTCCAGTCCGACGAGACCCTCATAATCGTTTTGGCCCGACAGGCCATCCAGGCCATATCCCACATGCACAAAACCGGCCTGAACGGTTCCGCT
>JAWLHS010000142.1:0-6405 GCA_041690235.1 Bacteroidales bacterium
CAGATTTCGAAATGCCCGTTCCCCGCCTGGAGGACCACCAGGTGAAGACCATCATGTGGGAACCCAATTTGGTCACCGGGGTCGATGGCCTGGCCAGCTTCCAATTTATCCCGCCTACGGGTGTGGAGGGTTACCGAATTGTAATTCAGGGAATTGGCAAAGAAGGCAAGGTGGGATTCGGGGAATTTCTGATTGGAAATTGACAGCCGGTGCACGAAAAATGACGGATTTCTATATTAAGCGGCCCCCCGGGGCCGCTTTTTTTGTTTTACGGAAAATGTTTTAATTCCCTGATATTCAGATAGATATAATATTTTTTGTTTGTGCCCCACCCCCTTGGAACTCAGATTTTCCTGATTTTACTGTGTGTTTTGTTAAATTTCTTTAAATTTGGCGGAGAATAGGATTCTTTCGGGGTTCTAGTTTCTAATTATTAACTTAAACCAAAACAACATGAAAAGATTACTCCTTTTTATCGGTGTGTTGCTTTTTATGGGGCATTCCCTGTATGGGCAATCAATCCGTGTAACAGGCACCGTGACAGACGCGACCGATGGTCAGACTCTGCCCGGTGTGACGATTATGGTTCAAGGAACCACTCAAGGAACAGTGACTGATATCAATGGCCGGTACGAATTTTCCGTGCCGGGCGACGCTGTTCTTGTCTTCTCCTTTGTTGGAATGGTCACTCAGGAAGTGCCGGTTGGCGGACGTACCGTCATCAACGTGGCCCTTGCCCCTGATGCCACCCAGCTTGAAGAGGTGCTTGTTGTGGCCTATGGTACCGCCCGCCGTTCCAGTTTTACCGGTTCGGTCTCCTCGGTGAATGCCGAGAAGCTGGAGTCCATCCAGGTAAGCGATATCACCAAGGCCCTCGAGGGGATGTCTTCAGGGATCCAGGCCACCAGCGGTCTGGGACAGCCCGGAGCAACGACCGACATCCGCATCCGCGGTGTTGGATCCGTTAATGCCTCCACAGCGCCACTTTACGTGGTCGATGGTTTCCCCTATTCAGGAAACATCAACACCATCCCGGTATCCGACATTGAGAGCATCACGGTTCTTAAAGATGCCTCCGCCACCGCACTTTACGGCTCGCGCGGTGCCAATGGTGTGATTGTGATCACCACCAAAAGGGGACGCGCCGATGTTTCGACCTTTAACTTCAGGGCCAATGTTGGTTTCAGCGAAAGGGGCATTCCCGAGTACGAGCGCGTGACCGTGCCTGAGTATTACGAAACCATGTGGCATCGGATCTACAATGAGGCCAGGTATGTGACGCATACCGATGCCGGGGAAGCTGGCTGGACGGAACGTGCATCCAACAACCTGATCCCCTTTTTGGGCGGCTACAATGCCTACAATGTGCCAGACGAACAGGTGGTTTTGGAGAACGGGCAACTCAACCCCAGCGCCCAATTGCTGTGGACGGACGACTGGTATGACGAACTCCACCGCACCGGCCTGCGCCAGGACTATGTCCTTAGCGCCAGCGGCGGTACCCAGGATGCCACCTATTTTATTTCAGGTAACTATCTGAAGGACGAAGGGATTGTCAGGGCTTCCAACTTTGACAGGTTCTCCATCCGTGCCAATGCAGAAAGCCAGATGAGAGACTGGGTTAAGGTGGGCATCAACCTGGGTGCTTCCACTTCGGCACAGAACTTCCCACAGGCCAGCGGAACAGCCTATGTGAACTCTTTTATGTTCTCCCGCATGGTGGCCCCGATTTATCCGGTGTATACCTATCAACCCGATGGAACCCCCGTTCTGGATCCTGATGGAAATAAAATTCCCGATTACGGTGCGACATTCGGACGCGCCAGGGCCTACATTTCCAACAGCAACCCCTTGGGAACCATAACCCTTGACACCCGCCTGTATAAGCGCGACGCCTTGACCAGCCGTGGTTTTGTTGAGTTTTCCTTCCTCAACGACTTCAAATTTCTGGTGAACGCCAGCTCGGACTATTACGGGTATAACGGCCTGACCCACCAGAATGCAGCCTATGGGGATGCCCAGTCATTCTCCGGAAGGTCCACAAGGAATGTTCAACGCACGATGAATTTTGCCACCAACCAACTGTTGACCTGGAACCGCTCATTCGACCAGCATACGTTCGATGCCATCATCGGCCACGAGAGCACCCAGTACCAGTTTAACCTCGCCAGTGCCACCCGAACCGGCTTCCCGTTTCCCGGACTGGTTGAGCTTGATGCCGCAGCCACCGCTGAGGGATCCAGTTCTTACGAGCACAACCACCGCCTGGAGAGTTACCTGTCAAGGGTGAATTATGATTTTGCAAACAAATATTACCTGTCAGCGAGTTACCGGATGGACGGGTCGTCCCGTTTCCACGAAAACAACCGCTGGGGTAGTTTCTGGTCGGTCGGTGCCTCCTGGAGGGTTTCCCAGGAAGCCTTCCTGCAGGACATGGTCTGGCTTGACAACCTCAGCCTCAGGGCCAGCTACGGTGCACTTGGTAACGAATCATTGCCCAGTTATTACGCCTACTTAGGTCTCTACGCCACGGGTTGGGACAACCTCTCTTTCCCCGGACTGCTGGCCTCTCGTCTCCCGACCCCGGATCTTACCTGGGAAAGGAACAATACGATCAACCTCGGACTGGACTTCAGGATTTTTGACATGCTGTCCATGAATATCGAATACTATATCAAGGAAAGTGACGGACTCCTCTTTGACAGGCCGATTGCTCCCTCCACCGGATTCTCTTCCATCGACGCCAACATTGGCGCCCTGAAGAACACCGGCGTTGACATTGAGCTCAATGCCAACCTTGTCAGGTCAGAGAATTTCGCATGGGATGTGGACATGATGTTCTCCCATTTCAAAAATGAAATCACCGAATTGCCGCAGGACGAAATGATCGTCGGTACCAAAAGATGGGAAGTCGGGCGTTCGATCTATGATTTCTGGATCCGCGAATTTGCCGGACTGAACGAGGATGGCCGCGTGATGTGGTACAAAGACATCATCGAAGGATACGATGACGATGGCGATCCCATCATCAGCGGACGGGAAACCACCACCTCCTATGGTGAGGCAGACCGTTATTACGTGGGGACTTCCATTCCTGATTTTGAGGGCAGTTTTTCCTCGAATATGCGTTTCTGGAACTTCGACTTTTCCTTTATGCTTACCTATGGTGTCGGCGGACAGGTTCTCGATGGCGTTTATCAGCAATTGATGCACAACGGAGAATATGGGGACCATTGGCACCGGGACATCCTGGACAGCTGGACACCCGACAATACCGACACAGACAACCCTATTCTGTTGGGAGATCAGAACGCCAACGGAACCTCTGACAGGTTTTTGTTTGACCGCGACTACCTGAGCATCAGGAGTGTTTCTCTTGGGTACACGCTGCCTGGAGCCTTTTTGCAGAATGTTGGCATGTCAAGCGCGCGTTTGTTCGTTACGGGGACCAACCTTTATACCTTTACCTCCCTGCAGGGAATGGACCCGATGCAGAGCTTCTCCGGGATGCAGGGACATAATTACACCCCGCTGCGTACCATTGCCTTTGGCGTTAGTATGAACTTTTAAACTGAATGAAAATGAAAAGACTTAGCATATTATTAATCATAATAGTCGGGTTGTTTACGGCTTGTTCAGAAGACTTTCTGGAAACCTCCCCGACCAACCAAATATCTGATGCAGATGTTTTCACCTCTGTTCAGGGCTGCCAGACAGTGCTGGATGGGGTTCTTCGAGACATGCGCGCTTTCCGGAGCAATCACGACCAGTTCGGTGTGAAAGCCCTTGACCTTGCCTTTGATCTGATGGGTGAGGACATGGTTCAGGCCCGCCACCACTGGTTTGGATTTGACTATCGTCTGGACAACAACCAGGCCACTTACCGCAGGCCTTCGTGGACCTGGAGTCAGTTCTACCGCATCATCAACAATGTGAACAATATTATTGTGAACATCGATGAGGCCACCGGAACCGACGCCGCCCAGAAGGCCAATGTGAAGGCCCAGGCCCTCGCCTTGCGCGGATATGCTTACCATAACCTGGCAGAGAGTTTCCAGCAAACATTTGCCAAGGATCCTGGCGCCCCCGGTGTGCCGATCTATACCGAACCCACCACCGAAGGGAACCCCAGGGCATCCCTCACCCAGGTGTACGAGCAGGCCAAGGGTGACCTGGACGATGCCATTCAGCTGATGACCCAGAACCCAACCTCCAGGAGGCATATTTCTGATATCAACCTGAATGTTGCCCATGGTCTCAGGGCCAGGGTTGCCTTGTATATGCAGGACTGGGCAGGAGCCAGGGATCACGCCGCAGCGGCCAGGGCCGGTTATGCGCTGAATTCCCGGAGCCAGTTTGCAGCCGGTTTTGACAGCTACCAATCGCAGGTATGGATGTGGGGCCTCGAGATCAATGACGAGCAGTCAACGATCTATGCCTCCCTGTTCTCCCATCTTGACATGTCCGTACCCGGTTATACCGGGCTGAATCTCGGACCCAAACTGGCCAGCAGGGCCATGTACGAGCAGATGCTGGACGGCGACATCCGCAAAGAGCTGATTGGTCCGTATACCATCGCAAGTGGTACGACCTATGACCTGATCAACCTGAAGTTCAATGGAGGTCGTCCCGGTGGCAAGGGTTTTGCTGCCGATTACGTGATGATGCGTCCGGAAGAGATGCTGCTGATCGAAGCCGAAGCCAGGTGGCGCCTGGACGACACCAACGGCGCGGCAGGTTTGCTGCAGGCTTTGTGGGACGTTCGTTTCGAGGACGCACCGGCCGTTCCGGCGGGTGGTCAGGAATTGCTGGATGCCATCCTGTTTGAGCGCCGCATCGAACTTTGGGGCGAAGGTTTCAGGATGCGAGACATCAGGCGCTTGCAGATCCCCCTTAACCGGACGGGAAGCAGCCACGGAGATTATGCGAATAACCCCCTCTACCTTGAGCTGCCTGCGAACTCCCCGCTGTTTATCTACCAGATCCCGCAGTCGGAAATCGACAACAATGAAAACATTACAGCTGCGGATCAGAATCCTTTATAAGTCTGTAACAGATCTTCATTTTATCGGAAGGGCCGCCTGAAAAGGCGGCCCTTCCGCTTTTTCACCGTGGAAGGGTTTTGTGAATAAAGCCCCTGTATGGGGGGTGAAACGCAAGGCTTTTCTTCACGGTCTTCTTTCGAGAGTTGGCATAAAAATTGCGGCTATTTATGGATAATTAACATTTGTACCGAAAAGGGGCCTGTTTCCCACGGAGAAAAAATGATATCTTTGAACCCCTGATTTATTTCGGTTCGAACCAATTAAACCTCTAAAGCTTTCATCCATGGTACGCCTAGTATTTTCCCTGCTGATCATTGCCTCTTCCCTTCAATCCACGGCCCAGCGGCGAACGGTCATGGAGCTTCCGTTCAACCCCGAAATGCGGGAGACGTTGGCCAACAGTCTCCAGTACCTGGAGCCGGATTTCGCCATGGGCAATATTTCCCTTAAAGACGGGACCCTGATTCCGACCCTGATGAATTACAATATTTTGTTTGATGAAATGCACTTTGTGATCGATCTTCCGCGCACAGGGGAACAGCAGATCAGGGCCATTACGAATTTCGATGAACTCAACTTTATCACCATTGGCCGCCGCATGTTCATTTACCATGAAACACATGGATTTTTGGAGGTGCTGGTTGACGGTGACATGCAGCTTTTAAAAAAGACCAGGCTGGAACTCAAGCCGGAAAACCGCAGGAGGGACGGCTATGGCTATCTTCCGGAGTCCGCTTCCCTTACCAGGATACAGTACCTGCACCTGGGAAATGAAGACTTTTTGCATGCCCCCGACAGGGAAAAGATCATAGAGGGAAGCACCGTGCTGACTGAAACTTATTACTCCCTCAGCGACAACTCACTCCGGCTGATCAACAACCGCAGGGCCGTGCAGCGCCTGCTTCCGCGGGTGCAACGCAATGAGCTTGACGCCTTCATGGAGACCCTGGATGGGCGATGGAGCAATGAAGACAACCTGGTGGCCATCTTCCGGTTTATTAATCAGTAATATAAATGCTTTGGGGGCCAATCCCCCGGTTTTGTTTGAGGCGGGAATGCTGCCTTTGGGTTAATTTCTAAATAATATGATTGGTTTTCTGCGGGCTTGTGTTTTTCCCTATCGTTTGCTTTCCCTTGGTTTATTGATATTTCTCCTTTTCCCTGGACAGCCGGCCCCGGCCCAACCCGGCAGCGCCGGCATGATCCCGGTTCCCTTTGCCCTGGAGGAACTTGAACGTCTTCATGATATCCGGATTTTTTTTGAGCCTGCCTGGTTTGCCAACGACAGCATCTCCCGGGACGTGCTTTCCATGCCCCTCGACGATGCCATGGGAGCCATCCTGTCCGGACGCCAGGTGAT
>JAWLHS010000143.1:0-6334 GCA_041690235.1 Bacteroidales bacterium
GATATCCGGGAACCGCCTGTATAATGCAAGATGGGTCGGGGTGTCGGAAGAAGGGTTCAGGTTCCCGTAAACCAACTTGCCATCCAGATCGACCAGCACAATGTCGTCGATCTTCATGTGATCATACTCCACACCGCTTGGCTTGATGGCCACCAATCCGCTCGACCGGTCTATTCCGCTTACGTTTCCCCATGTAAAAACCACAAGTCCGTGCCTGACCAGGGCAAGGTTGGCTTCCAGTACGATTTTTCTCAGATTATAAAGCATATTCCGGGGTTTGGTTCTTAATTCCGTTCAAACTTGTAGTATAGTTCATTCCAGCGCAATTCGTTCTTAAACTGGCGCACATCGGTGTTTGCATCGATCAGCAGAAACTCCAGTCCGGCCATTTCGGCAAAATGCGCAAGCTGGACCGGGTTCACATCAAAGCTGAAGCCCGTATGATGCGCACCTCCTGCCAGGATCCAGGCCGTTGCAGCCACCTTAAGGTTCGGATCAGGGGTCCATAATGCCCTGGCAACCGGCAATTTCGGAAGATCCACAGGCTTCACCGAATGCACCGTATTGACCAGCAGGCGGAAACGATCACCCATATCAAGCATGGTGGCATTCAGGGCCTTGCCTTCCCTGGCGCTGAACACCAGGCGTGCGGGGTCATCCTTGCCTCCGATGGATAAGGGATGGACCTCAAGGGATGGTTTGGAGACGGCAATGGACGGACAAATTTCCAGCATATGCGCTCCCAGTACTTTCATTCCCTTGGGATCCAGGTGGTAGGTATAGTCCTCCATAAAAGAGGTGCCCCCTTCCAGTCCGTAGGCCATAACTTTCATGCAGCGGACCAGGGCCGCGGTTTTCCAGTCGCCTTCGGCACCAAATCCATAGCCTTTTTGCATCAGCCGCTGCACAGACAATCCGGGAAGCTGTTTAAGACCGTGCAGGTCTTCAAAGGTGGTGGTAAAAGCCCCGAAGCCTCCCTTTTCAAGAAACTTCTCCAGGCCGATTTCTATCCGGGCGGCCTCGATCAGTTTTTCTTTTTTGGCATCGTCCTTCATAAAGGCCGCATCCAGTTGGTATTCCCGGTGGTAGGTATCAATCAGGGCCTTCAATTCATCTTCGCTTACCTGCTTCACAGAATGCACCAATTCCCCAACCCCGAATCCAGAGACCGACCAGCCAAGCTTGATATGGGCCGACACCTTATTTCCCTCAGTGACCGCTACATTGCGCATATTGTCGCCAAAGCGGGCCACCTTCAGGTTGCGGGATTCATTCCAAGCCATGGCAGCGCGGATCCAGTCTTCCAGGTCGCCTGCAAGTTCCGGATCGTTCCAATGTCCGACCAGCACGCCCCGGTTGATCTTCATGCGACTGCATATGTAGCCAAATTCCCGGTCTCCGTGAGCGCTTTGGTTGAGGTTCATGAAGTCCATGTCAATTTCTGACCATGGAATGTCCCTGTTAAACTGTGTATGTAGGTGTAAAAAAGGCTTCTTCAGCACATCCAGTCCCCTGATCCACATCTGGGACGGGGAAAAGGTATGCATCCAGCAGATCAGCCCGATGCAATCCGCATCGGCATTGGCCTCCTGGCTCAACTGATAAATCCCGTCACTGGAGGTCAGTACCGGCTTAAACAAAATGGAAACCGGGATGCGTAGTTTATGATCCAGTTGCCTGGCGATCTCCCGGGCGTTTTCCGCCACTTTATCGAGGGCTTCTTTACCGTATAGATGCTGGCTTCCGGTTACGAACCAAATGGTTTTATTCTTGATTGTATGCATATCACGAAAATTAAGATTTTATTTGAGAACAAAAAAGCTTCCGTTGCGGATCAGGTAATCGTACTTGTCTTTATCAAACTTATAAAGGTAGGCTCCCCTTTTTGAGGAAGCCCTGTCTTTTTCATCCAGCTGGGTCAGCACGGCCATGGAAAGAATCCGCTTCCGGAAATTTCGCTTGTCGAGGCTTTGCTGGTGGATGGCTTCATATAACCGCTGCAGTTGGGGCAGGGTAAACTTTTCGGGAAGCAATTCAAACCCAATGGGCTGGATGATGGTCTTTCGTTTGAGTCGGCGCATGGCTTTGTCAACCATTACGTTATGATCGAAAATCAGGGGCGGAATATCATCAATGGCAAACCACTCCGCCCCGTGTTTCCTTCCAAGTTCCTCATCATAATCCTTTATATTGATTAAGGCATAATAAGCAACGGAAATGACCCGGGCATCCAGATCGCGATCCACCTCCCCATAGGTATACAATTGTTCCAGGTAAAGGTCCCTGAGTCCGGTCAGTTCTTCCAGAATGCGGTAGGCAGCCTGATCAAGGCTCTCATTCTCCGCCACAAAGCCGCCCATCAGAGACCAGCAACCCCTGCAGGGTTCGAACTTCCTTTTGATCAGCAGCAGCTTCAGGGTATCGTCATCAAACCCGAATATAATGCTGTCAATGGCGACATAATGCCGGTCGTACGATTGGTACCTTGATTGATTCGACATGTCCTACCAAAAATAAATATAAAACGCCAGGGTGATCGAAAGAATAATCACCGTATGAATCACGTCCCATTTGTTCCAGCTGGCCCTGGTCTCCAGTTTCTGTTCAGGAGAAGCCGATCCGTAAGTAAGTCCCACGGTTTTGGACCTGTCTGCCGCCTTGGTGAAGAAAGAGACCACAACGATGACCAGTATGCAAAGGAAAAACAGGTAAATGGAATAATGCAGCCAGTTGGGCTGAAGGAAAAGCCGGTACATCAGGCTGTCGGGATCTATGTAGGAGGCAAATACATTGCTTGCCAGGCGTGTCATGCCCAACACAAACCCGGTCATGAGTCCGGCAAACCCCGCTGCAGGGGTGGCCCGCTTCCAGAACACCCCAAGCAAAAACACAGAGGCAATGCCGGGGGCAAGAAGTGACTGCACATCCTGCAGGTAAGCATAAAGCACCTGCCCGATGCCGCGCATCACGGGGATCCATAAAATGCCCAGCACCACGATAACCACTGTTGCGATCCGGCCCACCTTAACCAGGTGTTTTTCCGTGCTTTGCGGCCGCAGTTTTTCATAAAAATCCTTCGTGAAAAGTATGGCGGATGAGTTGAACAGTGACGCCAGGGAGCTCATCAATGCCGCAATGAGTCCGCCGATCACAATCCCCCTGACCCCAACGGGAAGCAGGTTGCGAACCAGGGCGGAGAATGCCGCATCTGAGCTGCTGAGCTCGAGCAGTCCTTTCTGATGCAGGGCAAAAGCGATCATGCCGGGGACCAGGAAGATAAATACGGGCAACAACTTCAGGTAGGCGCCAAAAATGGATCCCCTTCTGGCCTGCTTCTGATCCCGGCCCGAAAGTACCCTTTGAACGATATACTGATCGGTACACCAATACCAAAACCCGATGATGGCCGACCCGAGCAGCACCCCGGTCCACGGGAATTCCGAATCCCGGTGAGACCGGATCAGGCTGGTCATGGAGTCGCCATGCTCGGTGGTAGTGGCACCCGCAATTTCCATCAGCTCGCCCCATCCACCTAGCTCCTTCAATCCGACGACCAGAATCACAATGGAACCCAGCAACAGAACAGGCAGTTGAAGTACGGAGGTGTACAACACGGCCTTCATGCCGCCGAGCACGGTATATATACCCGTAACAACAACGAGTCCGATGGCTCCGATCCAGAAGAAGTCAATGCCCAACCATTCATCGATGCCAAACACCTCCTTAAATACGATGCCTCCGGCATACACCGTAACGGCCACTTTTGTCAGCACATAGCTCACCAGGGAGATGATGGATAAAAAATTCCGGGAGGCCGTATTGTAGCGCCGCTCCAGGAATTCAGGCATGGTAAACACCTTGCTGCGGGAATAAAAGGGAACGAATACCCATCCCAGTACCAGGATCAGCCAGCCCTGCATTTCCCAGTGGGCCATGGCCATTCCGGTTTCTGCTCCCGCACCGGCCAGTCCCACGAGATGCTCCGAACCAATATTGGAAGCAAAAATCGATGCCCCGATGGCCAGCCAGCCCACGTTCCTTCCGGCCAGAAAATAATCGGCCGAAGTTTCTTCTTTTTGCCTGATAACCCACCAGATTACCATGAACAGGAGCACAAAAAATGCACCCAGTACAATCCAGTCAATAATTGTCATACATTTTCAGGATTAATGTGATACCAAATCAACGATTTATTGCTCTGAAACACCCGCAGACGGCGGATCAATTTCTGAATTCAAGGAGCTCCGGAATGATGTCCGGAAACAAGGTGATTTATTAGTGTAAATATAACACCAATCTTTTATTGCCCGACACTGGTGCAAAAAAAAACGAAGTTTCTATTTAATCCAAATAAAAGCAAGAAAAACGCGCAATCACAGCCCAACCTGGTTCAGGTGGGCCGTTTCAATGGTCCACAGCCCGAATACAGGTCCTGCCCGGTTGAAATCATGCGGACTGAACTTCACCATTACCTGTTCCCTGCCCTGTGTAATTTCTGCGGGGATGGGATAATGCAGCTTGAAAAAGTGGCCATCCTTCATACTGGAAATGTTGATGGTTTCAAGCAGATGGTCATCCACCAGTATATCGAAGGTACGGGACCCCTCGAAACCGCCCCAGAATTCCAGCACCAGGCTGGCGGGTTCGCCGGCAGGAATATGCATGCGGTACGAAAACCAGCCGCCTCGTTCGGCTTCCCTGCAAAATCTTTCCTTGTATCGGCGGATTGAAGTGCCCTGCCCCTGCACCCTGTCTTGTATTTCCGTTTCGCGGGCCCCGGGCATCACCTGATCGGTGGCCATTAGGTCCAGGCGCTTCTGCATTTCTTCCTGCTGTTGAAGCGCTGCCTTTTTCTCATCCAGTTGGGACTGCGTCATCAGGTCCCAGAAAACGGTATACCTGCGGTCATAAATTGAATAAAAAGGCTGCAGGTCCACATTGCGCGGATAACCGGCCTGAAGGCGGAAACGACCTGGTCCCGCAAGGGATTCCACCCAGTCGGAAGGATGGCGGTCTTCGGATTGTATCACCGGAACATAAAAGGGTTCTGTCACGGCAGGGTCATTCTGCGGACCCAGATCACCGGCCAGCAAAACCGGGCCATTGAAAATGGCAACCCGGTCCCGGTCATCGGGCATGGTTTCAAGACGCACCTGGAAAGGCATGCGGACCTCAACGACATCCCCGTCATTCCACGTCCTTTTAACTGGTACAAAATGACCGGGGCTTTCAGTGAAGGCATGCACGCTTCCGTTAATGATAATCTCAAACCCGTTTTCCGCCCAGTGAGGATACCTGATCTGTAACGTAAACGCTTTCGGATCAAGGGTTTGTATTTCAAAGCGGGTGCCCTCCTCTTCCGGATAGGCTGTCAGTTGCCTGAAAATAATATCCCTGTCTTTCCAATTCAGTTCAGAGGCGATAAACTGGGTTACAAAAAGCTCGTTGTCGTTGTGAAAATAAATGGAACCACCGTACTTGGAATGGCTTTCCATGCCGCTTCCCACACAACACGTAAACCCATGCGGGTTCTGAAATTGTTTTTGCCCGCCCATGTCAATATTCAGGTTGTAGATCACCCTTCCATCCTCCGGATGCTGGGAGGCGTGAATATGGTTTAGCAGGGCCCGTTCGTAATAATCGGCCAGTTCCGCATCGGCTTCCCATTGAAACAGGTGATTGGTCAGCCTCAGCATATTGTATACGTTGCAAGTCTCTGTGGTATTGGGTCCCAGACGATCTCTCAACTGGCCGGGCTCCCCGAAATATTCTTCATGGCAATTGCCTCCGGTCACATAAGTATGGTTGTCGACCACCGTCCGCCAGAAAAACTCCGCCGCACTGCGGTCCTCTTCATTTCCCGTCAGCTCATACCGCCTGGCCAGTCCGGAGATCTTCGGGATCTGGGTATTGGCATGATAACCCTGCAATTGATCCAGGCCCTCCACCAGGGGATCCATGACCACGTCGTCGTGGAAAATCCTGCTCAGTTCCAGGTGTCGGGGGTCGCCGGTAAAACCGTATAGATCCGCAAATGTTTCATTGATCCCGCCGTATTCGCACAGCAGCATTTCCTGTATGGTTTCATGCGGCAGGTGGGCAAGCACCCCATAGAGCCAGTTCGCAAATGCCGTTTTCACCTCCAGGGCCTTCTCATTTCCGCACAGCAGGTAGGCGTCCCTCAGACCGGCAAGAACCTTATGCTGGGTGTAATAGGGTGCCCATATCCCGTTCAGGCTGAACGGAGCCGCCACGATGACGCCCTCGGAAATTTCATTTTCAAACACCCATTTTCCGCGGACAGTTGCATCCTCCCCGGTTTGCACCATGCCGA
>JAWLHS010000144.1:0-6329 GCA_041690235.1 Bacteroidales bacterium
AAAGGTAATCAATTGCCTTAAAAAGATGATGGGCAGCAAAACAATCGGCAGGGAGGAAAGGCCAGGTAAAAAAAAATGAATAATATTGCAAAAAAAAAATGCGAAATGCATCCATCCTTATTCTGATCTTATTTATGAGTGCCGCCTGCCAGAGGACCTCCAACTCAGATCTTTTGCTGGGCACATGGAGAATGATGCAGATGGAGATCATTGAACCGGCCAGGGCCGATACCGACTTCCGCTTCATGGTCGAAGAAGGCAATATGATGGGCTTGTATTTTGGGATCAACGGACTGGTTTTTTCAAAGGAGGGGGAAGCCATATTGCTCAGGGACGGACTGGACTTTTTCGGGGACTTTAACGTGGGTTACCGCCTGGTGGACAAACATTCGAACCCGGACGCCAACGGCACTGTAATTGAAATCATATTCCCGGAAGTCGTTCCGGAATATTATGAAGTCCTCAGGCCCCCCGGACCGTTCAGGATTCTGGAAATTACCAGCCAGGAGCTTGTAATCACCGACTTGAACGAAGAAACCCATGCAATAACGAAAGGCAACCTGGCCCTGCGGTTCAGCAAAAGGGATTAATGGATTCACTATTCGACCATACATATAGGTTAATTCTTAAATTAAATTTAACAGACTTTTATTATCTTTATTGATTAAATCGTTATCCTATGGAATTTCTAAATACGGTGATCACGGGGACGGGTAGCTATGTGCCTTCGCGCATCATAGACAACAGCCAGTTTACCAGGCAAATTTTTTTTGAGAAGGATGAGAGCCTGATCGATAGTCCGGGCGAGGAGGTTGTAAATAAGTTTCGCGACATTACCGGGATCGCAAAACGCAGATGGGTTACAGAAGACCAGACCACCTCCCAGATAGCAGCCATCGCCTCAGAAAGGGCCATTGAGTCTGCAGGCATCGATCGTGAAACCATCGACCACATCATTGTTGCCCATGACTTCGGGGATGTTGTCAAGGGCACCATCCAAACCGATGTATTGCCTTCCATGGCTGCAAGGGTAAAACATCAGCTGGGAATTAAAAACCCCCTCTGTGTGGCTTACGACCTGATTTTCGGTTGCCCGGGCTGGGTGCAGGGAATCATACAGGCCGATTCCTATATCCGTTCCGGATTGGCAAAACGCTGCCTGGTGATTGGGGCCGAAACCCTCTCCAGGGTGGTCGACAATTATGACCGTGACACCATGATCTTTTCTGACGGGGCCGGGGCCGCCATTCTGGAAGGGGTGGAGTCGGACGAGAAAAGAGGGGTGATTTCCTCTGCAACCTGGAGTCATACGCAGGAAGAAGCCTACTACCTCTACCTGGGAAAATCGAATGCCCCTGATAGCGACCCAAAAGTAAGGTATATCAAGATGCACGGAAGGAAGATCTACGAATATTCCATTTCGAACGTTCCCCCGGCCATGAAACTATCGCTCGATAAGTCAGGCACCCCCATCGGAGACATCAGGAAGGTCCTGCTCCATCAGGCCAATGAAAAAATGGATGAAGCCATTATCAAACGTTTTTACAGGCTTTTTGGGGTTCAGGTCGATACCAAGGAGGTCATGCCCATGAACATCCACGAACTGGGAAACAGTTCCGTGGCCACCATTCCAACCCTTTACGACATGATCCTGAAGGGGGCATTGCCGGAACACCGGATTGAACCTGGCGACATGATTATATTCGCCTCGGTCGGAGCGGGAATGAATATCAATTCCATCGTTTACAAACAGTAACCATATACCAGTCATGATTGATTTTTTTAAGAAGTGTGTTGTTTCCTTCACCCTGCTCTTTGCCGTCAACAGCATGCATGCCGCTGACGATGCCAGGCTGATGCGTTATCCCCACATCAACGGAGACCAGATTGTATTCGTTTATGCCGGCAATATATGGACGGTTCCCTCCTCGGGGGGTGACGCCAGGCAACTGACCTCCCACATTGGATTGGAATTGTTTCCCAAAATCTCTCCGGACGGCCGGTGGATTGCCTTCTCCGCTGAGTACAGCGGCTCCAGGCAAGTGTTTGTCATGCCCTCCCAGGGAGGTGCCCCACGGCAACTGACCTTTTACAACGATGTGGGCCCAATGCCTCCGCGCGGAGGGTTTGACAATGTGGTTCTGGACTGGACCGCCGACAGCCAAAAGATTTTGTTCAGAAGCAACCGCACAGAATATGGAGAAAGAATGGGCAAATATTTTCTGGTATCGATCGAGGGCGGGTTTGAGGAAGAATTACCCATTCCTTACGGTGGCTTTGCCGCGCTCTCACCCGACAACACCAAAATGGCCTTCACCTGGGTCGACCGGGAGTTCCGCACCTGGAAACGCTATAAAGGAGGGCGTGCATCCGATGTCTGGATTTACGATCTGGAGCAAAATCATTCCGAACCCATTACAGACTGGGTCGGCACCGACCATATCCCCCATTGGTATAAGGACAGAATTTATTTTGCATCAGACCGGGACGAATGGCTGAATATTTACTGTTACGATGTCAACAACAAAGAGATCAGGCAATTGACATTCCACGACGATTTCGATGTAATGTGGCCAAGCGGAAGCAATGGCCAGTTGGTCTACGAAAGCGGCGGCCGCATTTACAAGCTGGATCTTGACAGCGAAAATCTGGAGCGGGTCGTGGTCAACATCCATTTTGATTACGCCAATTCCCTTCCCTACCACAAAAACGTCAAGGGCAATATCCACAGCTCCGCCATTTCTCCTTCCGGCAACCGGGTGCTTTTTGACGCCCGGGGCGATATCTTTTCGGTACCCGCCGGGGAAGGAACCACCCACAACCTCACCCGCACACAGGGAGTCAGGGAGGTTTACCCACAGTGGTCGCCCGACGGAAAATGGATTGCCTACTATTCAGACGCCAGCGGTGAATATGAAGTTTATCTTCTGGAGAACAGGGACGGGGCCTCACCAAGGCAGGTCACACAAAACTCCCGGGGCTGGAAATACCCGGCAGAATGGTCGCCCGACAGCAAATACCTAGTATTCTTCGACCGGAGCATGAGGCTCCAGCTTCTGGATGTCGAATCCGGAAGGATTGCAGTCGTTGACACCCCGACCTCGGACGAGATCCGCACTTATGCCTTCTCACCCGATTCCAGGTGGATCACTTACACCAAGAACGGGGACAACGGCCAGGGAAACATCTGGGTTTACAATATTGACAGCCGGCAGTCAACCCAGCTTACAAGCGGTGAGTTTGGAGATCGCAATCCTGTTTTTTCAAAAGACGGGCAGTATCTCTTTTTTACATCCAACCGGGATTTCAACCTGGCTTTTTCAGACTTTGAATTCAATTACCTCTACAACAGGGCCACCCGCATCTTCGCCCTGCATCTGACCAATGAGAGCACACGTTTGTTCGAGCCCAAAGAAACCGAAGAGCCTTTGGGAGACAGCGATCCATCCTCTGCCAACAGTCAATCCGGCACAGAAGAAGCCGTAAACGTTCAAATCGATTTTTCCGATGTGAGCAGGCGCATTGTGGCATTTCCGATGGGTTCGGGAAGTTACGGGGGGCTCCAGGCGGTGAAAGACGGACTGGTCTATTTCAACGAGAACGGCATGAACCGCTACAACATCAAGGAGCAAAGCAACCAGGTCATTATGGAAGGCATCCGCATGGGCCTGGTCTCCGCTGATGAGAGTAAGTTCCTTTACCAGCACAGGGGTGACTACGGGGTGGCGAAACTCTCGCCCAACCAAAAACCCGGCGAAGGGAAACTCGATCTCGAAAATATGAGCATGCGCATTGAACCCAGAAAAGAATGGGATCAGATTTTCACAGATGGGTGGCGCATCTTCCGCGACTTTTTCTATGTTTCCAATATCCACAATGTAGACTGGGAGGGTTTCCGGGAACGCTATGCCAGGCTGCTTCCATTTCTGAATCATCGCTTCGATCTGGATTATATCTTCGGAGAAATGATCGCCGAGACCAATACCGGGCATGCCTATGTGGACTATGGGGACTTCCCAAGGGTTGACCGGGTTCAGACGGGTCTACTGGGTGCCAAGCTGACGGCCGATCCCCGGAACCAACGCTTTGTAATTGAAAAAATTTACGGAGGGGAAAACTGGACCCCATCGCGGGTTTCCCCCTTAACGGCCCAGGGTATCGATATCAGCGAGGGAGAATACCTGATCAGCATTGATGGCCATGACCTGACCACCGGCGACAACCCTTACCGTTTCCTTGAGAACCGCGTTGGGGTAGCCACACAAATCACCGTCAACGACAGGCCCACGGCGGAAGGGGCAAGATCTTACGTGATTCAGCCCATTGCCAGCGAAACGGAATTAAAATACCTCGACTGGGTGACCACCCGCCGGGAAATGGTCGACCGCCTCTCGGGCGGACGCATCGGATATATTCATGTCCCCAACACCGCAGTCGAAGGCAACAGGGACTTGTACCGTGGTATGTATGCTTACCATCACAAGGATGCCCTGATTATCGATGAACGATTTAACGGGGGCGGGTTTATCCCGGATCGCCTGCTGGAGGTTCTCACGCGCGAAACCCATGCGCTCTGGCACCGGGCCGGGCTCCCCGATCCCATGCGAACCCCGGGGGTAGCGCACGACGGCCCCAAGGCCATGCTGATCAACCAATACGCAGCCTCCGGCGGGGATGCATTCCCGTATTTCTTCCGTCAAAAAAACCTGGGCACCATTATCGGTACACGAACCTGGGGCGGTCTGGTAGGAATGTCCGGCAACGCCCGCCTGGCTGATGGGGGTTATATCGCAGTACCGCGCTTCGGCATTTATAATTCTGATGGAGAGTATATCATCGAAGGCATCGGTATCTATCCCGATATCGAAGTCATCGATTATCCGCACAAGGTGGCCCGGGGCGAAGATCCTTCACTCGAAAAAGCCATTGAGGTGTTGCTGAAGGAATTGGAAGAAAACCCGCCTGTGAAGTGGCAAACACCAGGGGATCCTGATCGTTCTGGCTGGATTGAAGTAGAAATCAGGTAACCGGAATCAGCTCCCAGATTCATTGGGGCGGCTCAGAAAGGATAGCCGATGGCCAGATTGAGCACAAGGTTATCCTTTCGCCATGACCGCTTAAAGGGCTGGATGGGTCCAAAAAAGCCATCCCGGTCTCCGTAGGGGACTGCCAACGGAAAGGCAAAGTCCAAACGGAGTACGAAAAAAGTAGCGTCAAAACGAATCCCCGCCCCCGTACCCAGGGCAATTTGTTCGTAAAAGCGATCCCAGCGGAATGCTCCGCCCGGGGTGTTTTCATCTTCCTCCAGGCGCCAGATATTGCCGGCATCAACAAACACGGCCCCTTTGACCATGCGTGTAATACTGAACCGGTATTCCAGGTTGGCTTCCAGTTTCAGTTCTCCGGCCTGGAACGGATTGAACTGTCCAGACAGGGAATCCGGGGGCAGGTAGGCCCCGGGACCAAGGCTCCTCGGGTGAAATGCCCTCACACTGTTCACCCCCCCGATCGTAAAAAGCTTCACATAGGGGAGCTGTTCTGAATTCCCGTAAGGGAGACCGACTCCCAAAATCAGGCGCGTGGCCAGGCGCTGGCCGGAACCCATCCGACGATAATAACGAAAATCGATATCGGCTTTGGAAAATTGGGAGAAGCTCTGGTCAAACACCCTGTATTCACCACTTTCATGTTGACTGCCTTTCGCAAGCAATTCAAAGGCGAGAAAAGTCAGGTTGCCCGAAAAATCCAGGTTCACGTTGAGAAACACATCGTTTCTGTTCCTTCTTTCCGGCTTCAGCTGGGAATTATGGAACCATGAATATTGGGAGCCAATGATGAATTGTTCAAAAAGCCCCCGCCTCTGGGCCAGTCCCCCGGACAGCAGCTCTTCAAACGCTTCGCTCACCGAACCAAGGATAAAAAGGTTCAGCAAAACGGGGGTCAGACTGTGGCGGGTGGTATGGCTCTCATTCCAGTTGAAACCATATTTCAGCCGCCAGGAATTCAGGCTAAAGGCATCGGTACGGCTAAAATAGTTCCAGCCAAACGAAACGATTGTTTTGGGCACGAAGCGTGAAGAATAGGACCGGGTCTTGAACGGGGCCACGAAGCGGGGAATGGTCAACTCGGCTTCCAGTCCGGCTTCCCAGGAATTTGCCGGCCCCGTCCGACTGCCGATCAGTGTTTCATAGGTTCCCTCCATGCTAAAGCGCAAATTCTCGGCCCCCCCCTTCAGGTTGATATTGCCAAGGGATGCGGTGAAGCCCGGACCGGCAAAATTGTTGGATTTACTCACCCCCCGCAACTCCGCGCTTAAGGTTTTCTTTTTC
>JAWLHS010000145.1:0-6265 GCA_041690235.1 Bacteroidales bacterium
GAACACACCGGTTATCGAAGCCGACAAGATAAACAGGGCGCTGCGGGGTCCGGCACCCCTGTAAAAATCCCAGGCCGTCGCTCCCATGGCTGCCACATAGATGAAGCCGGCAATGCCTTCGGCGGTTTTCCCGGCATACACCTTTCCCAGTCCGGGTACAGCGGCTGAAAGCAGGCCCGCCACAAATGGGGAGCGAACCGGGGCCTGTAAAAGAGATTCCCGGTAAGTAAGCAGCCTGGCTTCTTCTTCTGCCATCAGATGATGCCCTCCCGAAAAACCTTCGGCATGGTCGGAAAACCCATCAAAATCCCTCCTCAGCAAGGATAGTCCGGCCAGCTGGAAATTCTTCATCGCATCGTAAACAGATCCCGGCTCGAACAATAAGGGGGATAATGCTTCGGTTGCCCTGTCCGTTAAGCCTTCATGGGCCAGGTTGTAAGCGCCGAAAAAGCGTGATTGGGCAAACAGGGGGCTGCTCCCTGACACATTCAGCAGAAAGGAGGAGGACCTCAGTAAATCCTTCTGCCCGTAAAGCATCCAACCCTTCAGAAAAAGTACGGTATCTGCCAGGCTTTGCGCTTCGGGTTCCACGCGATCCAACAGGTAAAGGCTTTCCTGGATATCACCCCGCCCCATTAAATAGAAGACAAAATCCACTTCCCTCCGGGCCTGTTCGTCAGCCTGGGCCAGGCTCTGAACGCTCAGGCCCGGGAAAAAGACCAAGGCAAAAACCAGGGAGATGGTGTACCTCATTCAGAACCGGGTTTGTAAATCTCAACGGTCTCCCTCACCTTCAGGCTGGCCTCGTTGAGCCGGAGTGGATGGACATCCAGAGCGGCCACTCGGTTGCAGCGCGTCAGGCGATCGGCCGTATAAACCACTCCCCTGGCCAGACCGTAAGTGCCGATCAGCTCTTTGCTGAAACTTGAACAACTGTGTTCGTAGAGACATTCTGAAGGCAGCTGGGGGGAAATATAGCGCTGATACACAAACATCATTCCGGAAGCCACCCATGAGAGCGGGTTGTAACGAGCAACCATGGATTTGTTTGGCGAGGATTGTGCGGGCGGCGTTTCATGTGGCTGGCCGCATTGGCTGCAGGCAGCATCCGACAATAACTCAAAGTCGGACTTTGGGGGATCCCCGTATGCATGGCCGGCCAATAGCAATACCAGCAGCGGTAACACCCTTCGAGTAAGCTTTAATGGTTTTTTAATCAATGAGTTTGGCATCATCGGGTATGACAAAGTTAAACCATGGACTGTCGGCCTCCTTGTTGAGACGGATGTCTGAAAACTTCAGCCGATTCACAATGGAGTCTCCACCGGGAAGATAATTGAACTCCGTGATGGTGGTGGGAAAAACAATACCGGGGAAATGCTGGTAGTCCGTATAATAAATTTTCTTGACCATGGCTTTTCCGGCATCGTAATACCCGGCGTAGATGGGAATAAAGTCCTCATGCACCAGCTCAATGCGGTGGAACAAATGGGCCATGGAAGCAGGCGGGGACCAGGTGGTCTTCACCATTCCGCCGGGAAATTCAGTTTCCACCAGGTCGAACCCAAGCTCCCTGAGACCCAGGTCCTGCAGCCTGCCGGAGAGAAAATAATAGACCAGGTTGTTTTCAGAACTGTATTCAAGGCCATGATCGCGGTATATGGTATTGTCTTTTTCACTGTAAACCGAAAGCTCGCCCTTGTTGTTGGTGATGATCAGTTGTTGCACCGGACTGCTGTAGCGGGTGAGCAAACGGCCGTTGTGCGACTGGTAAAACAGTTCTCCCCGAACATCCATGCGTTTGCCCCCCTGGAGATGCTGGCTTTCCATCCGCATCATGATGCGATCCACTCCCGACTGGCGGAAACCGGTAAAAACCATGGCGGTCACCAGCCAGCAAGCCACCATCGGCCCATAAAGACGCTTCTTTTTAAAAAACCTGCCCATGTGAATTGTAAATGCCATATGCAAAAAAGCCTGACCAACTGATGAAGCCCTCACCGGTCGGGCCAGGCGCTCATTGTTTCTTCCGAAGGATGATCCTGAAGGTGGTCCCGCGGTTCAACTGGGATTCCTTCACAAACAACCTGCCCTTGTGATAGGTTTCTATGATCCGCCTGCTCAGTGAAAGGCCCAGGCCCCAGCCCCTTCTTTTGCTGGTATAACCCGTTTTGAATATGGCCTTGAACTTGGAAGAGGCAATGCCCTTGCCCGTATCGCTGATGTCAATGGTCACATGATCGGGTTGATCCGTTATTTCCAGCGCAATATCCCCGACCCCGTCCATCGCGTCGACCGCATTTTTGATGAGGTTCTCGATGACCCATCCGAACAGATTGGGATTGAACGGTACCATTGCGGATTCCTTGTTGCTTACCACCACGAACTGGACCTTACTGGAAGTACGGGACTTCATGTACTCCACCGTGTTTTTGACCGATGCCACCACATCCTCTTTGATGAGGCTGGGCGCTGAACCAATCTTGGAAAACCGTTCCGTGATGTCTTCCAGGCGAACCACGTCTTTTTGAATCTCCAGGATGGTTTCCTGGTCCACCCCTTTCATTTTCAGGATCTCGACCCAGCCAATCAGGGAAGAAAGTGGTGTTCCCAGCTGATGGGCGGTTTCCTTTGACATACCCACCCAGACCAGGTTTTGCTCAGCATTGCGGGCCAGGCTGAACAAAATGTAGGAGACCACCAGAAAAATCCCGATTACCATAAATTGGGCGATCGGATAATACCTGAGTTGGGTCACCAGGAAAGAATTGGTATAATAGACATAGGCCTTGCCGTAGTTGGGCAGGTCGATGGACATGGGCGGGTTTTTCTCCGCCATGGATCGAATCATGCCGGTTACGGCCCGGGGATCCTCCAGGTCAAGATCACCGATATTCCCGTAATCGATCAGCTGACGCCGGGAGCTGTCAACCACCATGACCGGAATATTGGCGGAACTGACCACGATATCGGATATAAATGAATCCACCAGATCATCAAGAACTTCCCTCAGTTCTGTAAAGAGCCTGGAGTCCCGGTAATAAATATATTGTGTCGACCGGCCCACTGCAAATGAAATGGGTGGATATTCCGAAAAGTATTCTGCGAGTTCGCCTTCCAGGCGGGTCGCACCGGCAAAACGCTCATCAAGGTTCATGCTGTTGTAAACCGTTCCCTCCTCATCCACCAGCACCACGGGAATGGTTGTGTTGGAGCCCAGCACCTCGATGATGAAATTCAGTTCGTCTGAACTTTCCGCATAATTCAACCTGCGGTGTACCTTGGCCTGCAATTCCACCCGTTTTCGCTCTTCCTCCCTGATCGTTTCAAAAAACTCCTCGGTATACTTGACCAGGCTGGCCCTCTTTTGTACGGCGTCGGCCCACAGTTCAACCTTCCGGCGTTCATCGAGGGTGATTTTTTTTACCAGGATGTCGGTATAATAGAGCGAAGCAACGACAATCAGGGCGGCAAATAACAACAGCAGCAACTTCCATCGCTGCTTGCGCGAGGATATGTCAAAACCGGTAATTTCCCTCAACAGGTTCAAAATCAAAAGGAGTTATGGTTTTTTTTACTTCCGGCAGAACAGTCACCGGTCTTTTGCCTTCGTCAAAAATAAGACTTTTACCCAATAAGACCGGATTTTAAAGGGTCGTGGGGAAAAATTCCGGAAAAATTAAACGGCATTGGCCAATTTGCGGCCATAAGTGTTATTTTTGCATGACTGGTCCCTGGTAGCTGAACGAAACAACGGCCCAAAGATTTTCTTATGTCTGTATTAAATTCCGTCCTTTACTGGTTTTTCAAGAAGCGCATGGGTCAGATCGAGCACTTCAAGGCAAACCCCGTTGAAGTCCAGACCGAGCTGCTGAAAAAGCTGGTCAGGGAAGCCAGGGACACCGAATGGGGCAAAAAGCACCACTACGGGGAGATCAAAAATTATCCCGATTATGCCGCCCGCGTTCCCCTGCAGCACTATGAGGACCTGAAGCCATACGTGGACCGTCTGATAAGGGGTGAATCAAATATTCTCTGGCCCTCTGAGATCAGGTGGTTCGCCAAGTCATCGGGGACAACCAGCGACAAGAGTAAATACATTCCCCTGAGTTTTGAATCCCTGGAGAACTGCCATTACAAGGCGGGCAAGGACGTACTTTCCATTTTCTGTCAGAACCATCCCGACACCCAAATTTTCAACGGGAAGGGCTTGGTCATGGGGGGGAGCCATAAAGTGAGCGAGATCAACAACAAAGCTTACTTCGGAGACC
The DNA here is from genome assembly GCA_041690235.1 of Bacteroidales bacterium. Lineage (GTDB taxonomy): Bacteria > Bacteroidota > Bacteroidia > Bacteroidales > UBA7960 > SLSG01. The sequence goes on from JAWLHS010000145.1 coordinate 4,272, forward strand.
TTTCGGCGGTCTTGCTCCAGAACTTTCCCTTTTGGGGTGAATTTATGCGTACGCCTGAGCTTTCCCTGGCCCTGATGGAAAACTGGGAAGAAAAACTGGAGAAAATTGCCCGGGCCACCATCCCCGACAACGTCACAAGCATCAGCGGGGTCCCTTCATGGAATTTGATTCTGCTGAAGAAGGTGCTTGAGATTACCGGCAGACGCAATATTCTGGAGGTATGGCCGGAGCTGGAATTATTCATCCACGGAGGGGTTAGTTTTGTACCGTACCGCGAGCAGTTTCAAAAGATCATCCCCTCAAAAAAAATGATCTATCTGGAAACCTATAATGCCTCGGAAGGATTTTTTGGAATACAGGACAGGCCGGATTCAGAAGAATTGCTCCTGATGCTGGATTATGGGATTTTCTACGAATTTATTCCCCTTGATGAGATTGAACGGCCGGAGCCTAAAATGATTCCCCTGGAGCAGGCACAAACCAACACCAACTATGCCATGGTCATTTCTACCAATGGCGGTTTGTGGCGCTATCTGATCGGCGACACCGTGCGCTTTACCAGCCTGTCACCTTACAGAATCGTAATATCCGGGCGGACCAAAAACTTCATCAATGCCTTTGGGGAGGAAGTGATCGTTGACAACACGGACAAAGCGCTGGAGGCGGCCTGCAAGGCTACAAATGCCATCTTGAGCGAATACACCGCCGCCCCCATTTACTTAAATGACGACAACTCAGCCGCACACGAATATGTGATCGAATTTGAACGGGAACCCGACAACATGGAACGCTTCGTCCAGGTGCTTGACAGGGAGCTCCAGGCCCTGAATTCGGATTACGAGGCCAAACGGTCGGCCGACCTGATGTTGCACGAACCCAAGCTCACCAAGGTCCCCAAGGGCACTTTCTTCAAATGGCTGAAGGCGAAGGGAAAGATAGGAGGGCAAAACAAGGTGCCCAGGCTGTTCAATGAGCGGAAATACGTAGAGGAAATCCTGGATTTTATTCAATAAAACGACAAACATGCACATTGCAATCGCAGGAAACATCGGCTCAGGGAAGACCACCCTGGCGGCATTGCTGTCCAAACACTACGGATGGGAGGCCCATTACGAGGACGTCGAAACCAATCCCTACCTGAACAACTTCTATGAAGACATGCAACGCTGGTCGTTCAACCTTCAGATTTATTTTCTGAACAGCCGGTTTCGCCAAATCGTCGACATCCGCAAGGGCGGGGAAACAGTCATCCAGGACAGGACCATTTACGAAGACGCCTATATCTTCGCACCGAACCTGCATGCCATGGGCCTGATGTCATCGAGGGATTTTGACAATTATTCCCGCCTGTTTGAGTTAATGAGTTCGTTTATTCAACCCCCCGACCTGTTGATTTACCTCCGGGCAGGCGTTCCGACCCTGGTGAGCCAGATTCAGAAACGGGGACGGGATTACGAAAACTCCATCCGGATCGATTACCTGAACAGCCTGAACGAACGCTATGAGGAATGGATCAGCAACTACGACCAGGGGAAGTTGCTGATTGTTTCGGTGGATACCATCAAGTTCAGCGAGAACCAGCAGGACCTGGGACGGGTCATTGAAAAAATCGATGCCGAAATCCATGGCTTGTTCTGATGAACGCAATCGGAATCATACCCGCACGATATGCCTCCACCCGGTTTCCCGGAAAACCCCTGGTGATGATTCAGGGCAGGTCGATGATACAAAGGGTGTATGAACAGGCATGCAAATGCACCGCCCTGATGGAAGTGGTGGTGGCCACCGACCACCAGGAAATTTTTGATCATGTGAGCTTGTTTGGCAAAGTTGTGATGACCAAACCCACCCACTCCAGCGGAACCGACCGCTGCCTGGAGGCCCTCTCACTGGTGAATAATGGAAAATACGGCCCCCGGGACATCGTGGTTAACATCCAGGGGGATGAACCCTTTGTCAATCCCCTCCAGATCGAAATGCTGATCGGTTTGTTT
>JAWLHS010000146.1:0-6215 GCA_041690235.1 Bacteroidales bacterium
TCAGGGAGGGAGACTTCCGGGTGGCGCCTCATGTATTCCCTGACAATTTGCCATCCCGTCCACGAGGCTGTTCTGGGGGCAGATCCCCTGCCAAAAGCAGAGGTAAACGGGGCCTCACCTACCAGGCGACCGATCATCTGGCGGTCGGTCGAAAACAACAATTCGTTGTCAATGAAGTAAGACCAGACCATTCCCCTGCCTTCCTGCATCCACCGAAGCTGATCCCCCGTATAGGCCACTTTCAGGCTGTCGGGTGCACGGGGGAACATGCAATCCAGAAAGTAAAGCATTTTCCCTTCGTAAATCATGAAGTCCAGCAGGGTCTCCGGCTCATAGGGTTCTGCCTGAAGGTGGACTTCAGCAAGTATCTTCATCATGTCAAGGGGCACAAAATCCGGTTCCATGGTCATCGCCTGGTAGGCGGGAATCCCGATTTTGCCGTAATGGGGGCAATCACTGCCCAGGTAATTGTCGAGTCCGATGGCTGCGTGGTTGCCGGCGTATTTTATCGGTAATTTATAGTCGATGCCGGATACATAGGAGTAAAGTTGCGGAATGGGTTCATCCGGGAAGTGTGCCCTGTAATAGCGAAAGGCCCGGGTCAGATCCTCTTCCAGGCTTGTCAGCACGGGCCAGACCTCTTTGGTTTCCAGGTAAAGCGCCTGGAGCAAGGGGTCCGTGACGTAGGCGAACAACTGTTGCATGGCAAGGGGGTCGTCGAGGGCATCACCCAGAAAGAATTCAAAGGTTTCGGCATGTGGCTGTATTTCCTCCCTGAGACGATAGGGATCCAGTGAAAACAGCAATTCATCATACCGCCTGATGGTCACTTTTTCAAGGCGGATATCCGAAATGGAGGCTTCATAGTGGGGCTTTTGCCGGCAGCCGGGGAACAAAAACAACAGGCCAAGCAGGAGAATGGCAAAGGCAGGCAAATGCCACTTCATGCAGCAGAATTTCTTCATTCATTATAATTTCTAACAAAACGGTCCACACCTTGTTATATTATGTATGAAATCAATGAAAAAAAAGCAGTAAATTTGGGTGGGAAAATGAACAGACTTTTAAACCTCAAATGTATGAAAAAAAGGACATTTTTTACCCTCATGGTGATGGTCTTTGCAGCAACGACCCTGCAGGCCCAGCAGGGGCCCAGGTTTCGCGTCGGGCTGACCGTCTCTCCGTCCCTCTCCTGGCTTTCTCCCGAAACGCGTGATTACGTATCGGAAGGTCCCCGCCTGGGCGTTTCATATGGGTTGACCGGGGAATACCACCTGGGACCTCATTACGCCATTTCGACCAATGCGTTGATCTCAAGATTTGGCGGTACGCTCAAGTATATGTCCATGGAACAGGACTATGGCGTGGTTGAGAAAGAGCGCGAATACATACTTTCTTATTTTGAAGTTCCGGTAACCTTCAAGTTGCAGTCGGCCGAAATCGGCTACTTCACCTATTTTGGCCGGATCGGGTTTGCTCCCGGGTTTAACCTGAGTGCCGAGGGCCACGACAGCTTTACGCACAACCAAACCGGTGTGGTTCTGAAGAGGGACATCAAAGGGGAGGTGTCGCTGGTCCGCATCGCCTTTGTTTTTGGGGGCGGGGTGGAGTATTCGCTGGGGGGGAGGACCTCCCTGGTGGGCGGATTGACCTATAATAATGGGTTCACCAATGCGCTGAGCGGGCGGAATAACATTACCAATGCCTTTCAGAGCGCCACTTCCAGCTTTGTTTCGCTAAACCTGGGAATTTTGTTTTAAAGCGCAGGAATGATTGTTGCCATCTCACAGCTGAACTTTCACGTCGGAAACTTCGAATCCAATACCAGGCGGATCATTCAGAGCATTCGGGAGGCCAGGAACCAGGGGGCCGGACTGGTTGTGTTTTCTGAACTGTCGGTTTGCGGCTACCCCCCGGGTGATTTGCTGAATTTGGACGGCTTCGTGGATTCCTGCCTGGAGCAGGTCCGGCTGATTGCCGGGGAATGTACCGGCATTGCCGCCATCGTTGGAAGTCCGGCCCATCATCCCGGTCCCGCCGGGAAACGACTGTTCAATTCGGCATTTCTGCTGGAGGACGGGCAGATCAAACACCAATACAACAAAGGCCTGCTTCCCAATTACGATGTGTTTGAGGAATACCGTTATTTTGAGCCTGCCACGGATTTTCACACCCTTGTCATGGGGAACCGGCGGGTTGCCCTGACCATATGCGAGGATCTGTGGGACATCGGTCCGCGGCCCATGTACCGGGACAGTCCGATGACCCACCTGATGCAGGAGGGTCCCGATTTGATCATCAACATTTCGGCCTCCCCGTTTTCCTGGAACCGGGGCGGGGAGCGGCTGAAGACTTTCTCGGAGAACGCAAGGAACTACGGAAAGCCCCTCATCCTGGTTAACCAGGTTGGGGCCCATGCCGAGCTGATATTTGACGGGGGGTCTGCCGTCTTCAATGCCAGCGGTTCGCTGGTTGAACTTTTTGAACCATTTCAGGAGGGGCTGCGGTTGGTTGATCTGGAGGCCCTGGAGCCTCTCCAAAACCAAGCCGTTTACGATGTCCCGGATCCACATGAAAAAAACCGCCTGTTGCTGGAGGCCCTGAGCTTCGGGATCAAAGAATATTTTCACAAGAACGGCTTAAAAAAAGCGCTGGTCGGTTTGTCGGGCGGCCTCGATTCCGCCCTCACCCTGGTGTTGGCCGAGCGGGCACTCGGAAGGGAAAATGTCTGGGCTGTGCTGCTGCCGGGGCCCTTCAGCTCAGATCACTCCCTTACGGATGCCTTGAAACTGGCCGAAAACCTGGGCGTGTCCCGGGATGTGATTTCCATCACGCCCATCGTGGATGCCCTGCAAGCCTCTTTGAAGCCATATTTTGACCAAAGCTCCCCGGGGATTGCCGAAGAAAACCTTCAGGCCCGGGCCCGGGCCATCCTGTTGATGGGCCTTTCCAATAAATTCGGGCATATGTTGTTGAATACCTCCAACAAAAGCGAGGCCGCGGTCGGATATGGCACCCTGTACGGGGATATGTGCGGGGGCTTGTCGGTGATTGGAGACATTTACAAGACGGAAGCCTACGAGTTGGCAGGGTATATCAACCGGGACAAAGAGATCATCCCTCAGCACACCCTGGACAAACCGCCATCGGCGGAGCTGAAACCCGGACAAAAAGACACTGATTCCCTGCCCGAATACGGGGAACTGGATCCGATCCTGTTCAGGTACATTGAAATGGAAATGGGGTTTCAGGAGATTGTGGCCTGTGGCCATTCCCCGGATCTGGTGAAAAAGATTCTTGACCTGGTGAACTTCAGCGAATTCAAAAGAAAACAGGCCCCGCCCGTATTGCGCGTATCACAAAAAGGCTTCGGGTCCGGAAGAAGAATGCCCCTGGTGGCCAAATTCCCGGTCTAGGGCCAAAAGCATTATTAGGCTTTGGGGCCCATTCCCGCCTGGCGGCTCATTTGCGCTCTGCGGCCTATTCCCGCCTGGTGGCCAATTTCCGCTATGGGACCAATTCCCGTCCCGCCTGGCGGCCAATGACTGATTCTGCCAGGCTCCGGGACCAACAAGCTGCCTAGGCCGTGACGTTGATGGCTTCGACGGACTGTATCTCGGGGAGGGCTTTTTTAACGGCCTGTTCCACGCCCGCTTTCAATGTATAGGTACTCATGGGGCAATGGCCGCAGGTGCCAAGCAGTTCCACCATGACTACATTGTCATCGGTCAACTCCACAAAACGGATGTTTCCTCCGTCTGCCTCAAGATAAGGCCTGATCTGATCAATGACTTTTTGAACTTTGGTTTCGAGTTCAGCTTTTGCAGTGACTGACATATGTGTTTCAATTAATGTTTGAACGAATGACGCCGGTTTGGGGTGGCGTCTTAATGTTTATTTAGTTTCGGTAAAAATAGTACAATTTTTATTGGTGGCCAAAGGAAATGATTTATTTGGTTTTGGCCTTGTGGGGGGTAGTGCCGGGATCCCAGAACAATTCACTGAACCGGAGGATTTTGTCATTTTCGACTTCGATGTGTTCACTTTCCAGCAATTGCTTCATGATATTGGGTCCCCCGAAATGTTGTTTCCCGGTGAGCATGCCATTGCGGTTTACCACCCGGTGGGCCGGGACATACTGACGCTGGCCGTGCGACTGGTTCATGGCCCATCCGACCATTCTGGCCGATCCAGCCGATCCCAGGTATGTGGCAATGGCCCCGTAGGTGGTGACCCGTCCCCTGGGGATTTGCCTGACCACATCATAGACTCGTTCAAAAAAGGAAGCTTCCATTTCATGCGGGTTCAGGGTCCGACTGTGCCGATCCCGGGAAAAATTTCAGGTAGTGGATTGGCCGGCCCTGTTCGAGAAACTTGGTTTCGTAATAGGTCTGGATGGTCCGGACCATCGGTTCTTTCAGGTGAGGCGCTCCGTAGAGGTCTGGCGTCGCAAATTCCAGACCGAGCCCTTCTTCCCTGATCACCTCCAGGGTGTACTCAAACAGCATCTGGTTGTCTGTCTTCAGGTGAACGGGACTGCCCGGCTTCAGGATGCGGCGGTACCGTTCCAGAAACTGTGGGGAGGTCAGGCGTTTTTTTCTTCTGGATGCGCGCTCCTGTGGATCCGGAAAGGTTATCCAGATTCCCGAGACCTCATTCTCAGAGAATAAATAATTGATCCGCTCGGCCTGTATTCTTAGAAAGGCGGCATTACCCAGTCCCAGTTCGAGGGCTTCTTTTGCCCCGGTCCACATGCGGTCGCCCTTGATGTCGATCCCGATAAAATTGTTCGTCGGACAGGCCCTGGCCAGTCCGACGGTATACTCCCCCTTGCCGCAACCAATCTCAAGGATGATGGGGTGATTGTTCCTGAAAAAATGCTTATGCCAGGCCCCGCGAAGGTGAAAATTGAAGGCCGGATGCCTGATTTCGGGTTGAACCACATTGGAAAAGAAGTTGACCTCGGCAAACTTCTTTAATTTTTTTTTGGCCACAGCTCGGGTCCTTTGGTCGTGCTTTGGTTAACGGTGCAGGATGTAGGCTTCCCCGGCGACATTCTCCCTGACGCTGTCAAGCAATGCCTCCGCTTCTTCCAGGTTGTAGTAGTATCCGTAGGCCACCCTGTGGTATCCAAAACCGGTTTCCATGAATACGCTGGCCAATGGGGCTCCCTCTTCGCGCAGCTTCATTGCCAGTTCCTCGGCAACCGCTTCGTCCGGAAAACTTCCCACAACAATATAGTAAACGGGTCTGCCGGATTCAGCCTGCGGCGGTTGGATGGCAGGGTCGGCAGCTTGTGTCGCCGGACTTGTTGCGGCATCGGGCGACTGTTGGGTTCCCGTTTCGCTTTCCCGGGTGGTCTCGCCTTCAGGGGCGGTCCCGCTTTCCCCGCCTTCCGGGGCGGCAGCCGCGGCCGTTTCGGGCGATGGCTCCGCGGCAGGTTCCGTGATCCGGGCCTCTGTTTCTGGTTTAGAGGACTTAAAGAGGCCTTTCTCGCCGAAAAAGAAATTGAAGTTCAGGGCCAGGATGATGATAATGACCAAGAGGGGTACTACGGTGTAGGCCACCCATTTGAGGGCTGGCGGAAGCCCCGTTTTCTCGTGCCTGTCCTCCTCCGGCTGCGGCAGATGCTCTTTCTCCTTCGGTACCACAAGGGGAGCAGCCCCGGGAACGGCTGCCGGCTTGCCTCCTTTCCCGGTCTCCGCAATTTTTTCCGGTTGTTTTACCGGGCTCATGCCCACGGCGTCAGAAAGGTAATTCACCGAAGTGTCCGGTTCAAAAACCAGGTTTTTGTCCGGCCCAAGGCTGAATATCCCAAGCTTCTCCATTTTGAACTTCTTTCCTGACTCCATTACCTGCCAGGCCTCTGCCACAAAGTCCGACAAGTACTTTTTTACCTGTCCGGTATCCATGTTTTCCTTCTTCGCGAGGTGATTCTTCCCGGTCTGGGAGCGTTCTACACCAGGTACAACCCTGCCAGGTTTGTCCCCGAGATCCAGAAAGTGGAATCCCCCTCCAAAACCGTTGCGTTCAATCCCGACAAGCGGGAGGGCGACTCCCCCCTGGTCGAACACCTCGCGAAGAAGGAAAACATGGATACCGGACAGGTTAAAAAGTACTTGTCAGACTTTGTGGCAGAGGCCTGGCAGGTAATGGAGTCAGGAAAGAAGTTCAAAATGGAGAAGCTTGGGATATTCAGCCTTGGGCCGGACAAA
>JAWLHS010000147.1:0-6206 GCA_041690235.1 Bacteroidales bacterium
CAGGCTGCAGAGGGGCGGCTTTTCTCCCCGTTGGCGTTTACCAAAACCTTTGCCCTGGTGGCTTCCCTGCTTATCTCGCTCGCTTTTATGCCCATGCTGGCCTATCAGTTTTCAGGAAAATTCAGGCTGAAGAACCCTACCCCCTGGCTCAGAAAGTTTGCCGTCAGATTAGTGCTGAATGCATTGCTGATTCTTGCCGGGATTTGGATCACATTCACCGTTTTATGGTGGGCCGGGTTGTTTATTATACTGCTGGGCTTATCCGGGTTGCTGCAGGGTCTCTTTCCAGAAACACTTAAACCCCATCGTACCATCATTAATCTAGGCATCACATTGTTTGTGGTCCTCTTGCTGCTGGCCAGCGAGTGGTTGCCCATAGGCGTGGAGCGAAGTCTCTTCATCAATATTGTTTTCCTGGCGCTGGTCATTGCCCTGGTGCTTGGGTTGTTTCGGTTATTGCTGCACTTTTACCCGCATATTCTTATGTGGTGCCTGGCAAACAAGCGTATTTTCCTGCTTATTCCGGCATTCTTGATTTTACTGGGCATTAACATCTGGATGGGTTTCGGCAATGTCTTTGGATTTGTCGCCCGGGGAGTTGACGGCATGGGCTGGAATATTCGTACAACCACGGTCTGGAGTAGTCTGCATCACGCCTTTCCGGGACTTGGAAGGGAATTCATGCCGTCGTTGGATGAAGGCAGCTTTCTTTTGATGCCCACCACCATGCCCCATACCGGGATCGAGTATAACACCCGTGTGTTGCAGGAGCTGGACCGCAGGGTACAGTCCATCCCCGAGGTGGAAATGGTGGTTGGGAAGGCCGGAAGGGCTGAAAGTCCTTTGGATCCGGCCCCGATGACCATGTTCGAAAACATTATAAACTACAAGAGTGAATACAAAACCGATATGGACGGCCGGAAGGTTCGTTTTCAGGTTGACCGGGAAGGGGAATTTGCCAGAGATGAGGAAGGGGAGTTGATCCCCCACCCGCGTGGCCGCTATTTCCGGCAGTGGCGGGACCATATTGAGACCCCTGACGACATCTGGAATGAGATTACACGGGTTTCACGCTTTCCGGGCCTTACTTCAGCACCAAAATTACAGCCGATTGAAACCCGCCTGGTCATGTTACAAACGGGGATGCGGGCGCCCATGGGAATCAAGGTATTCGGGCCCGATCTGGAGACCATAGAGGATTTTGCCATGCAACTCGAAAGGACGCTGCAGCAGGTTCCCATGATCCGGAGTTCCACCGTATTTGCAGATCGAGTGGTGGGCAAACCCTACCTGGAGATCAAACCGGATCGCAGGGCCCTGGGACGCCATGGGATCACCATCGAGGATTTTCAGCATGTAGTGGAGGCGGCCATCGGCGGCATGGCCATGACCACCACCATTGAAGGCAGGGAGCGCTATAACATCCGCGCCCGCTATGCCCGGGAATTCCGTGACAGTCCGGAGGCTTTGAAAGCCCTTTGGATAAGCACCCCGGGCGGTTACCAGATTCCCCTTGAAGAAGTGGCCGAAATTATCTTTCGAAGGGGACCGGGAATGATCAGGGGGGAAAACACATTCCTGGTGGCCTATATCACCTTTGACAAGGAGCCGGGTCATGCCGATCTTTCAGTAATACAGCAAGCAACAGACGTGATTGAAAGCCGGATTGGTTCAGGTGAACTTGTCGTTCCCCGTGGGGTAAATTACCAGTTTTCAGGTAATTACGAAAACCAGATGCGCGCGGAGCGCCGCCTGATGCTGGTCATCCCCCTTTCCATGATCATCATTTTCTTGATCCTGTATTTCCAATTCCGCTCCGTGGCCGTATCCCTGATGATCTTTTCGGCCATTGCCCTGGCTTTTTCAGGTGGCTTCCTGATGTTGTGGCTGTACGGGCAGTCGTGGTTTATGGATTTTAACCTCTTTGGTGTCAATATGCGGGCATTGTTCCAGATGGATGTGGTAAACCTCAGCGTGGCTGTATGGGTGGGGTTTATTGCCTTGTTCGGTATTGCAACGGACGATGGGGTGCTGATTGCCACCTACCTGAAAGGCAGCTTTAAAAATCACCGTCCCGATAATGTGCAGGAACTACATGAGGCTGTACTGGAAGCAGGGCAAAAGCGGATCCGTCCGGCCCTGATGACTACGGCAACAACTTTGCTGGCATTGCTTCCCATACTTTCCTCATCCGGCAGGGGGGCAGACATTATGATACCGATGGCCATCCCGGCCTTCGGGGGAATGACCATCGCCCTGATCACTTTGTTTCTCGTCCCTGTTTTATTCTCTGCATGGAACGAATACCTATTGAAAAAAAAGAATATGAATGAATAGAATCAATATGGATGCTTCCGGGGAGCTTATTAACCGGCCTGAATGCTTATCCATAAACAATAAAACACAAACTGATATGAACCCGATTAGATCCAATACTTATCTGCTCCTGTGCCTGCTCATGGTTTTCCCATTGTGGGTCTTGCCCTTGCATGCCCAGGTTTATCCTGAGGATTACCTGGAAGAAGCCTTACACAACAATCCCGGGTTACGGGCCATGCAACTGGCTTATGAGGCATCGGTCCAAAGGGAAGATGTGGCATCTGCTTTGCCCGATCCCGTCCTTTCCGGGGGTGTATTCACACCCCCAATGAAACGACTGATGGGCAACCAATGGGTGGACGCAGGGGTGATGCAAATGTTTCCCTGGTTTGGAACCTTGCAAAAACAAGGGGAGGCTGCAGGAAAAATGGCAGAGGGTGCATACCATCAATACCGGGAAAACCGCAACCAATTGTTCTTTGAACTGACCCGGAAGTGGCTGGGCATTTATAAGGTCGACAGGCAGCAACGGATTCTTTCCCGGTTTATAGAGGTGCTGAAGGAAAGGGAAGATTTGGTTTACATCCGGTACGAGGGAGGGTCGCAGAGGACTGGCTTGCCCCTGGATATTTACAGGCTGCAGATCCAATTGTCGGACCTGGAAAACCGCATGGCAAAACTGGATGAAGAGCGGATCTCCCTGATAAAAAGCTTTAATATATTGGCGGGCCGGGAAGAATTGGCCGGGGTTGACATTCCCTCCGGTCTGCCCGGGCCAGGGGAGGGCCATGTGGGCCTGGCGGAAGATAAAAATGGTTTTGAAGGAAACCCCCTGCTCCATCTTTCGAGGGCCCGGGCAGATGAGGCCGACATTCAGAAAGAGGTTGCTCGTTTGAAGACACGGCCCACGCTCGGACTGGGGCTTCAGTACGCGTATTTTGAGCCGGGCAGTGCGGCCATGGGACAAATGGATGGGGGTCATATGCTGATGCCCATGGTCTCTGTATCCCTTCCTGTTTTCCGCAAGAAAAACGAAGCCAGCCGCCGTCAAAGCCAGCTGTTGGCAGAGTCGGCCAGACTGCTTGAGACCAATCAATCGGAAGCCCTCGAAACCAAATGGGTTCAGCTGGAGGCTGGATTGCAAAATTTACGACGTGACCACGACTTTTACCAGCGACAACGGGATATTATCCTCAAGGCCTGGGATTTGGTGCTGACCGCTTATGCCGGGGGCGAAGAGGGTTTCGATGATTTGCTGCAAATTCAGGATCAGCTGCTTGACCTGGAATGGAGGCTGTTGGAAACCAATGTGAATCACCATCTGACGCGGGCCGAAATGGACATGTTACAGGCCATCAATATTTTTGAATAAAAAAGGAGGAAAACCCATGGAAAAAGAAAAGATAAGAAGCACCGGAAAATACCTGTTCTTTATTGCCGCCGGACTATTACTGGGATGGTTGTTCTTTGGCGGGGGAGATGAAGGGGCGCAGGACCACCAGGAGACATCGCTGGTTGTTGCATCCGAGTATACTTGCTCCATGCATCCGCAGGTCCGCCAGGATGAACCCGGCGATTGTCCCATTTGCGGGATGGAGCTCATTCCCGTTTCAGAAGAAGGGGATGAGCAGGAAGATGACCCCTTCATTTTTGCCATGCAGGACAGATACAGCACCTGGGCCAATGTGCGGACCACCCGGGTAGAGGCCATGCATTCGGGTGCCAGCATCAGGCTTACAGGAAAAGTGGCCGTTAATGAAAGGGAGCAGCGCCTGGTCGCCGCCCATTTCCCGGGGCGAATAGAGGCATTGTTTGCCGATTATACGGGAAGGTTCGTTCAGCGGGGCGAAAGACTGGCAACCATGTATTCTCCCGAATTGATGGCTGCCCAGCAGGAACTGATCATGGCATCAAACACCAGGGAAGATCAACCAAGGCTCTACGAATCTGCACGCAACCGGCTGGAGCTCTTTAACCTGACAGAATCTCAGATTGCTGGTATTGAGGCACGGGGACAGGCAACCCCCACCATGGATGTATATGCCACCCAAAGCGGATTTCTTACAGAAAGGGCTGTGTCGGAAGGGGACTACGTCAATACCGGGCAAACCCTGTTTACCATAGCAGGCCTTTCCACTGTCTGGGTGGAACTGGATGCATACGAATCCCAAATCTCCCTGATTCAAACCGGGCAGCAGGCAGAAGTCATGGTGGGTGCAGAGCCTGGCAGTTCTTATACCGGAAATGTGGAGTTTGTGGATCCTTTTCTGAATCCCCGGACCCGAAGCGCAAGGGTTCGCCTGACCGTTTCCAACCGCAACAATAGGTTAAAACCCGGAATGCTGGTTACTGCAAGCCTGACAGGCGATCAAAACGGTCAGGCCATACTGGTTATTCCCGAGACCGCTGTGTTGTGGACCGGGAAACGTTCGGTTGTCTATGTAAAACAAGCGCGTGATCAGGGCTTCAGCTTTGAATTCAGGGAAATTGAAACCGGTGCAAGAATGGAAGAGGGCTACCAGGTATTGACGGGACTCACTGAGGGTGAGGAGGTGGCTGTAAACGGGGTTTTCGCCATCGATGCAGCCGCACAACTTGGCGGACAGTTCAGCATGATGGCCCCTCCGGAACGGATTTCCATCCCAGAAGCATTCAAGATCGAACTGGAAACCCTCTTTAATCGGTATTTCGATTTAAAGAACGCCCTCGCTGATGATGAACCCCAAACAGCAGCCAGACAAGCAGCTCAGGTTTTGGAACAGCTGGAGCAAATCGGGGAACATGCCCTGGAAGGGGAACATCATATGTTCTGGATGGAGCAATATGGTGAAATCAGGGAAAGCCTGGGTTCTTTGATGGAGTCAGAGGAATTGGATTCACAAAGGGTTCATTTTGAACCCCTTTCTGCGGCCATGATCCGGACGGCAAGAACCCTGGGAGCCATCGGACAAACCTGGTATGTGGCGTATTGCCCGATGGTGGATGGTGACAGGGGTGCATACTGGCTGAGTGAATTCGAACAGATAATAAATCCATATTTCGGATCCATGATGCTGCGCTGCGGGGAGGTCAGGGAAACCATCCGTGAAGGGGTGGGGGCCGGCCAAATGGAAGAACCCAGGGAGCAGGCCGGCCATGTGCACTAATACAATTTTGGATAAAATTGTTGTGATTTTGATGTGAATAGGCTAAAATACCGGGGATTTTTTTGTTTTTGGTATCTTTGCCCAAATCATCCGACAAACAATGAAAAAATCCTATCTCCCGTCCCTGATCCTTTTCCTGCTTGCCAGCCTTTTCAGCGGGTCGCTGGCCGCACAGGACCTTGAGTATGAGGCACCAGGCACCGGCAATCCGCTGGTGCCTGGGTATTTTGCGGATCCCACCCTGGTGCGTTTCGGAGATACTTATTACCTGTATGCCACAACGGACGGCGTCAGGCTTGCCTCGGGCGATCCCCAGGTCTGGATCAGCAAGGATTTTGCCCATTGGTACAACCAGGCCTTTGACATCCCCTATTCCATCCTCACCAATATCTGGGCCCCTGATTTGGTGCAGGGGCCGGACGGCAGGTTTTACTATTTTCACGGCAATTGTGAGGCAGGATGCAATATATACGGGTATGTGTCGGATTCGCCCCTGGGACCGTGGACGAATATCGCCGGAGAGAACAATCCGGTCATACCGGTGGCCCTGGTGGGCAATCTGCCCTCCCTGGACCAACATTACTTTTTTGACGACGATGGCTCCCTGTACGCCTATTTCGGGACCTGGATCAGTTCATTTAACGGCATGGGCTGGGCAAAAATTGACCCGGAGGACATGATGACGATTCTGGACAAGGGGCAGGTGCCCATGGACCAGCTTCCCGAAATATTCGAGGCCCC
>JAWLHS010000148.1:0-6178 GCA_041690235.1 Bacteroidales bacterium
CTGGATGGCAGCCTGAGCGACCCCGCCTGGGAAAAGGCCAACATTGCCAGCGGCTTCAACCAATATGATCCCCATAATGATCGACCCGCCAGCCACGAAACTTTCGTCAGGGTCCTATACGACGACGATGCCCTCTACATCGGGGCATTCATGTATGATCCCAGTCCTGACAGCATACTGACCGAGCTGGGTTTGCGGGATTCGGGCGACAACCTGAATGCCGACCGCTTCTGGGTGGATATCAACCCCTTCAATGATGGGATCAACGGGTTTCGTTTCCAGGTCTCCGCCTCCGGCGTTCAGACCGATCTGAACATGTCGGGGGCGGGCAACGGAGGGGGTTTTCGCCGCGGCGACAGCAACTGGGATGCCGTTTGGGAAAGTTCTGTGGGCCGGACCGAAGACGGATGGATCGTGGAAATGGCCATCCCTTACGCTGCTCTGCGTTTTCCACACGGGGAGGCACATGAATGGGGCATCAACTTCTGGCGCGAGATTCGGCGCAAGCGGGAGTCCTCCAGCTGGAACTTCGTGAACCGCCGCATCGGAGACGTAATCGCCTCCATGGGCGTGATCAACGGCATATACGGCATCGATCCCCCCTTGCGACTGGCATTTTTTCCTTACCTGTCGAATTATGTGGAAAACAATGGCATGAATGAGGGATGGACCAACACCTTTAACGGTGGTATGGATTTAAAACTGGGAATCAGTCCGGCTTTTACCATGGACGTGACCCTGATTCCCGACTTCGGGCAGGTGCAGTCGGATGCCCAGGTGCTGAACCTCTCCCCTTACGAAGTGAAATTTGACGAGAACCGGCAATTCTTTACAGAAGGAACGGAACTTTTTGGCAAGGCCGATCTCCTGTATTCGCGCAGGATCGGGGCTACACCGACAGGCAGGTCCATCCCTTTTCACGAAAGGCGTGAACATGAGGTCATCGCCGAAAACCCCCCTGAAACGCGTATGATCAATGCCACCAAGCTGTCCGGAAGGACCGGCGGGGGACTGGGCATCGGGGTTTTCAATGCCATGACGGCAGAAAGCCATGCAACCCTGAGGGATACCCTGACGGGGGACGAAAGGCTCCTGACCACACAGCCCTTTACCAACTATAACCTGGTGGTGCTGGACCAGAGCCTGAGAAACAACTCCTTTATCAGCCTGGTAAACACCAATGTACTGGGCTCGCGCGAAGGCTATACCGCCAATGTGACCGGTACCGAGCTCCGACTCCTCGACCGAAGCAATATGTACCGCATCAGCGGAACCGCCGCACTGAGCCAGCAGTATTACGATCAGCAGAAAGACGTATTTGGGTTTAAATATGATCTAAGCATAGGAAAAGTGGGCGGCACCTGGCAATACGGGTACGCCCGTTCCGCCATTTCCGATACATACGATCAGAACGACATGGGTTTTCTCCGGAGGAACAATGAAATCGAAGACGATTTGTCATTCAGCCACAACATCTTCGTTCCGTTCTGGAGGGTATTGAACATGTCGAACGCCATCAGCCTGGAGTATTCCAGACTCTACGATCCAAACACCTTCACCGGTATGGAGTTGGCCTATAGAAACAGGACCCTTTTCGACACCAGGTATATGCTTTTTTTTAATCTCAACTACCTTCCGGTGGGAAGGCGTGACTATTTCGAACCCCGGGCGCCGGGGCGGTTCTATGAGACGGATCCGGGATACCGGGTAAGTCTCAGATACTCCAGCGATTATCGCAAGCGCATCTACTTCAACGGAAACTTCGGATTTGGCAGGTTATTTTCCGAATATAACCAATCGGGCTACGAAATTGATTTCAGACCCTCGTTCAGGGCAAGCGACCGCTTTAACCTCTCATGGGGCAGCAGTTTTAAGGAGAACATGAACGAAATTGGCTACGTCCTGCAGCTGAACCCCGATTCGGTCTTTTTCGGAAAACGAAACACACCGACTTTGACCAACACCCTGCAGTCGACCTACATATTTACCACCAAATTATCCCTTGATTTGGCGTTCAGGCATTACTGGTCAAGGGCCGTATACGACGGCGAATTCTTCTTCCTGAAAAGCGATGGCAGGCTGCAGCCCTGGACCGGTGATATGCAGATTGCCGACATCAACTACAACGCCTTCACCATTGACCTGAAGCTGACATGGAACTTTGCCCCGGGAAGCCAGCTAACGGCCGTTTGGAAAAACGTGATCGACAACCGCGGCAGCGATCTGCCGGATGGTTTCCTTGACAATTTGACCCGGACCCTCAGGGAGCCTCAGATCAACAGCTTCTCCGTTAAGTTCTTGTACTACCTGGACTACCAAACCATCAGAAGGATCTCCCGAAGGGGATAACACCCCGCTACCTGCCTCATCCCCTGCCCGCCAATCGTTTTACTGAAGAAAAAAAAACAAACTTTCTTCGGATGGATTAACTTTGTACCCGGTTTATCCTTGTCCTACCTTTAATACGCAATGGCACCAATAAAAACCGCCAGGCTGATCCTGAAAAACGGAAGGGAGTTTTCCGGTCAGTCGTTCGGATTCCCCGGTTCCGTCTCCGGCGAAGTGGTCTTCAACACCGCCATGACGGGCTATCCCGAAAGCCTCACCGACCCATCCTACAAAGGCCAGATCCTGGTATCAACCTTTCCCCTGATCGGGAACTACGGGGTGCCGAAAGAAGAGATCCGGTACGGTATTCCGGAAGGATTTGAATCGGACAGCATCCATATCTCCGGATTGGTCATTTCAGATTATTCGGCGGAATACAGCCACTGGAATGCCGAACAGAGCCTGGGAGAATGGCTGAACGGAAACAAGGTGCCCGGCATCTGCGGCATCGACACCAGGGAGCTCACCAAAATCATACGCGAACACGGGTGCATGCCTGGGAAAATTGTCATTGACAACCAGTCGGTCGACTGGTACGACCCCAACCAGGACAATCTGGTGGAGAAGGTTTCCACGAAGGAAAAACAAATTTACGGGAATGGGAGGCACCGGATTTTGCTGGTGGATTGCGGGGTGAAGTTTAACATCATCCGCAGCCTGCTGCAATTCGATACCACGGTGATTCGGGTACCCTACGATCACGATTTTCTGAAGGAAGACTACGACGGACTTTTTATCACAAACGGTCCGGGCGACCCCGCCATGTGCACCACCACCATCCATCATCTTTCCAGGGCCCTGGAGCAGGATATTCCCACATTCGGGATCTGCCTGGGCAGTCAGCTGCTGGGAATTGCCGGCGGGGCATCCACATATAAACTGAAATACGGCCACCGCAGCCACAACCAACCCGTCATACAACACGGCACCAAGCATTGTTTCATTACATCACAAAACCATGGATTTGCCGTGGATCCGGATCAATTAAATGACGATTGGGAGGTATTCTTTACCAACCTGAACGACGGCACCTGTGAAGGAATCCGCCACCGCAAGAAGCCATTTTTTTCGACACAATTCCACCCGGAAGCATCGGGAGGACCAACAGATACGGCTTTTCTCTTCGAACAGTTTATCGGCCTGATCAAAGAAAGGAGCTGATCCGGCCTGATGAAGGAACCAATGGCACAAGGGGTTCTCCCGAAGTAGAACCAGGGCCCAGGACCCCGAACCAGAACCTTGACCGAGAAGCCAGAACCAAAACACGGAACCAAAACACCGAACCAAAACGCCGAACCAGAATACGAAACCAGAACACGACACCAAATAAACGACCCACCATCCAGTTTGAACCCATGCAAAGCCCCAGTCCGTTGCCCATAAAAAAAGTAATCGTCCTCGGCTCCGGCGCCCTCAAGATCGGGGAAGCCGGGGAGTTCGACTATTCCGGATCCCAGGCACTGAAGGCCCTGCGGGAGGAAGGCATTGAAACGGTCCTGATCAACCCGAACATTGCCACCGTGCAGACTTCAGAAGGCATCGCAGACAAGATCTACTTTTTGCCGCTTACCCCGGATTTTGTGGAGAAAGTGATCCGAAAAGAGAAGCCGCAGGGGATCCTTTTGGCGTTTGGCGGACAAACAGCGTTAAACTGCGGAATCCGCCTGTATGAGGCCGGAGTACTGGAACGTCACCAGGTGCAAGTACTGGGAACACCCATTGAGTCGATCAGGAATACCGAAGACCGCGACTTGTTTGTGAAGAAACTGGATGAAATCCAAGTTAAAACAGCCAATAGCCGTGCTGTGGAAAGTGCGGAGCAGGCATTGGAGGCAGCACGGGAGATCGGTTACCCGGTCATCGTTCGGGCCGCATTTGCACTCGGGGGAATGGGCAGCGGGTTTGCCTCAACCGACCAGGAACTGACCCGACTCTGTTCAAACGCTTTTGCCTATTCCTCCCAGGTGCTGATCGAAGAATCGCTCAAAGGCTGGAAAGAAATCGAATACGAAGTGGTGCGCGACCGTTTCGACAACTGCATCACCGTCTGCAATATGGAGAATTTTGACCCCCTGGGGATCCATACCGGCGAAAGCATTGTTGTGGCGCCCTCCCAGACCTTATCCAACAGCGAATACCACAAACTCCGCCAGCTGGCCATAAGCATCATCCGCCATATAGGGGTGGTGGGCGAGTGCAATGTACAATATGCCCTGAACCCGGACTCAGAGGATTACCGGGTCATAGAGGTCAATGCCCGCCTGTCGCGGTCAAGCGCACTGGCTTCCAAAGCCACGGGCTACCCCCTGGCTTTCATAGCCGCCAAATTATCGCTGGGCTACGGGCTGCATGAGTTAAAAAATGCCGTGACCAAAACCACCTCGGCTTTCTTCGAGCCGGCCCTTGATTACATCGTTTGCAAAATTCCGCGCTGGGACCTGGGGAAATTCACGGGGGTTTCCAAGCAGATCGGCAGCAGCATGAAGAGTGTGGGAGAAGTCATGGCCATAGGCCGGAACTTCGAGGAGGCCATACAAAAAGGCCTGCGAATGATCGGTCAGGGCATGCATGGCTTTGTAGGAAACACAGACATCCACTTCGACAACATTGAGGAGGAACTGCAGAAACCAACGGATATGCGGATCTATGCCATCAGCAGCGCCCTTGAGGCAGGGTTCGGCATCGACCGCATCCATGAGCTTACCCGGATTGACAAATGGTTTTTGGTGAAGCTGATGAACATCCACCGCATTAAAAAACAGCTCGGCCAGCATGCATTGCTTGAAGACCTTCCGGGGGAACTGCTCAGAGAAGCAAAGGTCAGGGGTTTTTCTGACTTTCAGGTGGTCCGGGCGGTGCTACGGAGCAAGCCCGGTGACATCGAACACCAGATGGACAGGCTCCGCAGCCTGAGAAAAGCCGCCGGAATCATTCCCGTGGTCAAACAAATTGACACCATGGCGGCCGAATACCCCGCCCGGACCAATTATCTGTACCTCACTTACTCGGGAACCGAAAACGATGTGGAATTTCTCCATGACAATCAGTCGGTGGTGGTACTTGGATCCGGAGCTTATCGCATCGGCAGCAGCGTGGAGTTCGACTGGTGCGGCGTAAATGCCTTGCAAACCATCTCCAAAGCCGGTTTGAGATCTGTCATGATCAATTACAACCCGGAGACGGTAAGCACCGATTTCGATGTATGTGACCGCCTTTATTTCGATGAGCTCTCACTGGAGAGGGTGCTCGACATTGTTGAGCTGGAAATGCCTAAGGGGGTGGTGGTTTCGACCGGCGGACAAATTCCGAATAACCTGGCCATGCGGCTGTATAAGCGGGCGGTTCCCATCCTGGGCACCTCTCCCCTTTCGATCGACCGGGCAGAGGACCGATTTAAGTTTTCGGCCATGCTGGACAGCCTGGATATCGACCAGCCGCGCTGGAGCGAAATGACCAGCATAGAGGAAATTCACGGTTTTGCTGACAAAGTGGGGTTTCCACTGTTGATCCGACCCTCTTACGTTTTATCCGGCGCGGCCATGAATGTGGTCTCCAACAAGACCGAATTGGAGCACTTCCTTTCTCTGGCAACAAAGGTATCAAAGCAGCACCCTGTGGTTGTCACAGAGTTTATTGAAGGCGCCAAGGAAATTGAGATCGATGCCGTTGCCGACCAGGGGGAGATCATCGCCTATGCACTGAGTGAACACATCGAATTTGCGGGTGTCCACTCCGGTGACGCCACCATGGTGTTTCCGCCCCAGAAGATTTACTTCGAAACCATCCGACG
>JAWLHS010000149.1:0-6164 GCA_041690235.1 Bacteroidales bacterium
GTTCAACATTGTCTTCGAATGTGCCCAGAAACCATGGCATGGCAAGCATAATCAGTGCAAATACCGTTACGATGCCCAGGAATACGATCTGGTTGGGACGGGCCGTGTGACGCCTGGTTTCATCCCTGCGAATCCGCTTGCGGGATTGGATGTATTGGTACCAAAGCACGGCAAGCAAAAGCAGCACCAACACAACGATAAAGGGCCAAAACGATAAAATGGTCTGAATGCTTGTATCAGCAGCAGGTTCTTCCTGGGCCAGCAAGGGTGTAGTGACAAAAGCCAGGCAGGTGGTGGAGACAATTCGAAAGGCGTTTTTCATGGTGGTTTTTTATGTAAATGTAAAGAAAAAAAGTTTTGGATGTAGGCCCGGCTTTTCCTTCAATTTGATTTTTTCTACAGCCCGGGGAGGCTCCATTCTTGAGGCAGCCGGACACCAGGGACTGTCCATGACCACTACAGATCCAATGATATAAAAATTCTGACGGAAATATTTGAAAACCATTATATTTGTTTCAATATTCCATCCCTGTTACATGCGCAAAGCATATTTCAGTGCCAAACGCCGCTTTCTGGTGCCCCTGCTTTCAGGGCTTATCCTTCTTTTTTGCTGCCTGACTACCGCCTGGGGGCAGGAAGTAATTTTTTATGAAACTTTCGGGACGGGATCTTTACCAGATACTGCTCATATACCTGTTTCTGATTATGGTGGTTGGCAAAATGGGCCACCAATATCCTTTTTTGGTAACAATGTTACTGTTAGGGTAACTCATTCAAGTACTTACCCAAGCCCTGGTTATCCTGATGCAAGTGGCGATGCAAATGTCTTTTTTAGAGGCGACACTTTGGGGTTGGAAAAAATCTTTATTATTTCTGGGATAGATACTGAGAGGTTCACATCCATTGCTCTATCACTTGGGCATAGAAAAAGTACACTTGCTTCAAGTAATGAATTGATCATTGAAGTTAGTTCAGATGGTTATTCTTGGACAAGTCTCTCATATTCCAGGGAAACAGGTTCTGGCACATCAAACTGGATTAACATTTCTCCATCTGGAGATATTCCAGCATCAAATAATTTGAGAATTCGGTTTACTCAAAATTCGACTACTGCAGATTTCAGGATTGATGATATTTTGCTGACCGGCATTCCATCCGGTGCACCTGATGAATACCTTCTGACGCTGGTTGCCAATCCCATTGAGGGAGGCACTGTCAGCGGGGGTGGGTCATACCCGGAGGGAGCCCAGGTCCAGATCGAAGCCACCGCGGCCGAGGGCTGGGTTTTTGTGAACTGGACTGATGCGGAGGGCACTGAGGTTTCCTCTGTTGCCCAGTTTGAATACACCATGCCGGCCCATGATGTAGCCCTGACGGCGAATTTCGAGACCATCCCCCCGGAGGAGTATACACTCACCCTGGTCGCCAATCCCATTGAGGGAGGTACGGTTAGCGGGGGCGGGTCTTACCAGGAAGGTGAAACGGTTCCTGTCAGTGCCTCTGCGGCAACGGGATGGGTGTTTGTGAACTGGACTGATGCGGGGGGCACTGAGGTTTCCTCCGTTGCCCAGTTTGAATACGCCATGCCGGCCCATGATGTGACCCTGACGGCGAATTTCGAGACGCAGCATACGGAGCCGGGTGAGGCTGAAGTAACCTTTATTGTTGATATGCAGCAGGTCCGCCATTTCTCTCCCGGGGTGGATAAGGTGTTTTTTACCGGTAGCATGTTCGGCTATGCCATTCCAGGCAAAGGATCAGAAGAGCAACAACTTTTGCCGACCGACAACCCACTGGTTCTGAGCCGCACCCTTCGCCTGGCGCCCGGAAAGTATTATTATAAGTATTATCTCAATGAGGGATTGCAGGGTGCAGAATGGCCCACCTCTCCCATCCGGATCGCGGAGGTTTCGAGCAGCGGACAGGTCTTCCCGGACGTTTTCGGGCAGCATGAGTTAATTACGCAGGTTGCCCCGACCCAACTGGACGCGGCCCTGGTTTATCCTGTGCCTGCGCGGCACACCCTGTATGTGGTATCTGGCGGGAACGAGCCAATTTTAGAAATCAGGATGTTTAACCTGGTCGGGCAGCCAGTCTACTCGTCAGGCAGTCTGACCACAGATCAACACGAAATAAATGTGGACAGACTGAAACCCGGTTTGTATATCGTTCAAATGTTGAGATTTAGCGGATGGTCGGTAAAAAAGGTTCAGGTGATTGGTGAATAGGTGTTCGCTATTTTATAATGTGGTGTTTTATTTGTAATTTCATGTAGGCATTTTCAACCATCAATTTATTTCATCTTTCGCAAATGAACCAGGTTCTTCCAGTTCAGGACAAAAAGGTTCCCATTCGAGGCGGGACAAGGATCAAAATGGTCTTTTTTCTCGGTTTTATTTTTTTGGGACTGGTTTATTCAGGTGCATCAGGGCAGCGTCTGGAACAAAAAGGGGAACGCCCATCCATTGATTATTCCCGGCTGGATCCGGCGGCATATAAACAAGGGGTAATCCGTGTTAAGTTCTCCCCCGGGATGGCGGAAAACCTTAAAGCTTCCGATTTTTCCAAAAACCGCGACGGAACAATAAAAACAGGCATTCCGGGCTTTGATCTTATGGGTCAGAAACATGGCATTTCCCATGTCCGTTCCTTGCTGGATCTGCTGTACGTGATTTCTCCGGCGTCTTTGGAATATCAGGAGCGTCACAGGGAGTGGGGCTTTCACCTGTGGTACGAATTCGGATTGCCCGAAAAAGCGGACATCATCGCCGCGCTTCGCGACTTTGGCGCACTTGAATCGGTCCAGGTGGTGGAACCTGTATTTACTATCCGTCAGATTGAACCTGTGGATGAATCGCCGGTTATTATTCACAGGCGGGGCCGACGGTCCGCCGATGACCCCACCAAGGCATCCAAATGGTCGCCGGATGATCCCCACTATCCTCCGTATCAATGGCATTTTAACAATACGGGACAGACCATCGGGGGACTGGTGGGGACGGTAGGTGCCGATATCAGTATGCCCGGGGCCTGGGATGTTTCCAGGGGGAATACGTCTGTCATTGTCGCGGTTCTTGACGATGCGGTGCATGTTGATCATCCCGACCTGGCTGGAAATATCTGGTCAGGCGTAGGGTATAACTTCGTCGACCTGGAAGAAACCATTACTCCCGATGGCAACCACGGAACCCATGTTGCCGGAACCATTGCCGCACTGACTAACAATGGGATTGGTGTGGCCGGCATAGCCGGAGGATCTGGTGGGGGGGACGGGGTGCGCATCATGAGTTGTCAGATTTTCAGCGCATCCGGGGTTGATAATGTGGACCTTGCTTTTATTTATGCCGCCGATAATGGGGCTGCCATTACCCAGAATTCATGGGGTTATGATACTCCTGGAACTTATAATCAAAGTGTTCTTGACGCCATTGATTATTTCAATGCCAATGGCGGCGGTGGTGTTTTGGCCGGCGGAATCTCGGTGTTTGCTGCCGGGAATTCGAATAATGATGATGAGTATTATCCGGCCTACTATTCCGGGGTCATTGCGGTGGCCTCCACAAACAATAAGGATAGAAAATCAAGCTTCTCCAATTATGGCTCATGGGTTGATATTTCGGCCCCCGGCAGCTGGATAACCAGCACGACCGGAGGAGGCTACGGGGCCATGTCGGGCACCTCCGCGGCCTGTCCACACGTTGCAGGGGTGGCTGCCCTGTTGGTTTCCTATGCCCCTGGAACCCTGTCAGCTTCACAGTTGACTGCACTTTTGATCAATAACACCGATAATGTCTACCTTTCAAATCCGGAGTACGCCGGCCAACTGGGCTCCGGCAGATTAAATGCGGCCAAAGCAATGTATGATCTGGTCGGTGAACCCATACCTGATCCGGTCGAGGATCCGGCCGCTTTTTCTGCCAATGTGTTCTCTTCATCCCGGATTAACCTGAGCTGGCAACAGAATGCCAGTAATAACAGTGTGATGGTGGCCACTTCGTCAAACGGGTCTTTCGGGACACCGTCAGAAGGTACTTCCTATCTCGCCGGCCAAAGTATTCCAGGGGGAGGGACCGTTCTGTACAGGGGGACCAGTAATTCTTACGGCCACACAGGCCTGAACCCTGATCAAACATATTATTACAAAGCATGGTCCTATAATCCGGAATACAGGTACTCTCATGGCATCACAGCCCAGGGAACCACCCCGAAGGCGTACACCATTCATGCCACTTCAGGTACGGGTGGAAGCATCAGTCCTTCGGGAAATGTTTCGGTAGACCATGGAACCAACAAAACCTTTGCGATTTCTCCGGATACAGGATATTTTATTGAAGATGTTTTTGTTAATGAAGTCAGTATTGGCGCGGTCTCTTCCTATACTTTTGAGAATGTGACATCTGACCAAAGCATTGCGGCTACTTTCGGGATTTTTTCCTATACCATAGAAGCGTCTGCCGGGGAAAACGGCCAAATCAGTCCCTCGGGCAACATCATTGTTGAACACGGATCCAACCAGGCGTTTTCCATATCCCCGGATGTTGGTTATTAGGTAAAGGATGTGAGGGTTAATGGCAGTAGCATGGGATCCCTGACCCATTTTACTTTTGAGAATGTAACCAGTGACCAACGGATTACCGCGGTTTTCGGGATACTGACCTATCGCATTGAGGCCTCTGCCGGACAGAACGGCAGCATCAGTCCATCGGGGAACATCACGGTAGAGCACGGAAAAGATCAGGCGTTTTCCATTGTTGCGGATACAGGGTATTACATAGAGGATGTGCTGGTGAATGAAACCAGCATGGGCCCCATTTCCAATTATACCTTCAAAAATGTGACAACGGATCATACCATCACTTCGGTGTTTGCCATTCTCACTTACAGTATTGAGGCCTCTGCCGGAGAAAACGGCAGCATAGATCCTGCAGGAAGCATCCCCGTCAATTACGGGGGCAGCCAAACCTTTGCCATCACGCCTTACCCGGGTCATTATATAAAGGATGTTCTGGTGAATGGTTTTAGTGTGGGTGCGGTTACCTCCTATACCTTCCCGGAGGTGACCTCGGACCAGCGGATTGAGGCCGTTTTTGATATTTATACCTATACCATAGAAGCCTCTGCCGGTGCTAATGGCAGCATCGACCCTTCGGGAAGCATCACTGTTGAGTATGGGGCCGATCAGGCCTTTTCATTCAGTCCCGACCCGGGATATTTTGTTAAGGATGTGCTGGTTAACGGCATCAGCATGGGCTCCCTATCCAACTACACCTTCGACCATGTGACATCGGATCAAAGCATAACTGTCTTTTTTGAAATGATCACCCATACCATCGAAGCCTTTGCCGGGGATCATGGCACCATTGATCCTTCGGGGTCCATTACGGTGGAGCATGGGGCCAGCCAGTCCTTTACCATCATACCGGATCCCGGGTATTTTGTCGGGGATGTTTTGGTGAATGGCCTTAGTGTTGGCCCCTTGTCCGATTATACTTTTGAGAATGTAACGGCTGATCAGACCATTTCGGTCGTGTTCGAGATTTTCACCTATACCATTGAGGCCTCTGCCGGGAATCACGGCAGCATCGAGCCTTCCGGAAGCATTACGGTGGAGCATGGGACCAGTCAGACCTTTGTTTTCGAAGCGGATCCCGCCTACCAGATTGCTGAAGTGATGGCAGACAACGAGAATGTTGGCGTGCTCTCTTCCTACACATTTTCAGATATCGCTTCGGATCATACCATCTCGGTTGGTTTTGAACCGATCGTTTTCACGGTGATTTCCATGTCCGGACCCGGGGGACAAATCATTCCGGAAGGGGAGACGCCCCTGACCGTTGAGGAGGAGCTGACCATTGAGATCGTTCCGGATGATGGGTTTATTATTTCAGGTGTTCTCTTAAACGGGAAAGACATCGGGCCGGTTCCCGCTTATACTTTTCAGGGGGTTGACGACAACCAGACGATTAAAGCTGAGTTTGAAGAAATCTTTTCCGTTACTTTCCAGGTCGATATGCAGTTTGCTGAAGCCTACGATCCGGAAAGTGATGAAGTATTCCTTTCGGGCAGCATGTTCGAGTGGGCCAGGGCTGGCAGCCTGAGAGAATCTCAACTGCTGGTCCCCTCGAAGTCTCCCCGTATCATGACCAATACCATTGAATTGACCG
>JAWLHS010000150.1:0-6157 GCA_041690235.1 Bacteroidales bacterium
CAACATGGGTTCATACTGGTCGAGCGGCAGGTACCAGTGCCGGGTCTTTTTCATGACCGGCTGGTTGCCGCTGAGCACGGAACGTGGGTTGATCAGATCGGTCGGGCTCAAAGAAGTGCCACAATTCTCGCATTGATCGCCATAGGCCTTTTCGTACCCGCAATGCGGACAGCTGCCAACAATATACCGATCGGCTAAAAACTGCTGGCTCTCTTCGTCAAAGTATTGTTCCGTCTCTTTCTCCAGGAGCTTACCCTTGTCATACAGCGTTTTAAAAAAAGCGGAGGCCGTTTCGTGATGGATGGGTGCGGAGGTCCGGCTGTACACATCGAAGGAGATGCCAAACCTTTCGAAGGAATCCCTTATCATTTCATGGTACCTGTCGACGATGGCCTGGGAACTGGTTTTTTCCTGACGGGCCTTGATGGTGATCGGCACCCCGTGTTCATCACTGCCTCCGATGAAGACAACGTCTTCCCCCTTCAGCCTCAGGTATCGCACGTATATATCGGCGGGTATGTATACGCCCGCCAGATGACCAATGTGTAATGGGCCGTTGGCATAAGGAAGTGCGGAAGTAATGGTATAGCGTTTAAATTTCCCGGGTACTTGCATGGTAAAGGGGGATTGTAGGTTTGAATCAATCATTGGAGACCAAGGGGTGCTCCATTGCATTTACCTTGCAAAGATAAGCATTGTTGTCAATCATTTTTTTGCCTGAAAGCATTACCTTTGCACCAATAAACTGACAAATTGGCAACAAAATGGACAGTACCGCCCTCAAGCAACGTTTCGGCATCATCGGCCACTCCTCAAAGCTTGACCGGGCCATCGACGTAGCCCGCCAGGTAGCCCCCACTGACATTACCGTTCTTATCAGCGGTGAGAGCGGGACGGGCAAGGAGGTGTTTCCCAAGATCATTCATTATCTGAGTCCGCGCAAACATGGGCCCTATATTGCCGTGAACTGCGGCGCCATTCCAGAGGGCACCATTGATTCGGAATTGTTCGGCCATGAGAAGGGCTCCTTTACCGGTGCCCATGAAGCGCGCAAAGGCTATTTCG
Source organism: Bacteroidales bacterium (assembly GCA_041690235.1). Classification (GTDB taxonomy): domain Bacteria; phylum Bacteroidota; class Bacteroidia; order Bacteroidales; family UBA7960; genus SLSG01. Next base: position 1,066 of record JAWLHS010000150.1, read on the forward strand.
AGGTTGTCAACGGGGGAACCATCTTTTTGGACGAGGTGGCCGAGCTGCCGTTGCTTACCCAGGTTCGACTGCTCAGGGTGCTTGAATCGGGTGAGTTTATCAGGGTCGGTTCCTCAAAGGCCCTGAAAACCGATGTGCGGGTGGTTGGCGCCACCAATGTAGACATTCAGGAGGCCATTGCAAGCGGAAAGTTCCGGGAAGATTTGTATTACCGGTTGAACACCGTTCCCATCCAGGTGCCTCCCCTGAGGGAAAGAAGGGAAGACATCATCCTTTTATTCAAAAAATTTTCTTCCGATTTTGCCGAAAGGTACCGCATGCCGCCCCTCCGGCTAACCCCCGACGCGGAGGAGCTTCTGCTGAACCAGCGATGGTCGGGCAATGTCAGGCAACTAAAGAACCTGGCCGAACAGATCTCTGTGATCGAAAAGGAGCGAATGGTTTCTTCCGACACCATCAGGAAATATTTACCCGAAGAGAACGCCAGCAGGTTCCCCGTATTGCTCAAAAACACTTTGGGAGGGGCCTCCGGGCTTAGTGAGAGAGAGATTCTATACAAGTTGTTGTTCGAAATGAAACGCGACATCACCGATATGAAAAAGGTGATTACGGAAATACTGCAAAATGGCCAGGTGAGCCGGGGTTTTCAAAAAGAACATTCGCAGCTGATTGAAAAACTTTACGAAGACAAAGACCTTCCCCAGGTTTACCGGGGGGATTCGGACCCTGACCTGGAAGACGCGGACGACCAGACCGAGATTCTTGATGGTTTTGAAGAAGACCCGCATGAAGTGGTGGAAGAAAACCTGTCCATCCAGGAACAGGAAAAAGACCTGATCGTCAAAGCACTGCAGAAGTACGGCGGACGAAGGAAAAAGGCCGCACGCGAGCTTGGTATTTCCGAACGCACGCTTTATCGCAAAATTAAAGAATACGACATTCAGTAAGGGGCGGCTTGTCGGATGGACAAGCGGTATACGAATTTTGTGGTGAAAACGTTTAGACGTTGAAGAACAAACAATGAAACAGATCCATTTCGAAAAAAGGGTGCACACCGCCAGGCGATTTTTGCTTGTTTCCCTGGTGGCTGCAGGACTCACTGCCTGCGGGGTGTATTCGTTCACCGGGGCCAGTATTCCCCCCGAAGCCAAAACCATATCGGTGGCCTTCTTCCCGAACGACGCCCCCCTGGTGCAACCAACGCTTAGTCAGCGCTTTACAGAGTCTTTGCAAGACAAGTTCCAGCGCCAGACCAGTTTGCGTTTGATCGAAGAGAACGGAGATCTTCATTTCGAAGGCAGCATCATTGGGTACAGCACCCAGCCGACTGCGATCGCAGGTGACGACAGGGCTTCCCTGAACCGCCTCACCATTACCGTCAGGGTAAGGTTTTTCAACGAATTCAACCCGGCCAGCGATTTTGAGCGCAATTTTTCCCGCTTTTATGACTATCCGGCAGAAATCAGCCTATCCCAGATAGAGAATGAAGCCATTGACATCATCAATGAAGCCCTGGTAGAGGACATTTTCAACACGGCGGTGGTGAACTGGTAAATCCACAGAACCTTTAAGCCTTAACCAATGAACCTTTTAACATCTCTGGCAACACGCAACGAAGGCCTGACCCAATCAACCACCGGGCCGCTTCAGGAGTTTTGCGAGCGGTATCCATACTGCCAGCCAGCCCAGATGATGCTTGCCAAAAACCTCCACCACCTGAAAAAGGATCCCGGCGGCCAGCAGTTGAACAGGGCATTGGCCTATTCGACCGACCGCAAGAAGTTTCAGTCCTTTTTGTCCGCCACCCTGGATGCCCGGGGCCGCATACCCCCTGAACCGGAACCAGCCGGCGAAGCAAGGATTTCCGGCCTGAAGGGATACGCCGAAACAGGAACGACCCCGGAAACAGCCATTGAAGCTGACGCTGCCGGGGGGGCATTCACCGCCGATCCACCCCCCCATATCAAAAAACAGCAAGAAATCATTGACCGCTTTCTGGATAAAAAGCCACGCATCGTCCCAAACAAGGAAGGGGGTTCTGAGGAAATCATCGGGCAGGAGTTTTTGGAGGAGCCAGATGACCTGGTGAGCGAGACCCTGGCCGGAATTCTATCCAAACAAGGGCAAACCGAAAAGGCCATAAGCATTTACGAAAAATTAAGTTTGAAGTTTCCGGAAAAAAGTCGTTACTTTGCAAAAAAAATAGAAGACCTAAAAAACACGAACGAATAATATAATGGGCGCATACGTATTGATTTCCGTTTTAATCCTGATTACCTGCATTCTCCTGGTATTGATTGTTCTGGTTCAGAACTCCAAGGGGGGCGGATTGGCATCCAATTTTTCTTCCAGCAACCAGGTAATGGGTGTCAGAAAAACGACCGATTTTCTTGAAAAATCGACCTGGACCCTGGCCATTGTTTTGTTGGCCCTCACACTATCCAGTACTTTTGTTATTCCGCGGTCCCAGGCAGGTAGCGCTGTTCAGAGCGAAGTTCAGGACCTGATTCCCTCCACCGATGTTCCGCCCGTAAACCTGCAGCGCCCCGTTGAGGACGTTCAGGAACCAGAGGTGCCGGACACCCCGGAGAACTAAACGACCCTTTTTTCTACTGAAAAGTGTCAGATTGGCATACCAGTCTGACACTTTTTTTTATCCCCAGGCGTTTCATGCAAATTTGTCCTGAATTTGGGCTGTAGACAGCTTTGGCACAAATTGTGAAAACAAAACCGGGACCAGCAGAACAATCCAATTGTTAAACAAATAAAATTTTAAAAAATGGCAAAATTGAACATTAAACCTCTGGCAGACCGCGTTTTGGTTGAGCCTGCAGCCGCCGAAGAAAAAACAGCCGGCGGGATCATCATCCCTGACACAGCCAAGGAGAAGCCCATGAAGGGTACGGTGCTTGCGGTAGGAGACGGAAAAAAAGACGAACCCATAACTGTAAAAGTGGGCGACATGGTATTGTATGGCAAATACGCCGGTACCGAACTGACCGTCGACGGCAAAGATTACCTCATCATGAGGGAGTCTGACATCTATGCAATCATCTAATTGATTTTTAATCATCTAATCGTAAACATAAAGTAACATGGCAAAAGAAATTGTTTTTAACCTGGAAGCAAGAAACGCCCTGAAGAAAGGGGTGGACAAACTTTCGGATGCAGTCAAAGTGACCCTTGGACCCAAAGGTCGCAACGTAATTATTGACAAAAAATACGGCGCACCGGCCATTTCCAAGGATGGCGTAACCGTTGCAAAAGAAATTGAGCTGGAGGATGCCATTGAAAACATGGGCGCCCAGATGGTAAAGGAAGTGGCCAGCAAAACGGCCGATGTGGCCGGTGACGGAACCACAACAGCTACCGTTTTGGCACAGTCCATCATTACCCACGGCCTGAAGAACGTAACTGCCGGTGCCAACCCGATGGATTTGAAGCGTGGTATCGACAAGGCGGTTGCACTGGTTGTGGAACACCTCCGCAAACAGTCCGTTGAAGTTGGCGACAGCATTGATAAAATCGAGCAGGTTGCCTCCATCTCTGCCAACAACGACCCCTCGATCGGTGCCTTGATCGCTGAGGCCATGGGCAAGGTGAAAAAAGAAGGCGTCATCACCATCGAAGAGGCCAAGGGTACTGAAACCAGCGTCAAAGTGGTTGAAGGGATGCAGTTCGACCGCGGATACATTTCCCCTTACTTCGTTACCGATACCGACAAAATGGAAGTGGTTTATGAAGATCCCTACATCCTGATCCACGACAAGAAGATCAGCACGATGAAGGACTTCCTCCCTGTGTTGGAAAAAGTCGTTCAGACCGGCAAACCCCTGTTGATCATCTCCGAAGATGTTGACGGGGAAGCCCTTGCCACCCTGGTTGTTAATAAGCTGCGCGGTTCACTGAAAATCGCCGCTGTGAAAGCACCCGGATTCGGAGACCGCCGCAAGGCCATGCTGGAAGACATCGCCATTTTGACAGGAGGTACCGTGATCAGCGAAGAGCAAGGTTATAAGCTTGAGAATGCAGACCTGTCCCAGTTGGGTCGTGCCGAGAAGATCACGATCGACAAAGACAACACCACCATTGTCAGCGGAAAAGGCGACAAGGAAAACATCAAGGCCCGCATCAGCCAGATCAAGGCCCAGATGGAAAACACCACAAGCGATTACGACCGCGAAAAGCTGCAGGAGCGCCTGGCCAAACTGGCCGGAGGTGTTGCCGTACTTTACGTGGGTGCCGCCAGTGAAATGGAAATGAAGGAAAAGAAAGACCGCTTCGACGATGCATTGCACGCAACCCGTGCAGCCGTTGAAGAAGGAATCGTTCCCGGCGGTGGCATCGCTTACATCCGTGCCATTGATGCGCTGATTGACTTTAAGGGCGACAATGAAGACGAGAATACCGGCGCAGCCATCGTACGCAAGGCCCTCGAAGAGCCGCTGCGGATGATCGTTGAAAATGCGGGTGTTGAAGGTTCCATCGTGGTTCAGAAGGTAAAAGAAGGCAAGAAGGACTATGGCTACAATGCCCGTACCGAAACCTATGAAAACCTTTATGAGTCAGGTGTTATTGATCCCACCAAGGTGACCCGCGTGGCCCTTGAAAACGCTTCCTCTGTTGCCGGAATGCTTCTCACCACCGAGTGCGTGCTGGCCGACATCAAGGAGGACAAGCCTGAGATGCCGATGAACCCAGGAATGGGCGGCATGGGTGGAATGATGTAATCACCCGTTTCCATAGATAGGCGGGGCCTGCATGAATGCCCTGCCGATTAGCTGTCTCAATATAAAAAAGCTGCTCCGGATTTGGAGCAGCTTTTTTATTTTACTCTGCCTGGCGCTCGCTGGTTCAACCTTTCGCTGGCGCTCGCCGATATGGCTCCCAGAGCTGCACCGGCCCTTCGGCCGTTGTGCTGACCGCTCGCCGGTGTGATTCCCAGAGCTGCACCGGCCCTTCGGCCGTTGTGCTGACCGCTCGCCGGTGTGATTCCCAGAGCTGCACCGGCCCTTCGGCCGTTGTGCTGACCGCTCGCCGGTGTGATTCCCAGAGCTGCACCGGCCCTTCGGCCGTTGTGCTGACCGCTCGC
>JAWLHS010000151.1:0-6118 GCA_041690235.1 Bacteroidales bacterium
ATGGTTGAACAATGAAGGCCACGGCCTTTGTTAAAATAAAATTTCATGAACCGAACAAGCAGAAGAGACTTTCTGAAAATGGCAAGCCTTGCCGGAATAGGCGCCTTCACCGGATTGTCAGCCGCAGCCTTTGAGCAATCGGGGCTTAAGCGAATCACCATTCTTCACACCAATGATACCCACAGCCGGATAGACCCTTATCCGGCCAATGACCCCAATGTTCCGGGTATGGGAGGCTATGCCAGAAGGGCTGCGCTGGTGAAGCATTACCGGCGGTCCGATCCCGGCCTGTTGCTACTGGATGCCGGAGACATTTTTCAGGGAACGCCTTACTATAATATGTACGGAGGGGAGGTCGAACTAAAATTAATGAGCCATATGGGTTACGATGCAGCAACCATTGGCAACCATGAATTCGACAACGGAATGGATGGTCTTCATAAGGTCCTGCCCAATGCAAGCTTTCCCTTCGTTTGCTCCAATTATGATTTCTCCGGTACGATCCTCCGGGGCCAGACAATTCCATACCTGGTTCTGGAACGGAATGACATTGTCATTGGGATTTATGGTCTGGGCATCGATCCGGCCGGACTCGTCGGAAGCAATCTTACCGGAGACACCAGGTACCTGGACCCGATTGAGGTTGCAAGGGAAATGGAGACTGAACTGAAGCAAAAGAAACGCTGTGAACTGATCATCTGTTTGTCGCATTTGGGCTTCAGGTACGATTCCGAGAGGGCCAGCGATTATATGGTGGCACAGGCCACCCGGTTCACGGACATTATTATCGGAGGACATACCCACCGCCGGCTTGACCCCCCGGAAGTAGCCATCAACCTGGAACAGCAACCGGTTTATATCGGACAGGCGGGTTCGGGTGGCGTCTACCTGGGAAAAATGGAGGTGGTCATTGAAACCGCTTCCAATAAAAAATTGGTCGAAGCATATACGACAAAAATTATTGAAAAACAAGAGGTATAAAATTTTTTTCTTAACTATTTTTTCCAAAAATTTGTTAAGAATTCCTTCGAGAAAACGGCCGGCCTGTAGTCTCTGATTATCAAGTAAGGGGAAATTGAGAACCAAAAAAGACAATGTTCGAACCGATGGCGCAAAATTACGAGAAGGTCTGGTCTGATTGTTTGCGAGTGATTAAGGATAATATCAGTCCGAATAGTTTTGCCACATGGTTTGCCCCCATCAAGCCCATCCAACTACATAACAATGTGCTGACGCTTCAGGTACCAAGCCAGTTTTTCTATGAGTGGCTGGAAGAGCACTACATTGACTTATTAAAAAAGACCATCAAAAAAGAGCTTGGCACGGAGGGACGCCTGGAGTACAGCATAATCATGGACAATTCCTTTTCGAATTCCCATTCACAGCCCTTTACCGTTCATGCCCCGACCCTGAATAAAAAAGCCCTAAAAAATCCCCCGGTCAATCTGCCCATTGACCTGAACAAAGAAAAAGGCATTCCAAACCCTTTTGTGATCCCGGGACTGAAAAAGCTAAATATTCACCCGCAACTGATCGACTCTTACAATTTTGAAAATTTCATACAGGGAGATTGCAACCGTTTGGCGCGAAGCGCGGGACTGGCTGTGGGGCAGAATCCGGGGAAGACTTCGTTCAATCCCTTGCTTATATACAGCGCCAATGGACTGGGAAAAACACACCTGGCTCACGCCATCGGCATTGAGGTAAAAACCCATTTCCCGGAAAAGACCGTTTTGTACGTTTCTTCAGAACAGTTTACAAACCAATTCATCGATTCGGTCAGAAACAATAACCAAAACGATTTTATTCATTTCTACCAGATGATCGATGTCCTCATTGTTGATGATATCCACTGCCTGGCTGGAAAGGAAAAGACCCAGGATGTTTTTTTCCACATCTTCAATCACTTGCATCAGAGCGGGAAACAGATTGTTATTTCCAGTGACCTGCCCCCGGTTGAAATGAAAGGCATTGAGCCCAGGCTGCTCTCCCGGTTTAAGTGGGGCTTATCGGCTGACTTGCAGGTTCCTGATTATGAAACCCGCCTGGCCATCCTCCAAAAAAAGATATACAACGACGGCGTTGAAATGCCGGACGAGGTCATTGATCTGATTGCTACAAGCATCACAACCAACATCCGGGAAATGGAAGGGGCGCTGATTTCCATTCTCGCGCAGTCCTCCATGAACAAAAAGGAGATCACTCCTGCCCTGGCGTCCAAGGTCATTGAAAAGTTTGTAAAGAATTCCCCCAGGGAAATTACGGTGGAGTACATTCAGAAAATGGTATGTGACTATTTCAACATCCCCGTCGAAAAAATCAATTCCAAGACCCGAAAGAGGGAAATTGTACAGGCCCGGCAACTGGCCATGTTCTTTTCAAAAACCTTCACCAAGTCGTCTTTGGCAGCCATTGGCACCAAATGCGGGAACAAGGACCACGCCACCGTGCTTCATGCCTGCAAGACCGTTAAGAACCTTTCAGACACCGACAAATCCTTTAAGAGGTATGTGGATGAACTCGAACACATGATCAAGGTGAAGCTGTAGTTGCTATGAAAGTGCTGATGGTTTGTCTGGGTAATATTTGCCGATCGCCACTGGCCGAAGGCATATTAAAGCACAAATTCAGGAATCATTCGATTGAAGGCGTAGTAGAATCTGCGGGGACTGCTGCCTATCATGCGGGTGAGCCGCCCGACGAGCGATCCCGGCAGATCGCCCTGAAGCATGGGATCGATCTATCTGGTCAGCGGGCACGAAAATTCACCAGGGAGGATTTTGACCGTTATGACAGGATATTTGCCATGGACCGGTCAAATTACAAAGACCTGGTATCCCTGGCCCGTGGGCCGGCCGACCGGGATAAGGTGGATCTCATCATGAACACAAGCCGTCCAGGGGAGGACCTGCAGGTTCCCGACCCATATTACGGCGGACCGGATGGCTTTTTGAATGTGTACCAAATGCTGGACAGGGCCTGTGAAAACATTGTGGAACAGGTGAAGAAATTCCAAAACCCTGAATCATGAATACGTTGCCGGACAAAGAAACCATTCAGGATGTCAGGCGACTCATTGCCCCCCATATTCACCGGACCCCCATTTTGACAAATGCCACCATCAACCGCATGCTTGGTGCCGAGCTGGTATTTAAGTGCGAAAACTTCCAGAAGGGAGGGGCCTTTAAATTTCGCGGGGCCACCCATGCGGTAATGACCTTATCCAGGGAGGATGCCGCACGAGGCGTTGCAACCCATTCTTCCGGAAACCACGCCCAGGCCCTTGCCCTTGCGGCCGGTCTCCGTGGAATCAAGGCATATATCGTGATGCCGGAATCGGCCCCCCGTATCAAAGTTGAAGCCGTCAGGGCATACGGCGGTGAGATTACATTCTGCCTGCCCACCCTGGCGGATCGGGAGGCAACACTTGAAAAGGTCATGGCACAAACCGGTGCCGTGGAAATTCATCCCTACAATGATTACCGCATCATTGCAGGCCAGGCCAGTGCCGCGGCCGAGGTGTTTGAGGCCACCGGGTCCCCGGATATCATCATGGCCCCGGTGGGCGGTGGCGGGCTATTAAGCGGAACCATCCTGAGCACCAGGTATTTTGCTGAAAAAACACATGTGTTTGGTGCAGAGCCTTTTATGGCAAACGATGCCTGGAAGTCCTTTCAGCAAAAACAATTCATTCCATCCGACAACCCCCAGACCATGGCCGATGGTCTCCGGACTTCCCTGGGCAGTTTGACATTTCCCATCATCATGGATGGGGTGAAAGACATCCTGACCTGCACGGAAGAAGCCATCACTGAGGCCATGTTTTTGATTTGGGAGCGGATGAAAATCATCGTGGAACCCAGCGCAGCAGTTCCCCTGGCGGTCATGCTGGAACACAGGGAGCGGTTCGCGGGGAAAAAGATCGCCCTGATCCTCTCGGGAGGTAATGTTGATTTATATCGCCTGCCCTGGCTGGAGAACCGCTCGTTCAACAACCGTTAATGCCCGCATTTTCCCTATGACCAACCCGCATCACACTACACCCAGGTTGTTCCTCATCCCCTCCGATTTGGGCGGAGAATCCGCCGGTGCTGTTTGGCCGGCAGGCAACCTGGAACGAATCGGACATCTGCGCACATTCATCGTTGAGAACATCCGTTCGGCCAGGCGTTTCTTAAGAATGGCAGGTTTTATCGTCCCCTTCGAAGAAGTGACTTTCCTGGTTTTAAACAAACATACCAGGCCGACCGACATCCCGGGATATTTGGATGCCGCTTCCATGCATGCTGATATCGGACTCCTTTCCGAGGCAGGAAGTCCCTGCGTAGCGGATCCCGGACAGGCGATTGTACGGCTTGCCCATACCAAGGGAATTCGGGTGGTCCCTCTTGTCGGGGCCAGTTCCATTTTACTTGGCTTAATGGCCTCAGGTTTTAACGGCCAGCAGTTTGCATTTCACGGCTACCTGCCCATACCAAAGAACCTGCGTCAAAAAAAAATCAGAGACATAGAGCAAACGGCCTACCAGCATGACCAGACACAGATTTTTATGGAAGCCCCCTTCCGCAACAATCAGCTGACCGCTGACCTGATTCTTTGCTGCCGGGATGAAACCCTTCTTTGCATTGCCAGTGACCTGAGCCTTCCTTCGGAATTTATAGCCACAAAACCCATCAGGGAATGGAAGAAAAAAATGCCCGACCTGCACAAGCGGGCGAGCATATTTTTGATTTATCATGACTGATCCGGCAACGGATTAACCGGCCTGCTTCTCCCGCGGTGGCCAGGTCCGGATCATCATATAAATACCGAAAAGCAGCAGGGGAAGACTCAGCCATTGTCCCATATTCAGAGCCATATCCGCTTCGAAAGCAGACTGATCCTCCTTGATGAACTCAATGAAAAAACGGGCGGAAAACATGACAATGGCAAACAATGAGGCCAAAAAACCATCCTTCGGGAGGGGGGACTTTTTAAGGTATAACCATCCCAGGGCAATGAATAACAGCAAATAAGCCAGGCCTTCATAGATTTGCGTCGGATGTTTTGGCAACAACTCACCCCTTGCCTCAAAAATAAATCCCCAGGGAAGGGAAGTCTCAATACCGTAAATTTCCGAGTTCATCAGATTTCCCATTCGAATGAAAAAGGCACCCAGGGCCACGGGAATGACCAGGCGATCCAACAGCCACCAGAACGACTGATTGCTGACTTTCTTCTGGTAATAGTATAGGGCCAGCAATATTCCAGCCGCGCCCCCGTGACTGGCCAGCCCGCCCCTCCAGATCATCAGAATCTCGACCGGATTGCTGATGTAATAGTCAAAGTCATAAAAGAAGCAATGACCGAGCCGGGCACCAATGATGCTGCCTGCAGCCATATATAGCAGCAATTGGTCGACCTGTTTTAAAGGGAGTCCCTCCCTTTTAAAGATGCGGAACATGATTTCGTAACCCAGGTAAAAAGACAGGGCCCAAAAAAGTCCATACCATCTGACGGCCAGGCTTCCGATCCTGAAAATTTCTGGACTTACATCCCAGGAAATCTGTAAGAGATTCATGGATAAAGAAATAAATTCCTGTTTCAATTATTCTATATCAATCAGTTCAACATCAAAAATCAAAGTAGCGCCGGAGGGAACGGGACCACGTCCCTGTTGGCCATAACCAAGCCCGGGAGGTACAACCAACCTGGCCTTGGCTCCTTTTCTCAGCAAGCCAAAGCCTTCGTCCCATCCCGCGATAACCTGGCCGCTTCCCAGCACAAACCGGAAAGCTTCGTTTCGTTGCAGGGAGGAATCAAACAAGGTTCCGTCTGACAGGTAACCGGAATAATGCACGACCAGCACATCCCCTTTGGAAGGCCTGCTCCCGCTTCCTTCCTCAATAATGATGAGCTGCAGACCGGATTCCGTAACCAGGGGCTGTTGCTCTCCCACATCAAAAGGCAGTGGTTGCCTGGGCTGCCGCGCCTCAAGTACCTCCACATCAAACACCAAATCGGCCTTGGGTGGAATGGATCCACGCCCCCTGCTCCCGTATGCCATGTGATCCGGAATAAGAAGCCGGGCTTTATCGCCCACCCTGAGGTGCAGGAATCCCTCTTCCCATCCCGGAAT
>JAWLHS010000152.1:0-6011 GCA_041690235.1 Bacteroidales bacterium
CCCCGTCCCTGCACAGCGCACGAACTGTTTTCGGAGAATGGTAAAAATAAAATTATTTATCATTTTTTAAAGAAAAAGTTATTAACCAAGATATTAACGATTTTAACATTAGTATCTGATTATCAAAATATTAAAATAGCTATTTCATCTGGAGGATTCCGCTTTTTTCAGGCGGACCGGTTCCCCTTTTTCAGGGTAAAGGCAAAGGTGGTCCCCACGCCGGGTGTGCTGCGCACATTGATGGTCTGGGTATGGGCTTCAATGATGTGCTTAACGATGGCCAGGCCAAGTCCGGACCCTCCCTCTCCCAGTTTCCGGCTCCTGCTTTTATCCCCCCTGTAAAAGCGTTCGAATACCCGGGGAAGCTCTTCACGCGGGATGCCGATGCCACTGTCTGTCACTTCGACCAGTATGTGTTCATCCATATCGAAAAAACTGATCTTGGTGCGTCCGTTCTCCGTGCCATATTTGATGGAATTGACCATCAGGTTGGTCAGCACCTGCCTGATGCGTTCCCGGTCGGCATGTACCATCACCGGCGCATCGTATGTCCGGGCAAAATATAACTGAATGCCCTTCCTGCCGGCTTCAATCTCAAGAAACTCCATTACCTCCCTGGTCAGGGACAGCATATCAAAGCTTTCGAACCTCAGTTTCAGCTCTCCCGATTCAAATCGGGAAATGACCTCGAGGTCCTCCACGATGGAAATCATCCTGTTGATGCTCTGCTCGGCCCGCAGGAGGTAGTTGCGATTGATCTCCGGATCATCCAGCGCCCCGTCGAGCAAGGTCAGCACATAACCCTGGATGTTGAATATGGGGGTCTTGAGCTCATGCGACACATTGCCCAGGTATTCGCGGCGGTAGGCCTCCAGCCGTTTCAGGTCGTCGATTTCCTTTTTTTTGTCCCTGGCCCAGTCGAGCACCTCCTGGTTGGTGCGGTTCAGAATGTCGTCTTTGGAATAAACCACGGCCTTTTGCTGTCCTTTTGGAACCTTCAGATCGTGGATGGTCTTGTAAATGAGACGGATTTTTTCATAGATAAATTTCTCCAGCACTATCTTGAACAGGAAAAAGGTAAAGACAAACAACCCGGTCATTCCGAGTAACAAGGGTTTCCAGGCTAAGTAGCCGAAAAAATAAAGGGAAGAAAAAACAAACAACAAAACAAACATACCGGCAACCAGCAAAGCCGCAATCAGTGATAACCTCAGGGGTGTGTAATTTTGCATGGGTTGGCTGACTGATGGTTTATTTTTCCGGAATTGCCCGTCCGCGGGCCTGCATATGTCCGGATCAGAAAACAATACCGGCAGGACTGTTAAATTTCAAACTTATACCCGACCCCTTTCACGGTCCGGATGTTTTCAATTCCAATCTTTTCCCGGATTTTGCGGACATGCACATCGATGGTACGGTCGCCCACCACCACATCACTGCCCCAGACAGCGGAAAATATTTCTTCGCGCGAAAAGACCTTGTTGGGCTTGGAAGCCAACAGACTGAGCAGTTCAAACTCCTTCTTTGGCAGAACCAGTTTCTCCCCGTCTTTCATCACCAGGTAACGATCCCGGTCGATAAGCAGGTTGGCAACCCGCAATCCTTCAGGGGTTTCCTCCATACGACCAAAGCGACGCAACAATGCCTTTACCCGGCCAATCAGTAAACTGGGTTTGATGGGTTTGGCAATGTAATCGTCTCCCCCGGCATCGAATCCCGCCAACTGGGAATAATCTTCGTTGCGGGCGGTCAAAAAGGCAATGATGCTTGGCCCCAGCTCGGGATTGGTTCTCATCTCCCGGCAGGTTTCGATGCCGTCCATTTCGGGCATCATCACATCCAGAATGATCAGGTGCGGACGAATCTTGCGTGCCTGGTCTATGGCCTCCCGTCCGTTTAAGGCCGTATATACCCTGAACCCTTCCTTCTTCAGGCTGTAGCCGAGGAATTCCAGAATATCGGGTTCATCATCGACCAACAGGATGGTGTAATCCTGGTTGTTCATATTTTTACCGGGTATTGGGTTTCCCAAAACGGTTGATTGACGCAAAGGTAGGCAGAATAACCATGAAGAGGCACCCCTTTGGAATCCTTTGATGTTAAATTAATGTTTTGCTAACAATTATTTAACTCCCGCGATCAAAATAACAACCCATGGGAAACGGGGTTTTCATCCCTTAATCCCCGGGGGCAGGGGACCCCACTGATATGTAAAAAAATTGGGGTAACTTTACAATGTAAAAAAAATCAACGGACTGGCCCCCAGACAAGGCCAGGCAAGTATGGAAACGACGAAAAACATCATTACCGGTTTAAAGGGGTTTTTGGTTTTGATCTCCCTGTCCGCGATCCTGGCAGGCTGCGATTCTTCAAAGGAACTCCAATCTCTTTCCCGCTGTGAGTTTCGTCTCACAGGGGTGGAGGATGTGACCCTGGCCGGGGTGAACGTGCAGAACGTGCAGACCATGGCAGATGTGAACCTGGCCGATGCCGTCACCCTTTACGAGGCAGCCGGTTCAGAACACTTCCCCCTAAGCCTAAAGGTATTGGTGGATGTCAGAAACCCGAATTCCGACGATGCGGCCCTGGACCGGGCCGACTGGATACTGCTGATCGACGATATCGAAATGACCCGGGGCACTTATGCGGACCGCGTGGTGATCCCGGCATACGGCGGCGTCGCCACCTTCCACGTTCCGGCAGAAGCAGACCTGAAAAGCGTTTTGCAGGGGGAATCCCAGCTGGTCATGATCAACTTCGGACTGAACCTGGCGGACCTTGGGGGATCGGCCACACGAATCACCCTGCGGATCAAGCCTTACATCAAGGTCGGAGGCCGGTTGATCCCTTACCCATCCTACATTGACATCCGGACTGAGTTTACTTCGGATTAAAAAAGCAGGAAGGACATTCCCAATGACCAGACCGAGTTGTATTGCCCGCGGTTATACCAGGTTTGGGTTCCGCCGGCATGGGGCCTGACGGGGGTCACCCCCTGCGAATACCTGAAATGAACGTTCAGGTTCTCCCTGAGCGGAAAATAGAGCCCGATCAACACATTGAGCTCAAAGGGCCTGAAGGGTCGATCGACAGCCATCAGATCCGTATTCTCCACCCCTTCATCATTCGTCTCATAATGCCCCACAACCCTGGAAAGGGAAAGGCCTGCCTCCCCTGTCAGCCAATTGGCATAGGGCAGTCGTTCGAAGACCGAAAAGTCAAACTTAAACAATACCGGAATCTCCACGTACTGAAGATTGAACCTGTAGTCGCGAAACACTCCGTCCTCGGGTTTCTCCGGGTTGTTAAACTCCCTGCTTCCCTTCTGGATGTACATTAACTCGAGCTGCCAGTAGGTGTGGGTAGAAAACCCGAAATCGGTATACACGGAGGCAAACCATCCCAGGCGGTTGGGCCCGCCTGAGCGGTCTCCCGACACCTCGCTGGCCGTCAGTCCGGCCTGAAATCCCCCGCGGAACCTCTGCGCACCGGCCGGGGCCGCCATCAGAAGAAGAGCAAGCACGAGAAGAAGGGAAAACCATCCGACGATACCATAAAAATCCTTTGTGCAAATCATGGACACCTCCCTGTAACCGGCGGGCCTGAAACGACACACCAGTGGACAAAACAAAAATACATTTTTTCACGGTTTGACCTGCCGGCAATCCCTAAATTTACATGGGGTTGATTTTCGGGGTATCGGAAGGCCGGAAGACGGGAAGCATCCGCACGAGGGTTCCTGACCCTTTTGTGTTATATTTGCAAAAAAAACCTATGATCAAGTCGATGACCGGGTTCGGCAAGGCGGTCACCCAAGTGGGGGACAAAAACCTTTCGGTCGAAATCCGCACCCTGAACAGCAAAACCCTCGATCTGTCGTTGAGGCTCCCCCTTCAGTACAAGGACAAGGAACAGGAGCTTAGAAACCTCCTGGCCCGGTCCCTGGTCCGGGGCAAGGCAGAGCTAAGCTTCAGCTTCGAAAATGCAATCACCCAGCAATCCCTCAGCCTGAACAAACCCCTGGTGGCAAAGTATTATTCGGAGCTGATGGAGCTGGCCGGGGAGTTGGGCGCCCCGGTTTCGGCCGACCTTTTGCCTTCACTGCTCAGGTTGCCCGAGGTGCTCAGGCAGCCCACCCAGGAGGTGGACCAGGAAGAGTGGGGCCTTGTGCTTGAAGCGGTGATAGAGGCCCTGCAACAAACCGATGCCTTCAGGGTTTCGGAGGGGGACCATATGGAAGCCGACCTGAAAACACGCATCAAAGCCATCGGCGAACTGCTTTCCCGGATTCCGGCTTTCGAGGAAAATCGCTTTAAAATGCTGAAAGACAGGCTGCAAAAAGCATTGGGTGAACTGAAAGAGGGCCTGCAGTCAGACCCCAATCGATTTGAGCAGGAGCTGATTTACTACCTTGAAAAGCTGGATATTTCGGAAGAGAAGGTGCGGCTGCAAAAACACCTGGACTATTTCAATGAGACCATGGCCGAGGGCCAGTCGCAAGGGAAAAAGCTTGGGTTTATCGGACAGGAAATGGGACGTGAGATCAATACCATTGGCAGCAAGGCCAACGATGCCGACATCCAGAAAATCGTGGTCCAGATGAAAGATGAGCTGGAAAAGATCAAGGAACAATTAATGAATATTCTCTGAACCATGGCGGGCAAACTGGTCATTTTCTCCGCCCCCTCAGGGGCGGGTAAGACAAGCATCGTCAGGGCGCTGCTTTCAGAAATTCCTTCGCTGGCCTTTTCCATTTCGGCCTGCAGCCGTCCCATGAGGCCCGGAGAACAGAATGGGGTCGACTATTATTTCCTCAGTCCGGAGGCCTTCCGGGAAAAGATCGAACTGGGTGAGTTTCTCGAGTGGGAGGAGGTGTACCCGGGAAGCTTTTACGGAACCCTGAAAAGCGAAGTGGAACGAATCCGGAGCAGCGGCAGGGATGTGATCTTTGATGTGGATGTGGCCGGTGCACTCAACATCAAAAAACAGTACAAAGAGCAGGCCCTGGCGGTTTTTGTCAAGCCCCCCTCCGTGGAAGAACTGAAAAAACGCCTTATTCTGCGTAAAACCGAAACCGAAGAAAGCCTGAATAAGCGCATTGGCAAGGCAAAAAAGGAAATGTCTTTTGCCGGACAATTCGACAGGGAAGTTATCAACGACAGGCTGGAAGACGCCATACAGAAGGCTGTTCAAATGGTTAAAGCCTTTTTGGATCTTCCCCATAATAAGATGGCATGAAGACAGGGAAAAAAACAACAACGGGACTCTTGTTTGGTTCTTTCAACCCCATCCATACCGGGCATTTGATCATTGCCCAGCACATGCTGGCGTTTGAGGGACTGGCAGCGGTCTGGTTTGTGGTTTCTCCACAAAACCCCCTCAAGACCGGGGACCAGCTTTTGCCGGAGCACCTTCGCCTGGAGCTGGTGAACCTGGCTTTGGAAAAGAACCCCCGCTTCAGCCCATGTGATGTGGAGCTTCAAATGGGCACCCCATCTTACACCATCTGCACATTGAAAAAACTGTCCGAGGCATATCCGGGAAGGGAGTTTGTTCTGTTGATCGGATCGGATAATTTGGCCGTATTCGACCAGTGGAAGGACTACCGGGAGATCATGGACATGATTCAGATACTGGTTTATCCCCGGCCCGGCACGAAGGGCCGGCCTCCGGTTTCCCACCCGCATATTACGCGGGTGAAAGCCCCCCTGTTGGAAATCTCTTCAACACATATCCGCCAAATGGTCGGTCAGGGGAAGGACCCCAGGTACTTACTGCCCGAAAAGGTTTACGAACGGATTATCCGGGAAGGCTACTACAGGTATTATTGAATACGAAAGGCTTTTTTCAGGTCTTCGACCCGGTCGAGTTTTTCCCATGCAAAAAACGCCACATTTTTGAACCATTTCGTCTGACCATCGACCACTTTCTCAAAGGTATGGTCATCGCGGTATTTCACCTCCACCTCTCCTGTATGGGCGGTTCTTCCAAAGTGCCCGTATGTGGTGGTC
>JAWLHS010000153.1:0-5934 GCA_041690235.1 Bacteroidales bacterium
TGGGCATACCCCAGCCGGGTTTTGATGCTGAGATCCACCGGTAGTTCGGAAAATACCCTGAAAAGGATTCTGTCCATTTCATCGGGATAGGGCAACAGTCCACAACCCTTCTTCTTGTTGGCAATCCTCGGAAACGGACAGCCGAGGTTCCAGTTCAGGTGGGTATAGCCATGATCTTTCAGGCTTTTTCCAAACAAAATAATCTCCTCTGCCTGTGTGGAGATAATCTGGGGAATGGTGGGACAGAGGTTGTCTTCGATGGGGGTGAGGTCGCTCAGCCGGGCCGGCCTGACCTGGTGATGGCCCAGCCCCGATACAAAGGGGGCCATGTAAACATCAAAGCCTCCGAAATGCCTTGCGTGAGCATTTCTGAAGGCCTTGGTGGTGAGCCCCTTGAAGGGGGCCATGATCAATGTTGGTGTTCCCATGGGTGTATTCCAATGCATTACGGGAACCCTTTCCCATTTATTCCATGCAATCCTATTTTACGATGGCCTGGGCGATGGCCACGGCAAAATCGTTCAGGTCGGCCGGCACCCGGGAGGTAATCAGGTTGCCGTCGATCACCAGGGGCTGGTCCAGATAGGTTGCGCCGGCCGCTTCCAGCTCTTCCCGAATTCCTCCCACCCCGGTACAGGTTTTTCCATCAAGCACGCCGGCAGTGATCAGAACCTGTGGTCCGTGGCAAATGGCCGCCGTTGGCTTTCCGGAAAGAAAAAACGTCCTGGCAAAAGCCACGGCATTTTCGTTTTCGCGCAGCACGCCGGGGGCATGCCCACCGGGAATAATCAGGGCATCGAAATCTCCCACCGAGACTTCCGATACGGCTTTTTCAATTGAAATGGTGAATTCGCTGTTGTAGGCCTTTACGATCCCTGCACCCGGCCCGATGACGGTAATTTTTGCCCCTTTATTGGTCAGGTATCCGATGGGCATATAGGCTTCGCCATCGTGGAAACCATCGGCTACCAGGACGGCTACCCTGGGACCTTGTTTTTTTTCTTTGGGGATCCTGGGTTCATTCTGCATGGAAGAAAAGAGCCAGGCGGCTCCCATTCCGACCAGTGAATAGGTGACCAATGTTCTTACTTTCATTGTTGGTATTTTTTGGTTTGACAATATTTCCGAATCAACGGCCACGGCCATCGACATGAAAAACCTTGAATCCTAAGTAGTTTGACTCGTAAAGGTATGAAAAATCAGGCACATTGTCAAATGGCCGGAGGGCTTTGGTTGCAGGGTCAGGGCACAATGATTATGAATGTGACCCTGCGGTTCAGGCTGCGGCCTTCCTCGGTGGCATTGTCGGCTGCGGGATTGTGTTCTCCGAAGGCAGAAGTGGTCATTCGTTCCATATTGAGTCCACGGGCCAGGAGAAAAGCTTTGGCTGCTTCTGCCCGTTGATTGGACAGAATCATATTGTCGGCCGGCAGACCCGCATTGTCGGTATGCCCCTGTATCTCCAGGGTATAGGACGGGTTGTTCTGCAGGATCTTCACCACTTCATCCAGAAGGGGATGATGTTCGGGAAGAATCCTGAACCGCCCCGTATCAAACAAAAGATCTTCCGGGGTGGGGATGGAAGCCGGTGCGGGGTCTTGGCCGGTTCTTTGCCCGGTGGTCGGGACGGGCGGATGTGTAATGTCCGCAGGATCGTTTTTGTCTGGCTCAGCTTCCGGCAGGGGAAGGGCTTGTGGCCGGATCACGGTTTCTTTTTTCCTTCCCAGGCAGAAAACCAATCCGACACTGTGCATCAGGTAATGATCGTTCTTGTTTTTCACCCAATAATCCCTTTTGTCTTCATTGGTGAAATTGGATGTCAGCTGGTATTGCAGGGCCATTCGTTCTGTAAGGCCGAACCTGAGCCGTGCACCATACTGAAAAATAAGGTCCGCATCCCCGGCATTGATGTATCCGTCCTGACCTGCAATTTCGCTGTATGCTGCAACACCCAGTCCGACAACCACTCCCGGAGCAAACCGTGCCTCTTCATGGAGAATATACCCGTTGTTGAGTTTGTAGGTCAGTAAAATGGAGGCGTCCGTTTTTCTCCCCAGAAAACGATTCTCCGGGGTGTTATAATAGCCATAATGTCCACTGCTTCCCGATATTCCCAGGTCGAACGAGGAACCAAGATTCCTGTAAAGAGAGATGCCTGCAAAGCCGTAAAAGGCCTTGCTGAGATTGAACATGGCGTTTCCCCTGTCGCCCGAATACTCATTTTTTCCGCCGTGGAAACCAATGGCCCAGGGATAGGCATCGGGTTGGGAGGTCGCCGTTGCGGCAGAAAAGGTAAGCAGAACGGTAAAGATCCATTGTTTTTTCATGATGCAGGTCGATGAACACCAAACGATGGTTCTTCAAATATAACAGAAATCCGACCGATTTCCGAAAAAAATCACTGCTTGTTCCCTGGCCCGTCAGCCTGGATTAAAATGCAGAACCCGCCAGCACCAGCGCAACGATGGATACCAGCTTCAGCAGGATGTTCAAAGAGGGTCCGGAGGTGTCCTTCAGGGGGTCGCCAACCGTATCTCCGACAACGGCCGCTTTATGGGCTTCCGAACCTTTCCCGTGTCTTTCCCCGTTATGGATTATTCCCTGTTCGATGAGTTTCTTGGCATTGTCCCACGAGCCGCCCGCATTCGACTGGAAGATCGCCAATAGCACCCCCGACACGGTGACTCCCGCCAGCAAGCCTCCGAGGGCCTCCGCGCCCATACTCAGTCCGACAACCACAGGCACAGCCACTGCAATTACCCCCGGAATGATCATCTCCCTGAGGGCCGCTTTCGTAGAAATGGTCACGCATTTTTCATACTCAGGAGTCCCTTCGGCATCATTCAGAACCTGAATGTCTTTGTCGCTCCAGGTGCTCGGGTGGGTGCCCTGCTGGTAATTCCTTTTCATTACCTCCAGGGCCTTTTTCAGCGGTTCAATGGTTTTGAACTGGCGCCGCACTTCCTCAATCATCGATTGGGCGGCATCGCTTACCGCTTTTATGGTAAGGGCAGAAAACACATAAGGCATCAGGGCCCCAATGAATACAGCGGCCATAACCATCGGAACGGATACATCAATGGAAGTGATACCGGCCGCCGTCATATAAGCGCCAAACAGGGCCAGAGCGGTCAGTGCAGCCGATCCTATGGCAAAGCCTTTCCCGATGGCTGCTGTTGTATTGCCCACCGCATCCAGCTTATCGGTCCGCTCCCTGACCTCTGAGGGCAACTCGGCCATTTCGGCAATCCCCCCGGCATTGTCGGAAATGGGGCCGTAGGCATCGACCGATAACTGTATGCCCAGATTGGACAGCATCCCCACGGCGGCAATGGCAATGCCATAAAGACCGCTTAAATGAAACACCAATACAATCGTTGTGGCAATGGTGATGATGGGTATGATGGTTGAGAGCATGCCGATGCCCAAACCTGATATGATGTTGGTGGCCGATCCGGAAGTGGATTGGCGGGCAATGATGCGCACCGGAAAATAACCCAGTCCGGTGAAAAACTCCGTAGAATACCCGATGATCAAACCGGCAACCAGGCCGATGAGTGATGAAAGGAAAATATTCATTCCCGTAATTTCCCTGACAATGCCACCATACAGGGTGTCCTCAACCATCAGGCTTGAGGGGAAGACCTTCATAATAATCAGATAGGACAGGCCGATCATAATGGCTGCAGATACCAATTGCCCGGTGTTTAGGGCATGTTGCGGATTCCCTCCTTCTTTCACCCTGATAAAAAAGCTTCCGGCGATGGAGGAAAAGATGCCTGCCCCGGCCAGCAGCAAGGGCAAAACCACCGGTGATAGTCCGTTGAAAGCATCGGTATAGGTCGCGGTGAGGAAGGTGGCTCCCAAGACCATTGCGGCGATGAGGGATCCTACATAGGACTCAAACAAATCGGCCCCCATTCCGGCTACATCACCCACATTGTCGCCCACATTGTCGGCAACGGTTGCCGGATTCAGGGGGTGGTCCTCCGGAATGCCCGCCTCTACCTTGCCCACCAGGTCGGCGCCCACATCAGCCGCTTTCGTGAAAATTCCACCACCAACCCTGGAAAACAAAGCAATAGAGGAAGCCCCGAAGGAGAAACCTGTAACGACCGTGAGCACCTTGTTCAGGCTGTAAAAGCTATCCGTTCCAAATAAGTGGGCGTAAATAATGAACAGGGAGCTCAGTCCGAGAATACCCAGTCCGACGACCGCCAGGCCCATCACGCTGCCGCCGGTAAAGGCAATATTCAAAGCCTGGTTGAGTCCGCTCCGAGCTGCGTGGGTGGTGCGTACATTGGCCTTGGTGGCAATCCTCAGTCCGATAAATCCTGCCAGTCCTGAACTGAATGCCCCCATGATAAAAGAAACGGCCACCAGGGGAGAGGAGTTCTCGGTTCCGGTGGCCGCTGCCAGTAAAACGGCTATTGAAAGGACGAATACCGACAGGATTTTATATTCCGCTTTAATAAAAGCCATGGCCCCATCTGAAATATAGCCGGCAATTTTTATCATCTTCTCGGTTCCTTGTTCCTGTTTTCGGATCCAGGATGCCCGGAAGGCTGTAAAGCCGATGGCAATTGCACCGACAATGGGAATCAGGTAAATCAACATATTATCCATAGGGAAAGCCTTTTAGCAATGAGACTCAGTGGTTTTGTTTTTTTTCTTAAGACAAAGCGCGAATATTGTACCCCAGCAGGCGGTATTTAGCTTACAGAGTGTGTATTTTCAGGTATAAACGATGGGTAAACACGGGAATGGTTTAAAGGTTCATTTCTTTCATCCAAATGTGTAATTTTGAGGAAAGCTGTATGCAATGAGGACAGAAAAAGATATTCTGGGCGAACTGGACGTCCCCAAAGATGCCTTGTATGGGATCCACTCCCTGCGCGCGCGTAAGAACTTCCCTTCCGAATCCATTTTTCATTTGGAATGGTATGAGGCCCTTGCAACGGTTAAACTGGCATGTTATCAATCGGTCATTGCTTATAGAAAGGCCGCAGGAGATAGTTTCCCCGGTGCAGATCTTCCGGACAGCCTGCCATCTGATGCCGTTCTGGATGCCATGTGCCATGTTGCCGGGGAGGCAAGCCGGGGTGCATTCTTCCCTGATTTTATTGTACCTGCGTTTCAGGGCGGGGCCGGCACTTCGATCAACATGAATGTCAACGAGATTATTGCCAACGCTGCCAACATCAGGCTGGGCGGAAAACCTGGCGACCATCACCTGGTGGATCCCTTCATGCACGCCAACGTATTTCAAAGCACCAACGATGTGGTTCCTACGGCATTAAGAGTCTCCGCCATATTGCTTTTTAGAGGTCTGGAGGGAGCCATCAACCGCTTGAGATCTTCCGTTGAAAGCATTGAGGGGGACAGCAGGTCCCACCTGCGCATGGCTTATACCGAGATGCAAAGGGCCGTTCCCTCTTCTTACGGCATGCTTTTCAGTGCTTACAGCGAAGCATTGTCGCGCGACTGGTGGCGGGTTTCCCGTTGTCAGGAGCGACTGAAACTTGTCAATCTGGGCGGGGGTGCCGCCGGAACGGGAATTGCCGTTCCCCGGTTTTTTATCATGGACGCCGTTGCCCGGCTTCAACAACTGACCCTCCTTCCCCTGGCCAGAAGTGAGAATCTTGCAGATGCCACACAAAACCTCGACAGCCTGGTGGAGGTACACGCCATTTTGAAGGCCCTGGCCGTTAACCTGGAGAAGATGTCGGCTGACCTTCGGCTGCTGGCTTCCGGACTGGCCGGTCAGCCGGAGGTGGTCCTGCCTGCGGTTCAGGCGGGCAGCAGCATCATGCCAGGAAAGGTGAATCCGGTGATTCCGGAATATGTGATCAGCGTGGCCCATAAGGTGTACAGCAATGATTTATTGATCGGCGGACTTTGCGGGCAGGGCAGCCTGGACCTGAACCCCTATCT
>JAWLHS010000154.1:0-5911 GCA_041690235.1 Bacteroidales bacterium
TTCGCGGTTGGTGGAAATTGGTCACCAGCACATCCACCAATTGAAAGCGGTAACCCGGCACAATGATCAGGGCCGTTTCACCACGCAGGTTTTCTGTTTTCCGCTGGTCCATCCACTGCAGAATGGCCCGGAGGGCTTCGGGGACGGAAGGCAGGTCGCCGGACCAGCTGTAAGGGAACCATTGCTCAAGCCGGACCAAATCATGGCCCGGCCGGTACCCATTCAATAGCTTCACGCCGATCCAGTAAAGACTTTCCAGTGTGCGCATGGTGGTGGTTCCAACGCTGACCAGTTCCCGGTCCCCGATCAGCAGGTCATCGATCAGCCCCCGCCCCACCATAAATTCCTCCTGATGCATGTCGTGTTTGCCAATACTGGGAGCCGAAACCGGTTTAAAGGTCCCGGCGCCCACATGAAGTGTCACATAAGCCGGCTGAATGTTTTTCCGGGCCAGGGCTTCAAAAACCCCGGGGGTAAAATGCAAGCCTGCGGTCGGAGCCGCCACAGATCCCTCATCCCTTGCATACACGGTCTGATACCGGTCTTTGTCTGATGCTTCCGCTTTGCGCTGAATATAAGGGGGAAGAGGGGTTTGTCCGGCCGCCTCAAGAACCTGTCCGAATGTTAACTGCGGCGGATCCCAAGAAAAATTCACCAGGAAGGCCTCTCCCCTTTTCTCTCCCAGTGCTGCCTGCAGGGTCAGCGACCCATCCATCCGACGAAAAACCAAGGGGCCTTTTTTCCACTTTTTGGCGTTGCCCACCAGGCACTCCCAGCTTACCGACGAGGGCAGGCCCAGTGCCTGCTGAACATCTTTCCGGGGGGCGTGGGGCTGGATGCAGAACACTTCAATGCGGGCCCCGCTTTCCTTGTAAAAAACCAGGCGGGCCTGCACCACCCGGGTGTTGTTCAGCACCACCAGGCTGCCTGGTTCAAGAAACCCGGCGATCTGGTCAAAAGAGGCCGTATCCGGTTGCCCCTCTCTGAAAACCAAAAGTTTTGAATGGTCTCTTTTTTCCAGCGGGTAGGGGGCGATGCGTTCCGGGGGAAGGTCGTAGGAAAAATCAGCGATGGAAATGTCAAAAACCTCGGACATACTGGTTATTGCAGACTGCTGATGCAAGCCCTGTTGTGCTCATTGAAAAAGTCCTTTCCCTCTGGAGTGAACAAAAAACGGATGATGTCACTGTAATGATCCACGATGGCTGGCCTTACAATTTTCATGGTGGAATTCATCAGGCGGTTCTGTTCCGAAAAGCCCTCGGTAAGAAAAATGGCTGCAGCAGGCAACCAGCGCGGGGGAAACATTCCCTGCAGGTCGCCCCCGGGCAAAAAGCGGCTAATCTCTTTCACCAGCTTACCGATGGCGGCATCCTGTCCAGCCCTGGTGGACGCATCCAACTTGTTTTTCCCGAGAAAATCCCTCACCATCGCCTTGTTGATGACAATCAGGGCCACCGTAAAAGGACTTTGGTTGTTGTACAACATGACCTGATCAAAAAAGGCCGATTTCTCCACCAGGGCCTCTTCGATGCCCTCCGGACTGTACTTCTCTCCATCTCCGGCAATCAGCAGGCTTTTCGACCGGCCAAGCACATAGAGGTAGCCGTCTTCATCCAGGTAGCCCAGGTCGCCTGTATACAACCATCCATTGCGGATGGTTTCGCTGGTGGCCCTGGGGTTTTCCCAGTATCCGGCCATGACGTTGCCGCCCTTTACCACAATTTCGCCCTGCTTACCGATGGGTTGCTCGGTTCCGTCTTCATTGCAGATCTTCAAATCAAGAAAAGGGACCACCATTCCGGAAGACCCCAGTTTATGGAAATCGGGGGTGTTTGACGAAATGACCGGGGCGGCTTCCGTGAGCCCGTAGCCCTGGTACATGGGCAGGCCAATGGCATAAAAAAACCGTTGCAATTCAATGTCTAAAAGGGCTCCCCCCCCGACAAAAAACCGAAGTCGTCCGCCGAAACCCGAACGTATTTTCTGAAACAACACCTTGTCGAACAAGGCATACAGCGGTTTAAGGCCTTTGCGGATGCCCTTCCCCTTATTATGCCCTTCGCGGTTATAGGCATAGGCCGTCTTCAGGCCTGCCCTGAAAAGGGCCCAGGCCACGGGGCCTTTTTCACGAACCCCTTTCTCAATGTTGGAGCGGAAATTTTTAGCCAGGGCGGGAACGCTCAGCAAAAAATAGGGTTTCACTTCCCTGATGCAAACAGGAATGTTCTTCACGGTCTCATTCAGGGTTTTTCCGACCTTCAGGGAAGCCAGGCTCGCCCCGTTCAGTATGAGGGAATAGATCCCCACGGTATGCGCAAAAGAATGATCCCATGGCAAAATGTGCAGGGAAGTAAAATAAGAAGGCACGTCGAAAATGGCCGAGGCCTGTTCCACATTGGTCAGGTAGTTCCGGTGGGTAAGGATAATGCCTTTGGGGTCTGCCGTGGTCCCCGAGGTATAACAGATGTTGGCATAATCATCCGGACCAATCCCCTCTTTGACAGCTTCAAGCAAACCTGCGTTCCTTTCGAGGGATTTTTTGCCGGCCTCCAGCATGGTTTCAATGCCGATCAGCTTCGGACCAAGCCCTTTCTGCAGTTCTTCGAGCGACTTTTTGCCATCCTGCCCGGGTTCATCCAACAACAGGATGAACGACAATCCTGGCAGTTGATTCGCCAGGTCAAGAACCTTGTGCTGATGGTTGCCCGAAACCATCACCCCTTTGCAGTTCGAATGCGCCAGGCGGAACATCAAATCGGCGGGTACTTCAATATTGACGGATAAAGGCACGCTGATTCCCCCGCAAAACAAAACGGCCAGCTCGCCAACAACCCAGTCGTTTCTGCCTTCAGAGATCAGGGCCACCCGGTCTCCCTTTTCCAGTCCGACTTCCAAAAAACCCGCTGCCAGACAGACAACCCGTTCATAAACCTCTTCGTAGGTGCTGCCTTTGTATTCGGCCCGCTTTTTTTCCCACAAGAGCACATTGTCGGGAAACTTTCTCATGCTCTCCTCGAACAGGTTGGGCAAGCTCTTATACTCCATTGCCGGGGGTTTAAATACACAATCCAGGAGAGCGGAACGATCCCCTGGTGAAAAACTGGAATTCCGGGACAAATAAACTCATTTTGGATGGGTTTTCCAACACTTTTTTTGGGGCCGCCTCAGACATGCGGCCTGTTCCATGGGCAGGCGGCACGCAAAATGGGAAACCGGGGCCATTGGGTCAGGCAAACCATAAAGCAAGGCGGTCAGCCCATTCAAATCATATGGGTTGTCCTGACCAGGTCCGCCGCCAGGCAGGCATGAACGGGAACAATTCCGAGCAGGTCTCCGCAACGGATCTTGTTCAGCATCTCATCCGGCATTTCAATGATGCCATGTTCCTGGGAGATTCGTCTGACAAAAATGTCCTTTCCCGGCCACATGGCTTTGCCTGAAGGGGCGTAGAAAACGAGTCTGCCGTAGTGGGGTCTTCCCCCGGCACACCTTCCCTGTTCCTTGGAAAGATGCACCGCACCGGCGTAAACAACCACCTCCGAGCGGGCAGTGTGAAGGGCCACAACAGGAGCCGCCACGGTCATGGCAATCTGATCCTTGCGGCAAACACCCAGCTCGAGTTGCATTCCGTCATAAAAAACAAAGTTTCCCGGACGGATCTCATCGGCGCCAAAAAAATGATCCGACAGGGTGCAACTGGGGGTATCGCCCCAGGATATGGAAAGGCCCGGATGAAAGGGAATGAATCTTTCCTTCAGTCCCCGAAGCCCCTCCATGGATGCTGAGAAAATCCGAAGAATCTCCGCGGGCGACTCCGCCTGGTAGGTATGTCCGGCATGGGCGACAAAGCCCCTTGGTTGCAGGTTCGGATCTGCGGCGGCCAGGGCGAGACTGTCACCGATTTCCCCGGCATTCCCCGGGTCAAACCCTGTACGATGCGTACCCACGTCGACCTTCAAAAACAATCCGGCCGGATGCCTCAGCTTCCCGACCAGCAATCTCATGGCCTCCGGACAGGAGATGAGCAGTCCGACGTCCAGTTTCCCCGCCAGTTCGTTGATCTCCTCCATCTCGCGGAAGTTGACAGGGAAGGCAATCATGATGTCCTTCCAGCCATCATCCGCGAACACCCTGGCCATGGAAACAGAGGAAACGGCGATGCGATCCACCCCTTCTTCCCTAAACCACCGTCCCACCTGAACCGATTGATGGGTCTTAAAATGGGGGCGAAAAACAACCCCATTGGCACGGGATTTCACCAGCATGTTGCGGATGTTGAGGCGGCAGCGATCCTCATCCACAACCAAAACCGGGCGCTTAATTGTTTCCATATTAAAGCCTTCCTTCCAGGATACCGAGGATCTCCTCTTCTTTCTTCCGGGCCGCCGCATCGATTGTGGCCCCTTCCTCAAGCACCTTCCCAACGTAGGACTTGTCCTGAAGATCGACCGAATTGATCTTCACATTCAGGAAAGCACCGGCCACCGCCGTGCGGGCACAAAGGGCACCGACACCCGCATCGGTGATGGAACTTGGATTTCCATGCTCAACCATCGCCCGGATCACTTCCATGGATTCATAGGCCGCTTTCATCACCCGCAAAGGGATTTCAATGGCATGGCGGGTGGCATCCTGTATCGCCTGCCGGCGGGCTTCTTTCTCTGATTCCGTGGCTTTGGGAAGGCCAAAGGCATTCATGATCCGGTTAAAGGCCCGGGTATCTTCATCCACCAGGTACAACAGTTCTTTTTTGAGGTCCTGTCCTTTCTCCGCCCATTTGCTGAATTCCTCCCAGCGTTCGTCCCACCCCCTCTTGTGGGAAGACAGATTGGCCACCATGGTAGCCAGGGAAACACCAAGGGCGCCCACGGCGGCCGACACCGAACCCCCGCCAGGGGCAGGCGACTCCCTCGCAGTCTCGTCCGAAAAGGCTTCCACGCTCATTCCGACAAGATGCTTCTCATCCCGTCCGGCCATCATGTATTCGATGATTTTTTCCTGTGGCTTAAAAGGTTTGAGCTCATCAAGGCCCATGGACTTAACCGCAATCTTGATCAGTTCGGATTCTGACACCCCAAGGCTGCGCTGCTGTTTGGAAAGAAAATATTTCCCGGCATCCAGCATGGCCTTGAGCGGAACCAGACCAACCAGTTCCGAGCCCGTTACCCGTATGCCCCTGTCTGCGGCTTTCCGGCAGACCTCATCGAACGCCACATGAACCGGGGTCACCCGGATATTGGTCAGGTTCATGGAAATCTGGGCCACTCCGTACTCTTCGATATACCAGCCAATGGCTTTCACCTCTTTCAGGCTGCCCGGAATATAAACCGGATCGCCCTTTTCATCCTTCACGATCTTTCCCGTCAGGGAATCTCCCTGTCTTTTTACCCTTCCCTTTTCCCTCACATCAAAGGCAATGGCATTGGCACGGCGTGTGGAGGTGGTGTTCAGATTGATGTTATATGCCACCAGAAAATCCCTCGCCCCTACTGCCGTGGCGCCCCATTTGGGATTAAACTCCGCAGGGCCGAAATCGGGCTTCCACTCTGAACGGGCCAATTTATCAGGCAAGCCTTCATATTCGCCTTTACGACAGTTGGCCAGGTTTCGGCGGTCCCGGGAATACGCGGCGTTTTCATAACAGTAAACCGGAATGCCAAGTTCTTCCCCTATGCGCCTGGCCAGGACACGGGCGTATTCCACCACTTCCTCCATGCTCGTATTGGCCACGGGAACCAGGGGGCAAACATCGGTGGCTCCCATGCGCGGGTGTTCCCCCCTGTGCTTACTCATGTCAATAAGCTCCGACGCCTTTTTCACCGCCCTGAAGGCTGCCTCGACCACTTCATCGGGCGTACCCACAAAAGTGACCACGGTTCGGTTTGTGGCATGGCCCGGATCTACGTCA
>JAWLHS010000155.1:0-5881 GCA_041690235.1 Bacteroidales bacterium
CCTGGATCCTGAGAAAACAGTGTTCCAGACCATGGACGATGCCGCCGTGGGGGACGTCAGACGGCAGGTTCGCAACATACTGGGCGGCTTCCTGTTCGGTGGGGAAGACATCGACAAGAAGGTAAAGGTGCTCTCGGGTGGAGAAAAGGCCCGCCTGGCCATCGCCAGGCTCTTGCTTGAGCCGGTCAACCTCCTGGTGCTTGATGAGCCCACCAACCACCTGGACATGCGTTCAAAGGACATTCTGAAGAGCGCCCTCCTGCAGTACGGGGGCACCATCATTGTGGTGTCGCACGACCGGGACTTCCTGCAGGGGCTGACGCAAAAGGTCTTTGAGTTCAAACACCGGCATATCAAGGAATTCATTGGCGACATTTACGACTTCATCGAAACCCGCAACATAGAATCCCTGACTCAACTGGAACTAAAGACCAAATCTGCCCCGGAGTCCGCCGCCGTACAAACCGCGGAAAACAAGAAAATCTGGGAACAAAAAAAACAAACGGAGCGCGAGTTGCGGAAACTCCAGAAGCGGGTCTCTTCAGCCGAAGAAGCCATCGTTACGCTCGAAAAGGAGATCGCTTCCCTGGAAGCCATCATCGCTGACCCGTCCCGCCATCCCGGGCAGCTGCAGGACGGTGAGCTGTTTGCATCCTACGAAAAAGCTAAAAAACAATTACAGCACCAGGAATGGCTTTGGGAAGAAGCCAGTCGTGATATGGAAGCCTTCGAAAAAAGCCAGTAACCCTCCAGTCAGGTTTTAAGGCTTCTGCGTGTTTGCCGCCTCCTTTAGAAACAGGAACACATTGAAGAAAAACACGAAAAAGGTGAGCCCTGCCTGGGTGGCCAGGGTGTCATCGATAAACATGGAGGTGAAGAGGATCACGAAAAAAGCCAGAAAGGGCAGATGCGAAAAGCCCCTGAGGCGGAACGGGGCATAAAAAACCGCAAACACAAACCAGGACAATCCGACGACCCCAAATAAAACCAACAGGCTCAGGTACTGGTTGTGGGGTTTCATATGGGAGCGGAATGCCAGGGGGCTTCCGCTGCGGTCGAACCCGTATTGCATGGCCACAAGCATGTCTCCCGTCCCCCATCCAAACCAGGGCCTTTTTTCAATGGCTTCCCGGGCCGCTTTCCAAAACGTCACCCTTTGCGAAAGGGTGTGTCCCTCCGGCTTTTTTTCCCGACGGTATTCGCTGATTTCCCAGAAACTCTGGTGGATGCGGATCAAAACGCCCGGCCAGTGCAGATAGTTCACATTGGCAATGCCCTTCTCCACCGCCTCAATTTCCCCGGGTGTGAGCTGTGCCAATCCCTGAGCATCCTTGCGCAGCCCTTTGGATGTCAGGAAACGAAAGAGGGTGTAGCGCAGCTCCTGACCACGGAGGTCATTTCCCATATAATCGAAGCCGCTCCGCGCCTCCCATGCCTCCCGCAGTTCATCCGGGGCAATGTACAGGTACACCAGCTTGCCATTTTCACGGAAGGTGCTTGTTGTATCGTGCTGGTATGGATTGCCCATAGCGGTATGTGAGTCAAGTTGTCCCAGATCTTCCTTATGATCCAGGTTCACCATTGTCCAGCCCCAGGCAAGGAGCCCGGCAATGATCAGCGCAAGCAATGAAAGGGCGCTCACCGAAATGATCCTCCAGCATTTGTTGCCCCTCACGATGGTCCGGATGCCAATGATCATCAGTACCGCCAGCAGGGCAATGATGCCGGAGAGTGACTGCAGCATGAACAGGTAAACCAGATGCCATCCGGCCAGAACAAAACAGGCCAAACGCCAGCCCCCTCCCGCCATGAACCCGCGGATCCGGTTCGTTTCTTTACGAACATCCGTTCCGGTTTCCGGCTGTCTGCCCCGGCCGGGATAAAAGCCCCCCGCACCCATCCAGCTCAGGGAAACGATGGATAGGGCCGTCATAAGCCCCACCCGGATGTGAGAGACAAAGGGCGATAACTCCCGGTAATCCCCAACCTCACCCCACAGCAGAAGTCCCACGCCAATCAGGGACAAAACGGTAATGGATCCGCTAAATGCCAGGAGCAGCCATTTCCTTGTACCCGGTGGCACCGGCCTGGAGGAAGCGACAAAAAACACCAGGCTCAGAATGGGCAGTTTATCCACCAGGTTGCCCAGGGCTTCCGGCTTATCCGAGGAGTAAAAAAAACCAAGGACGTACAACAGGTAAATGGCCGAAAAAACCATGGCTGGTTTGTTGGCCCGAAAGGTCCTGAGTTTTTCGGCGAAACGTCCCTCGAGGAACCAGTTGGCCGCGATCAGCAACTGGCCCACACTCATGAAATAAACCGACACGGGCATGGCCACGGCAACCATGGCCAATCCGCCGATAAATATTCCCTGGTGCAATTGCTCGCGACGGTAGCTGGTCATAGGGGGTGGGATTTTCGGCACCTCCGGATGCGGGATCCTCACGCCGGATCCCGCCCGGGGGCATCAAAGCTATTTTCCGGCCAGTATTGTCTGGTAACGTGCATTTTCGGCGAACAGACGAATGGCTTCCTCCACTTCGGGATCGGACGAAAGGGAGGCCAGCACCCTGCCCTTCTGAAAGTAGAATCTTGTGGCAATTTCTTCCTTCAGAAACCGGGAAATCTCCGGACGGAATGTACGCAGGTCTTCGTCCTTGTTATGAAGAAGTTGTGTTTTGAGCTGCTCAAAGTCGCCTGCGATGGATTCAAAATACAATTCTTCGCGGGCGGCATTTCTCAGGCTTTCCAGCCTGCGTTCGCTTTCCGTGATATAGTCAAAATCCCTTCGGTCCAGAAACGCGACAAAATCGGCATAGATTGCATCGGTAATCTCGAACTCCCCGGGCGGTGGAATGGATGGATGCTGACGGTGAAAGTAGTTGGCATAGTCGAAAATCTGAAACTGGTTCAACAAGGCAATGGTTACCTGTCCGAGTGACCCGGCCCCCACTTCCAGGTCCGGTTCGATCCCGCCACCGTCATAAACAGTGCGGCCGTTGCGGGTGGCAAAAGGCATCTTCAGGGAATCAGGGATCATGGCCACGCTCCCGTCTTCATTCCGCTCTGCATAATTGATGGCCTGAATGCATCGGCCGCTGGGAATATAATACTTGGCGATGGTCACTTTAAGTTGGGTGTTGTACGAGAGGGGAACCACATTCTGGACCAGGCCTTTTCCAAAGGTACGTTCGCCAATGATCACCCCACGGTCAAGGTCCTGAATGGCTCCCGCCACGATCTCAGAGGCGGAGGCACTGCGCCGGTCAACCAGCACGACCAGGGGAATCTCCGGGTCGAGCGGCTCGTTCAGCGTGCGGTGAACCGAGTTGCGCTCTTCCATCCGGCCTTTGGTGCTGACAATGAGTTCGTTTTTCTCCACAAACAAATTGGTGATATTGACCGCTTCGTTCAGCAGTCCGCCCCCGTTGCCCCTCAGATCGAGTATGATCTGTTCAGGGGTGTTTGACTTGTGCAACTCGTTGATTGCCTCACGCACTTCCCTTCCTGCATGCTGGGTAAAGCCCGTCAGCTTAATATAAGCCGTCCGCTCGTCCACCATGCCATAATGGGGAATGTTGTCTATGGTTACCACCTGCCGCTGAAGTTCCCTGAGCATGGGGGCATGCTCCCCTTCACGCTCAATCAGAAGCGAAACGGTGGTGCCCGGCTGGCCCTGTAAAAGATTCCGCACCTGATCCTCGTCCAAACCAAGCACTTCCTGTCCGTTAATTTCCAGGATCTTGTCGCCAGCCAGCAACCCGGCCTTGTGGGCGGGGAATCCCTCGTAAGGTTCGCTGATGTAGACGTGGGACTCACGTCGGTGAATCAGGGCCCCGATGCCCCCGTACTGTCCGGTGGTCATGAAACGGACATCCTCGATCTGCGACTCCGGAATAAAGTTGGTGTAAGGATCAAGGGAATACAGCATTTCGTCGATGCCGGTCTGCATGAGCTCGGCCGGATTCACGTCATCCACATAGTTGACCACCAGTTCCCGAAAAAGGCTGGTGAAAATATCCAGATGCCGGGCGATCTCGAAATTTTTGCTGGCATAACCGGATAACCCAATGGAAAGTCCCACGAGAACAAAGGCAATAAACCCCATTCTGAACGCTTTCGGAATTCTATTCATGTGTTTCATAACAACCCATTTGTTTTTTATTGTTCATTGATCATGGAACGGGGTCGTAGCCGCTCCCCCCCCAGGGATTGCACGATGCAAACCGTTTCAGGGTAAGCCATCCCCCTTTGAAGGGACCATGTTTTCTGATGGCTTCCAGTCCGTATTGCGAACAGCTCGGGGTATACCTGCAGGAAGGAGGCAGATAGGGGGATATGGCACCCTGATAGAACCGGATCAGACCGATCATCAGCATGGCCAGCATTCTCTTTATGGCATTCAGTACAACCATTTTAACGCTTTCAAAAAGGATGTTCAGGAAACAGGTTCCCCACTTTCCTCGATGGCCTGTCGCAGCTTTTGCAAAGATAGTTTGATTTTCGACTCCACTTCCCCATAAGGCAATACATGTCTGTGCACGTAAATGAAGGCAAAGACACAAACTTCATGCCTGCTTTCCAAAAACGAATAAAATCCTGTTTTGTTTTTCCTGTAGGCCTCTTTCATCAGTCGCTTTACCCGGTTGCGATCCGTCGCCCTTCTAAGGTGGCGGGATGGCACGGAAAACAGGGCCTTCGCAGGATGAAGGAAAGTGGCCGGGCGGGAAAACGCATGACGGGGGATTTCGGGGGGCAGGGACTGTGTGTTCTTGCCCACTAGCAGGTACACCACCCGGAAGGGATGACAGAATACAACACGGCCTTTCCGGAACAGCAATTGCTGCAAGCGGAAATTGCCCAGGCGTTCGCTTTTCTGTAAGGTTTGCATGCCGGCTGTGGTAAGGCTTTGGGGAGCATTCCCTATTTCTTTCCCAGCTTCTGGAAGTATTCCTGTATGGCCATGGTCATAGACGGTGCCGTTTCGGTTGGTGCGGCAATATTCACCTTGAGTCCGGCTTTTTTGGCGGATTTGGCCGTGGCATCACCAAACGTGGCCAGAATGGTTTCCCCCTGGACAAAGTCGGGAAAATTGGTTTTCAGGGACTCTATCCCAAAGGGGCTGAAAAATACCAGCATGTCGTATTCCGTGATCCTCAGGTCGGATAAATCAGCGGCCACCGTTCTGTAAATGGGGGCCTGGAAAAACTGGATCTTGTTTTGCTTCAAAAGCTGGGGAATATCCTTTTTGTGGTTCTCGGCACAGGGGAAAAGGAATTTTTCGTCCTTCTGCTTTTTTATTAACTCCAGCAGTTCACTGAAATGACTCTTTCCAAAAAAGATCTTTCGTTTGCGGTACTGCACATATTTTTGCAGGTAAAGGGCAATGGCCTCAGAGGTGCAGAAATACTTGGTTTGATCCGAAACCTGAATGCGCAGCTCTTCACACAAACTGAAAAAATGGTCTGCCGAATGCTTGGAGGTGAAAATAATGGCAGAAAAATCCGGAATGTGAACCCTGTTCTTCCGGAATTCCTTGGCCCCGACGCTTTCGATCAGAAAAAATTTTCTGAAGGTTATGTCAAGATTAAACTGCTTTGCAATATCCGCATAAGGGGACTTTTCATTTTCCGGCTGTGGCTGTGAAATTAAAACGCGTTTTCCTTTCAAGTTTCCTTCTCCTTTTGTTTTATGTTCCGTTCAACATAGCTGCCAAATTTCCTTTCAACCAGGAATCAGGTAGTTATCTGCCACTTTCAAAAACACCAATAATGGCGCAAACTCGATGGCGCAAAGGTACAAAATTAAATAATATCCCGATAAGCCGGAAACATTATGCCCAAGGTAAGCACCCCTTGCAATTTTCACCAGGTTGGCCAAA
>JAWLHS010000156.1:0-5821 GCA_041690235.1 Bacteroidales bacterium
CGGAATGGGGATGAGCGTGCCGATAATAGGCGGTTCCCACTGGGAGCTTGAAAGACGCACTTGTTCGGTATGTCCGTAATAAACGGATTGTCCGAATTTGAACCTGCCCTTTTCCTGATCGGCGTTCAAGCGGACGGAGTAACGGGTATAATGCGGGGGAGGGCCTGCCATTGTTCCGCTCTGGTCAAAGAAGTTAAAACTGGCAAAGTATCTGGATGAAGCGGTTCCCCCACTCAAAGAGAGGGAGTGGTCTGTAATATGGCCGGTTTCAAACACCGCGTCCTGCCAGTCCGTGTCAATGTCGGTAATGTATTCATCCCGGTTTGGATTGTTTCCGCGGGCCAGGAACATTCCGGCGTTCTGGCGCGCCAGGTTGTTGATCTCCTGGTATTGTTCCCTGTTGGTAAGGTCCCAGCGGTAGGCAATATTCTGCAGTCCGTAACTTCCTTCATAATTAACTTTCAGATCACCCGCCTGTCCCCTTTTGGTGGTGATGATAATGACCCCGTTGGCACCACGCGAACCGTAAATGGCAGCGGCGGAAGCGTCTTTAAGGACCTGGATTGATTCGATGTCGGATGGGTTCAAATCGGTGATGCCCCCGGTGCGGGAATCGGATCCCCCGTACTGTCCGGCACTGACCCCAACATAATTTGCAATGGGTACCCCGTCGACCACATAAAGGGGCTCCGTGTTCGAGAATGAGCCAACCCCCCTGATTTTCACGTGGGGCACTGCACCCGGTTCACCGCTTCCCTGGACCGATACACCGCTCACCTGGCCCTGCAGGGCCCTGGAAACATTATGTCCTGAAACCCGTTCCAGGTTTTCCACATTAACAACAGAGACGGATCCGGTTACGTCGGCCTTTGGCTGGGTGCCGTATCCGACAACGACCATTTCCTGAAGTGTGGCGACGTCTGCCTGTAAAGTAATATTGACGACCCCGCGTCCCGCTACCTCTAAGGTCTGGGTGACAAAACCGACGAAAGAGAACCGCAGGCTTGCGTTGGGTCCTGAGAGCGTGATGGCGTACTCTCCGTTCGAATCGGTCACGGCACCCCGGGTTGTCCCGACCTCCTGGATGTTCACACCGGGCAATGTAATCCCGGTGGCCGCCTCCGTGACGGTTCCACGGACCGTGTGTTCCTGGGCCATACTGGTTCCTGCAGTGAAAAACAGGAACAACAGGCCAGCCAGGCCTGTTCTCAAAAGATGCTTCTTGTCCATAGTCATTGTTTTTCGGTCCCTAAATGGTGATTGATGGTACTGCTCAAATGTAGTCAGTATGCGACCGGTGGTGGTGGACAATCTTGTAATTGAGGTGGACAATTGTTGAAATGACGCCCCGCTGGATTGGAGGCCCTCATAGGGGACCTTTAATTTTCCCAGCCAAAAAATGGAGAATGAAGGGATTCGGAGGCGGTTTGTCCGTTCAGAAACTCTGTCGGCGACAGATTGAAGTGCTTTTTAAAACAACGGCTGAAATACTTCGGGTCGTTGAAACCTACTTCATAGGCAACCTCGGTGATGTTGCCCATTCTTTCCTGTAGCATGACGGCCGACTTTTTAAGGCGAATGGAGGTGATGAAATCGTTGGTCGATTGACCGGCTATGGCGGTCAGTTTTTTATGCAACAAGCTACGGCTCATGCAAAGTTCTTCAGCCAGCATCTTTACATTCAGTTCGGGACTGGCCAGGTTGTCCTCTATGAGCTTCACTGCCTTCTGAAGGAAACCCATGTCCTGAGAATTGGTGGCCAGTCCCTTGGGAATGGGCTCAAGGCTCGTGCGGAAGACTTTTTTCAGGCGTTTGCGGTTTTCAACCGTAGACCGGATTTTTGCCTCCAGAACCTCGAGGTTAAATGGTTTGGATACATAATCATCCGCCCCCGTTTCCAGTCCCTCGACAAAACTTTGGTCGTCCGACCTGGCCGTAAGTAGGATAACCGGGATATGTGAGGTCTTGATATCGGATTTCAGCTGGTGGCAAAGTTCCAGGCCGTCCATTTCGGGCATCATGATGTCTGACAAAACCAGATCGGGGGAGTGGGCAATGGCCATCTCCAACCCTTCCCTGCCGTTGGATGCATCCATCACCTTAAACGTCTTGCCCAGATTGCTGGTAATGAATTCGCGCATTTCGGCATCATCCTCAATGACAAGAACCCTCGGACTGCATTTGGCGAACCGGTTAATATGCTGTGGCGGTGGATCTGACTTCGCGCCGGGGACAGAGGGGGGGACATGCTGAAAGAGCTGTAGGTTTCTGCCCGGGGCCATCTGGGAGTCACGATCCAGCACCTCATCCCCGGAAAAATGGCCCTCTCCATAGGGGAGTTGCACCCTGAAAGAGGATCCCTTATTTGGTTCAGTTTCAACATAGAGGGATCCCCTGTGTATCCTGATCAGCTCCCGGGTCAGGAAGAGACCGATGCCACTGCCTTTTACGGTATTGTTATAAGGTGTTTGCAGTCGGGAAAACTTCTGGAAAATTTCCCTGACCCTGACGGGCTCCATTCCAATCCCATTATCCCTGACAACAATTTCAACCAGGTGGTGACCATTGGCAGAACGGAATCCGGCTTGTTCCACAACCGCAATTTCATCTTTCCCGGGAGGAGCAATGTGTTCCTGCAGGCTGACAAACACTTCCAGTTTACCATGGGAAGGGGTGTATTTAAAGCCGTTTGACAGCAGGTTAAACATGATGTTTTCAATTTTCTCCCGGTCAAACAGGGTCAGGATCTCAGGTTGGGAGGCATAAAACGTGAATTGTACCTCTTGTTTTTCGGCCAGTGGGGTGAAGGACTGGAAAATATCCCTGCAAAAGGCCACAATGTCTCCCTTCGAGCACCTGAGCTGTGTTTTTCCGCTTTCAATTTTGCGGACATCCATCAGTTGGTTGATTAACCGGAGCAGGCGTCCGGCATTCTTTTGTATCAGTTCCAGGTTGTTCTTCGCCTCCAGATTCCGGTTGATGTCTTCATTTTTCAGCAATTGACCCAGTGGAGATAGAATCAGGGTGAGGGGGGTGCGAAACTCGTGGGAAATATTCGTAAAAAAGGAAAGTTGCTGCTGACTGGAGGCATGCAGCTTTTTATGCAGTTCAATCAGCTTGTCTCTCTGGGCCTGGATCTTATCATTCTTATACTCAAGCTGGAATTTCTGCTCTTCAACCTGCAGCTTCCGCTTCTCCAGTTGGTCGAGGGAATCTTTTAAATGTTCCGCCTGTGCCTGCAGGGTCTCTTTCTG
The DNA here is from genome assembly GCA_041690235.1 of Bacteroidales bacterium. GTDB lineage: Bacteria > Bacteroidota > Bacteroidia > Bacteroidales > UBA7960 > SLSG01. The sequence continues at coordinate 3,255 of JAWLHS010000156.1, forward strand.
GGCCAGAATCTGCGAAGTGCGCCATTTGACTTTTTCTTCCAGCTTCTTTTTCTGCAGCCTGATGATAAAAAGTTTGTATTTGTTATAGGCAATAATGGCCCCGATGATGGCAATAATCAGGGAGGTGATGAACCACCAGCTTGCATAAAAGGGCGGAATGATTCTTATGTTGATCGATGCGTGTTCCCGGCCCCAGTTGTTCTCACTGTCTGTGGCCTTGACCAGGAGGGTGTAATGGCCACCCGGCAGGTTCATAAAGGAAGCGAAGCGCCTTGATGCATCCACGTATGTCCACTGGTCGTCAAACCCCTCCAGCTTATAGGCATACTGGATCTTGTTGGGTTGATCAAACAGCAGGGCCGAAAAGAAAAGCGAAAATTCCCGTACGCTGTAAGGTAGCACTATGTCATTTTGAAACAACAAGGCCTTTTCGAGCAACACCCGCTCATTGTACTTCCTTCCAGGTTCGACCGGGCGGTTGTTCAGTCTCAGGTCGGTAAAAGTGATATTGGGCTGTATGGACCTTTCGGAGAGGCTGTCAGGGAAAAAGAAATTCAACCCGTTCATTCCCCCGACATAGAGCATGCCATCTTCATTTTTGTAGGTGGCCGACCAATAATACTGGTTGTTTCGGAGGCCGTCCGAATAATAGTAATTCTTAAAGGCCTCTGTTTCCTTATTGAAACGTGAAAGGCCATAATCAGTCGTCAGCCAGAGGTTGCCGTAGTCGTCTTCCAGTATCCCAAAGACTACATTGTTGGATAGCCCGTCGGCCTCCGTGTAATTAACAAAATAGGCCTGGTCGGGGTACCAGGGATTTTGTGCGAGCCTGGCGAGCCCGTTTCCGTAAGTGCCCACCCATAAGTCGCCCGATTCGTCCAAATAAACCGAAATCACAAAATTCCCCGGAAGGCTGTGTGGATCGTCCGGGTCATTGACAAAAAGCCGGACCTCACTCTCCAGAAAATCCACCTTCCGGCCCTTATGCACCTTGATTTTGTAAAGGCCTTCGCTGGTACCTGCCCACAGGTTTCCCGACCGATCGAACTGAAGGCAACCGACTGAGGCAATCGGACGGTTGTTAATGAGGCGGGGAAAGACCACAATGTCCCCGGTCCGCAGGCTCATCCGGCACAATCCCTCCCTGGTTCCGATCCAGAGGTTGCCAAAATCATCCTCTGCAAGTGATGAAACAAAATTGCTGGGAAGGGCTCCGACGACACCTGCTCCAACGGGAATATGTTCAAATATGCCCGCTTCGGTGTGTTCCATTTTTAGGCGGTGCAAACCCCCGCCCCAGGTCCCCACGTATAAATGGCCGTCTGAAGCGCCCAGAATAGCCGACACAAAATTGTTATTTAAGGAGGCCGGGTTGTTTGGATTGAAGGTATAATGCCTGAATGTCCCCTTGGTCTTGCTGTACCGGTTCAGTCCACCTCCGGCCGTTCCGATCCAAAGGAAGTTGCTGTCCTCGAAAACGGCATTGATGGTGTTGTGATTCAATCCTTCATTCCCGCCTGAACCCTTTTCGAAATAAGAAAACCTTTTCTGGGTGACATTAAACCAGTTTACACCGCCTTTTTCGGTTCCGATCCACACATTGCCCTCTTTATCAGGGTAAAGGCAGCTTACAAACTCATTGTTCAGCCCGTAATGACTTCCGGGTTCGTGCAGAAAACTTTCGAAATCGTCCGACTCCGCCCGGTGAACGGAAACCCCTCCCAGGGTGGCTATGGTCAGGCGCCCGTTCAGGTCCTCCTCAATGTCTCTGACGACGTTGTGGGCAATGGTGCTGGCATCAGCTGGATCATGAAAGTAACTGTCAAAGCCGGCGCCTTCCCTGTCCATCATGTTCAGTCCGAAGTAAGTGCCGACCCACAGCCGCCCGTTTGCATCCTGGAAAATGGCGTGAACAATATCGTTTGACAGGCTGGCGGGGTCATCGGGATCATTCCTGTAAGTGGTGAATGTGTTTGTGACCGGATCGAACAGGTGCAATCCGGCGTTTGATCCGACCCATATCCTGCCATCCCGGTCCTGGTAGATGGTGTTGATATAATTGTCCGGCAGCTGGCCTTCTGCGCTTCCCTCCACATGCCTTGCCTTCAGTTTTACCTCTCCCTCCTTGTTCAGGACGCTGACCACATCCAGGCCCTCATCCGTGCCGATCCAGATGTCGTTGTTGCTGTCGCGCATCACCGCGTTTATGCGGCTTGAGATCAGGCCCGCATTGTTCCTGGTCTGGCTCTCAAGCCATACGACCCTGTCTTGCTCGTACAGGTATATATTCAGGCCATTGTCGGTGCCGATCCACACATTGCCGAAATGGTCCTCGCCCAGGGCGTAGATAAAGTTTCCCGAAAGCGATCTTTTGGTGGCATCCCGTTTAAAGACGGTAAACTCGTAGCCGTCAAAGCGATTCAACCCACTCCAGGTGCCAAACCACATAAATCCCTTGCTGTCCTTATGGATGCAATGAACCATATTTTGCGAAAGTCCGTCGGCGGTGGTGTAATATTTAAACAGGGTGGTGTTTTTCTGGGCTAGCAACAGCGAGGAGGGAAGGC
>JAWLHS010000157.1:0-5807 GCA_041690235.1 Bacteroidales bacterium
AGCGAATTTCTGGCCAATATGAGCCACGAGATCCGCACCCCCATGAACGCCATTCTGGGTTTTACAGAAGCCCTGTCTGACAAGCTGAAGGATCCCGGCCACAAAAAGATGATCGACTCGGTCGCCTCGAGCGGAAGGTTGCTGATGTCCCTGTTGAACGACATCCTGGATTTATCGAAAATTGAGGCCGGCCAAATGGAGATCCGTCCCCGGCCCATCAACCTGCTCGCCATTGCCGAAGAAATCTCGACCTTGTTCCGCGACAGCCTGGACAAACAAGGCATATCCCTGCAGATGAAAAAGCCGCCAGGCTTTCCGGAAATCATTTACCTCGACGAGATGCGCATCAGGCAGGTTTTTTTTAACCTGCTTGGCAACGCCGTGAAGTTTACCCGTGAAGGGAGCATCCGCCTGGCTCTTGACTTTAAGCCCGTGGAGCGGGGCCGCGGACAGCTCACCATCCGGGTGGAGGACACCGGCATCGGCATTGCCCCTGACCGCCTGGAAGAGATCTTCCAACCCTTTTTCCAGGAAGGGGGGGCGCTTACCAAAGAAGCCGGGGGCACCGGACTCGGACTGACCATCTCCCGCCGCCTGATTGAGAAGATGAAGGGAAGGCTGACGGCCGAGAGTACCCCTGGCAAGGGATCCGTGTTCACCGTCAGCATTCCCGACCTGCCATTCACAAATGGCCGTCCCGAAGAATTCTTCCCCGAAGCAGCGGACCCGGCCGGGGCGAAGCCCCCCGATCCGCCGGAAGTTCCCGCCAAAACCATCCGACGGGAAAACATAAAAAGATTGCCTGCGCTGATTGCCCTGCTGAAAGAAGAGTTTATGCCGGATTGGGCGGGGCTGAAAAACCAGCTGGTCATCTTCAAAATCGAGGCCTTTGCCCGTGACCTGTTGGAAGTGGCGCGGGAATTCAAGTCAGACACCCTCATTGACTATGCGGAAAAGCTGTTCCGGCAGGCCGACACATTGGATCTTGAAGGCTTGAAAGACGGGCTGGAAGGCTTTCCCGGGGTGGTGGAGCAACTGGAGCGCACACTGGATGAGGGCTGAGCGTACCCTGGGAGAGGACAGCTAAGCGTACACTGAATGAGGGCGGCTGAGCGTAGGTTGAGTGAGGGCGACCAGCGGATTAGGGCAAACCGGAAAAAAGGCGTACCTTTGCAGGGCCTTTAAATTGCTGTAAATCACTTATTTTATGAACAAACGAGACAATTCCCGGTTTTCGATCCTTGTGGTTGACGACAACAAGGAAAACCTGAAGGTGGTGAGCAACTTTTTGAAGGAAAAAGGGTACCAGATTGCCTTGTCTCTCAACGCCGACGATGCGCTCAGGATCCTCAGGGAGAATGAAATAGACCTCGTGCTCCTGGATATCATGATGCCGGGGACCGATGGGTATACCTTTTGCAAAACCCTAAAGGCCGATGATGCCCTGAAGGAAATCCCCGTGGTGTTCCTTACCGCAAAGACCGAAACGGCCGACCTGGTCGAGGGATTTCGTGTCGGAGGAGTCGACTACATCACCAAACCCTTCCATAAAGAGGAACTTCTGGCCCGCGTGCAGAACCATATAGACCTTGCACATGCCAAAAAAGAAATCAAAAGGCAGGCCGAACAAATTCTACGGATCAATAAAACCAAGGACCGCTTGTATTCGGTCATCGCCCATGATATCAAATCGCCCTTTGCCAATATCTCCATGCTGCTGTCGTCGATTGCCGAAGGCTACCTTCAGCCGGGCACCGAAGAATACGATGAAATCTTACAAAGCCTGAACGCCTCCACCAAGGAAACCTACGCCCTGCTCGAAAACCTGCTGCGGTGGACCAGGGCACAGACCGGCGACCTGGAATGCGTCCCGGAAAAGATCCATTTACAGGAACTGGCCTATAACATCGTTCGCAACCTGAGCACCAATGCCCGAAACAAAAACATTTCGCTGGAGCTGCTGATCGAAGACGACCTGAGCTGCCTGGCCGATACCATGATGCTGCAAAGCATACTGCAGAACCTCGTCTCCAACGCCCTCAAGTTCACCCCCCAGGGCGGCAGCGTCATCGTGTCCGGGGCCCAAAAAGGAGATGAGGTGCGTATCATGGTCAAAGACAGCGGTGTCGGCATTCCGGAGGAAAACATGAAGAAACTTTTTTCGTCGGATGGGTATTTTACCACAGAGGGCACCAATAACGAAAAAGGGAGCGGGCTGGGATTGCTGCTGGTCAAGGATTTTGTGCAGCGAAACAACGGCCGTATATCGGTAGAAAGCCGGGTTGGCAAGGGAACCACATTTACGATCATGTTGCCTGGGGTTTAGGGGCAGACAAAGACAGGGAAGTCAAATTCACACAAAGCGCCTTTATGGATTCACAACAATTACATATTCTGGTGTTGGATGATGACCCCATCATTCGCAACCTTTTGCGCTCAATGCTCAAGGGCAAAGCCTGTGTTAAGCTGGCCGAAAAACCATCTGTGGCCTTCGGCATCATGAAGGAGGAAGCCGTTGACGTGCTGATTTCGGACTTCATGCTCCCGGAGATGAACGGACTCCAGGTGCTGGCCAGGGTGAAGGAGGAATACCCCGATATCGAGGTCATCATGATCAGTTCGGAGGGCAATATGGACACGGTGATCGGGGCCTTGCGCCAGGGTGCCGTAGACTTCTTCAAAAAACCGTTTAAGTCGGACGACCTCTGGGTGGCCATTGAGCGGACCAAAAAGTTTGCCGAACTCAGTGCCAACCTGAAAAATGCCCGCAGCCAAACCCGTTACCTGCAGCATGCCATCAACGAAAAGATTGGAAACAGCATCATTGGCAAAACCGCCTCTACCGAGGAAATCAAACGGCAAATGCAGATGGTGGCCGAGACCCACGACACCTCCGTATTGATCCTGGGCGAGAGCGGCACGGGTAAAGAATTGGTAGCCAGGGGCATTCACCAGCTTAGCCAGCGTAAGGACGAGGTGTTCGGGGCCGTGAACATGTCGGCCCTGCCCGAATCCCTGTTCGAAAGCGAGTTCTTCGGTCATAAAAAAGGCAGTTTCACCGGGGCGGTGGCCGACAAAGCCGGATGGTTCGAAGTGGCCAATAAGGGGACCCTGTTCTTTGATGAGATCGGCGAGATGGAGCCCACCCTGCAGGTCAAACTGCTGCGGGTACTGGAAGACCGCAAATTTACACGGGTCGGCACCCAGAAAGAACAATCGTTCGACATCCGCATCATCGCGGCCACCAACAAAACAGTCGATGAAATGAGTTCCGGGAAACACTTCAGGGCCGATCTTTATTACCGCCTGAGTACCTTTATCATATTCATCCCCCCCTTGCGCGAACGGGCCGAAGACATTCCCCTGCTGGTTGATTTCTTCTTCCAGACCCTGGTGAAGAAAATGGGGAAAAGCCTGTCGGGGGTCCACCCTGACGTGATTTCCATGCTGAAACGCTACCCTTTCCCGGGCAACATCCGCGAACTGCGCAACCTGATGGAACGGGCGGTGATCATCAGCCAGGGCAAAGAGTTGTTGCCGGGTGACTTCCCCGAAATGGTCAGGCCCCCCGCTTCTTCGGGTCAGACGGCCCGGAAAGAGGACGAAGACACCACCACCTTTGACCTGAAGGAAATTGAAAAAAACACCATAATAAAGGCCCTGGAAGCAGCCAATAACAACAAAAACGAGGCGGCCAGGCTGCTGAACCTGGAGTGGAATGCCCTTTACCGAAGGATGCAGAAGTACGGGATTTCATAAATAAAAACCATGGATTTTATCACCCCCCTCATCAATAATCTCGCCCTGCTGATCGCCCTGAGCGTGGTGCACAGCCTGTTGCTGCGCTGGCTCAGAAAATCATCGGCGCGCTACCAGGTTTTGTCCGGCTTGCTGTTCGGCGGGGTGGCCATCGTCGGGATGCTGAATGCCGTTCCGGTGGCCGAAGGCGTCTTTTTCGACGGAAGGTCTATCATTCTCAGCATTGCAGGGGCATTCGGCGGCCCTGTTCCGGCCGCCATCGCCATGGTTGTATCCGGGGGTTACAGGCTGTTTATCGGGGGCGACGGAGTGGTCATGGGTGTTCTGATGATCCTCTTTGCCGGGGCCATCGGAACCGGGCTTTTTTACCTGAGAAAGCATTACGCCTGGGCTTCAAGCATCCCGGCCTTTCTGGCCATGGGATTTTTGGTACACCTGGTCATGTTGGCCTTGCTCATCACCCTTCCGGGAAGCCTCCGAACAGAAATCCTTCCGATACTCCTCATCCCCCTCCTGACCATCTTTCCCCTGGGCACCTTGTTGCTTTGCATGCTGTTCCGCTCGCAGGAAACCCAGACCGCCCTCATCGAGCGGCTCCATCACAGCGAGGAGCGTTTCAGACAGGTTTTTGAGAACAGCGCCGCCATCCACATGCTGCTTGATCCGGCCAACGGACAAATCGTTGATGCCAATATAGCGGCCGAGAAATTTTATGGCTGGTCCCTCGAACAGCTCCGCAGCATGAATGTCAGGGAAATCAATGATTTGTCGGACGAAGAACTGAAAAAAGAACTGGCCGCAGCCGAATCCGGGGAAAAAAAGATGTTCCAGCTAAAACACCGGCTGGCATCCGGAGAGGCGCGTTTGGTGGATGTTCATGCCGGACCGGTGGGGTTTGGTGACCGGAAATTGCTGTTTACCATTGTCCACGATGTCACCGAACAGCGCAAAAACCAGGAAGACCTGGTGCGGGAGCGCATATTGCTGAGGACCGTTATCGACAACATTCCCGACACGGTCTACGTAAAAGACCGCCATTTCAGAAAAACCCTGGCCAACAAGGCAGAGCTTGAGATACTCGGGAAAACTGAAGCAGAGGTCATCGGCAAGACCGACCGGGACCTTTACCCGTCGGGGGAGGCGGAAGCCTTCGAAGCCGATGATCTGAGGGTCATCGAAAAGGGCGAAACCCTCCTGAACAGGGAGGAAAAAATAATCGGACCCGACGGCACCGCTACATGGATCCTCACCTCCAAAACACCCCTTCGGGGCGAGGATGGGCGGATCGTCGGACTGGTGGGCATAGGCCGCAACATCAATGAACGGGTTGAGGCCATGGCTCAGATTGAAAAAACCAAAGAGGCGGCAGAGGCGGCCAACAGGGCTAAGAGTGAGTTTCTGGCCAATATGAGTCACGAGATCCGCACCCCCATGAACGCCATCCTGGGTTTCAGCGAGGCCTTGTACCATCGCATCGAAAACCCTGAAAACAAAAAAATGCTCCGCTCCGTGGTTTCCAGCGGAAATCTTTTGTTGTCGCTGCTCAACGACATTCTGGATTTGTCGAAGATCGAAGCCGGGCGACTGGAGATCAAAACCCGACCGGTTCACCTGATCCGGCACCTGGAAGACATCAAGGTGCTGTTCGAAGAAAAGGCGACCGGCAAAGGACTAAAGCTCTTGCTCGACACTCCGGCGGACTTTCCGGAGGGATTGATCCTGGACGAAATCCGGGTCAAACAGATCATCTTCAACCTGGTGGGCAACGCCGTCAAATTCACCCACAAGGGAATCATCACCATCGGCGCTGGTTTTACCCCGACAAATGACGATGCGGGTGAACTGCGGATATGGGTAAAGGATACCGGCATAGGGATTCCGGAAGATCAGAAAGACATCATCTTCAAGCCATTTTACCAGCAAAGCGGACAGTCTGACCGCAAATACGGTGGCACCGGACTGGGGCTCCCGATTTCCCTTCGTCTGGCCGAAAAAATGAATGGACAAATTCTGGTCGACAGCGAGCCGGGCAGAGGCTCTACATTTAC
>JAWLHS010000158.1:0-5798 GCA_041690235.1 Bacteroidales bacterium
GATCTTGTCCCATAAACAGGGGTTGTCGTGACAAGTTACGTAGGTGATTGTTTTCAGTGGATGATCCGCATAGGGGGCATCGGAATAATTCACCTTCCCGTAATCGATCTGGTGGTGATCCGTTGAGGCGACTACCCCGAATTTGATGCTTTCTTTTACCCCGGAGCGTCCGACCATAAAGCCTGGATCCTCATTGTCATACCAATGTCCCCGGATGCCATCCCGTATGTCATCACTGAATACGCTCACCCCATTCAGGCGGGACGCATGGGCCTTGATGGCCCTGTCATTGAGAGGAAGCGGGGTCTCTCCAGCAGTCCAGCCCTCCCCGTACAGGAAGATATCCGGGTCAATCTTGTCGAGTTCCCTGCGGATCTGGTTCATGGTCTCGATATCGTGCAGGCCCATCAAATCGAACCTGAACCCATCAATGCGGTATTCGGTCGCCCAGTATTTGAGCGATTCAATCATAAATTGCCTCATCATGGGGCGTTCTGAGGCGGTTTCATTTCCGCAGGCAGCTCCATCGGAATAGGATCCATCGTGATTCAGCCGGAAAAAATAGCCGGGGGCCAATTGCTCAAATGGAGAAGAATCCGCCGCGTACATATGGTTGTATACCACGTCCATAATCACCCTGATTCCGTTGGCATGAAGAGCCTGGACCATTTCCTTGAATTCCCTTATGCGCACCCTGCCATCGAATGGGTTGGTTGAATAGGAGCCCTGGGGGACATTATAATTCTTTGGATCGTAACCCCAGTTGAATTGAGGGATATCGAGGCGCTCCTCATTGATCGTAAAGAAGTCATAAACCGGAAGCAGGTGAACGTGTGTGATGCCAAGTTCCTTCAGGTGATCAATCCCGGTGGGCAAGCCTTCCGGACTCCGGGTCCCTGTCTCGGTAAAGGCCAGGTATTTTCCGCGGTGCATGATACCCGAACTGGGATGTATGGAGAAATCGCGGACATGGACCTCCCAGATAACGATATCGGCATGGCTGTTCAGGGCCGGCCGGTTATCCTGTTCCCATCCCTGGGGATTGGTTGCATCCAGGTCAATGATCATGCCCCTGTTCCCATTGACCCCGACGGCTTTTGCCTGCGGGTCGGGAACTTCATTTCCCCACTCTCCGTTGATTTTGGATTGAAAGGTATAATAAAAGTTCTCCCGATCCCCCTCCAGGGTCAATACCCAGGTTCCCAATTTATCCTTTTTCATCGGATGGGATTCGATTACCTGTCCCTCATGGCCCTGGTCATACAGGCGGAACATGACTTCCTCCGCCGGAGGGGCCCAAATACGGATAGCTGTTTGCTCCGGGTGGTAATGCACTCCCAGGTCTCCATCCTCATAAGCGGGATAATCCTTCCAGACCATATCCGGCCGTGGTTCAGTTTGGCAATTGCTTAAAGAGAACATAAAGAAAACAAGGCTAATGGTGTAAACAATTTTTTTTTCCATCTGCATTTGGTGGTTAGAGATGGTTTATAATATAATCTGTGATTACAGGCAAATGTACGATTTTTGAACATTTCTTTCGCTTCATGCCGGAAAAGGCTTGCTGCGGGTCCTGACCGTATGGAGTCATTCCTCCTCACAATGACACAATAAATGGTGAAAATTACGTACTTTAGCTAAAATCCCCTTGTTCTGCTCATACCCAACATCCATGCATCCACTGATTCTTAGATACTGGCGGAAATTGTTGGCGGGTCATTCCGCTGTGGATCAGGAGATTCTCAGGGAGCAGGTTTTCGAACAAAACATCAGGCGTCTGTTGTTGTTCGTGAAGCTTGCCATTCCACTAAACATAGGCCATATCCTGTTTTTTGCATCCAGGCTTCCCGATGCAGAGACCGTTGAATACACCTGGCGGATTGGAATCATTCTTTCCCATGCAGCCATCATGTCAGGTAGCCTGATTATGTGGGGTTTGGCACTTCTATATAAACGGGATGTCCTCCCGGGGTTTCGTTTGGCATGGGCCCTCCGGGCATTCTTCCTTTTTTTGGTTCTGGCCGGAACAGGCATCTCTGTGGTCGACCAGTTGGTAATCACGGCCATTACCCCCTTTTTGATCATTTTAACCATCACCGCACTGGCCTTTTTGATCCCGCCCCTTCATTCGTTCATTTTGTTTGCGACGGCCTATCTTGTTTTTTTCTTTCTGCTCCCCATCACCCAGGAGGATCCTTCGGTATTGATGTCGAACAGGGTAAACGGTGTTACAGCCGTTGGGGTGGGTTTCTTTTTATCCATTCTCTTATGGAGAAATTTTGTAAGCCGGTTGTGGCAGGCCCGCATCATCGAAATGCAAAGCATGGGCTTGGAGCAGCGCAATAGCGAGCTGTTAAGGGAAAGGCGCAAACTAAAAACAGCGATATCCGCCCGGGATCAATTCTTCTCCATTATTGCCCACGATTTGAAGGCGCCCTTTCATTCTTTGCTGGGGTTTTCGGAAATATTAAAGGACGAATGGGAAGACCTGGATGAGAAAGAAAAACTGGAAATCATTCAACTGATCAGGGATTCCTCTGAAAGCGCTTATCAGTTGTTGCTGAATCTACTTGATTGGGCCCGCCTGCAAAAACAACGCATCGAATTGCAGCCTGTGCCCATCGACATCCGGAAGCTGCTTGACCAGGTGTTGGATCAGCTCGGCAGTCAGGCTTCTCTGAAAGGGATTGCTTTCGAGCTGGATGTTTCCCCTGGATTGGAAATTGAGGGCGATGAGCATATGATTACCTCTGTTTTCAGAAACCTGATTTCCAATGCCATCAAATTTTCTCCCCGGAACTCCGCGATTGAAATTTTTTGCCGCCCCCGTGAGGAGACCATTTTATGCAGCGTAAGGGATCATGGGTTGGGAATACCCTCCATGGAATTGCGTCGCATTTTTCGCCTGAGCGAATCAAGAGCTGGAACCGACAATGAAAAAGGCACCGGCCTGGGCCTTCACTTGTGCAGGGAATTCGTGCGGAAACACAAAGGCAAAATCTGGGTAAAAAGCAAGGAAGGCGAAGGCTCTACTTTTTACATATGCTTTCCCCTCCGAAACCCAGGGCCGAAGGCTTAGAATTCCCGCAATATTTCCTGGGCCCCCTTGTGCATTTCGTACCAGAATGCCAGGGCGGCTTCTTTCTTATCGTTTCCGAACCGCTCGACCCAGGAGGCAAGGACCCGGTCATCCGGGTTTTCGTCAGATTTCTTTATGAGAAAGGTATGTACCATGTCCATATTCCTTTCCGATTCCCAGAAAATAGAGGCATTCCGGCTGTGAATCCGACTGGCTGTCATTGAAATGGCCTTCAGGAATTTCGCCTTGTTTCCAAACAGCTTTCCAACGATATCGGGCATGAGATCCTCTGCCCATGCCCGGTGGAAACGGCAAATACCCAGGTTATCGATCATCAGTTCCTTCAACATGCGCCGCGCATTTTCCCGTCCCAGTTCCCGGGGTTCCAAAAAATCTTTCCCGTAATTCATGTAATATTTTCCCATCATGCTCATGGGGGAGAGCACACCGGGCGTCCAGTATTGGTTAGGCACCATCCATCCGTGGCGGGCAAAGCCGTTGAAAACGAACAGGTCCATAATGCGTTTGTTTTTATCCCTGGCAAGGTTACGGGCGAATTTCCTGGCTCCCTCACCAAGGTTGATTTTGCCATCCTCTTTCGCCATCTCATCAAGCATTTCCATGCCCAGGGAAGCGTTATGACCGGAGTCTTTGATCACATCAAAGCCTTCCGGACTGAAAACAGGGAGGCGGCTGACCCCCAAATCTTCCGGCTTAAGCAGGCCCTCGTGAAGGCAGTCCATTAGCCAGGCCAGGACGCCTCCAACACTGATGGCATCAAATCCCAGGCTGTCCGCCCTGGCATTTAGCTTTTCGGCGGCACGCTGGTCAAAAATTCCGGTCAGCGGCCCCATGGTCTGGTAGGGCTCGAAGTCTTTCTTAAAATCCCCATGCAGTTTTTTACATACGGCAGCACAGGGCTCTCCACATGTTTTCTGCTGTTTTTTCTCAATGGTTTCCTGGTTGAACTGTTTCAGGTAATGGCCCACGATCAATTGTTCGTGCAGCTCACTGCGCTGGGCGTCACTCCAGAAAATGCTGCGGTAATTAAAGGCCAGGATATGGTCTTTCACATTGGTGAAGTTCACCCCGAAGGTTCCTCCTGTCTTTAATTCAGGATCATAGCGATATTTGGTTGTGGCCTGGAGGTCTTTGGCCGAGAGCTTCATTTGATAATGCTCCTGGAACCAGGAATCGGCCACTTTGCGGTCACGAAAGTCCTCATCCACGAAAGTTCCGCCAAGGATGATGGCAACGATTCCGTGTTTTTGCAGCATCTTGGTCCCCAGTCCGCCCCGTCCGGCCCAGGTATCGATCGGTGTCAGGTTTTTTTTTCTGACAGGGGCCGAGGCGATGGCCCCAAAGTCTGTATGCAGGGATGCCGGCCCTGTGGCGAGTATCCTGGGATCGTTCTCGTAACGATGCCCGTACTTTTTCAGGACTTCCTCCATTACCGCATACACCCCCCCGCGACCTTTTTTCCAAATTCCGGGGAGGTGGACAGGGAAAAGTTCCACTTCGATTTCTTCACCATGTGTGCGGTTCAGGTAAAGGACAGATGGGTTGCGTGCCCGTCCGACGAGGGAAAGCAAATTAATGCCCAAATTATCAAATACCAGTCCCGCCCCGCCCATGGACGAGATAAAGAAGCCATGCCAGCATGGGCTGAACCCATTAAAAAATAAACGGTTAGACCCCGGGAAAATACTGCCGGCCAAGAGACCGGTCCCGATATTCAGGCTGTCGTGTTTCTGGGCAAGGTGAATTCCAAGATCGACCGGGCCCCAGAAATCCCCGATCTTGAATCGCCTGATTTTGTAAAAAGAGGTCCCCGCGTCAATCAACAGAACCTTTAGGTGGGATTGCTGCATCTGCATCATTCAATTGGTGTTTATGTTTGAGTGGCTTGGAATCAATGGCTTCCTGCAACGGCGAGGGGGGTTATTTCTCACGCCGTTGCCGGAGCATGCCGAAAAATGATCCGGAAACCGGATGAATAGACGTAAAAATAGGAAATAATTTCCCTTTGGCCGCCATGAACCGATTCAAAATTTATTTAACATATGAGTTCATATGGCATACTAATTGTTATTCAAAGCCTGAAATAATGAAATTCATTATTTCAAGGCGGTTGCCGAAAAGCCCATAGAGTAGGTATCATCTGATTGGTAGATTTATGTTTCGAAAATTGATTGCCTTGGGTTTGCTGCTTATGACAGCTCCATTGTATTTTGGCTGCGCCACCTTGCTGGCCCCAAAGACCCACCCCTTGTCCATTGCCTCCGAACCCCAGGGAGCACAGGTGTTTGTGAATGGCGTAAATATGGGAACAACGCCCGTTCAGCTAAACCTGAAAGCAGACCAGAACTACACCATCGAATTTCGCAAAGAGGGGTATGAAATCCAGAACCATATCGTCAACTCACAGGTTGGCGCAGGCTGGGTCATCGTGGATGTGTTGTTCGGCATTGTGCCGGTTGTTGTAGATGCAGCTACCGGGGCATGGAATAAACTTGACCAGGAGTCTGTCGAGGCGGTTCTGTACCGTCAGAACCAATAAGATCCGGATTGTCTGGGGCCCCTGACTGCTCGCCTGACCCGAAATAAAGCGGCTTATTGATATTGCCTGGTGGACAACAGCCCGCATGCCGCGCCAATGTCCTCCCCGCGTGATCGCCTGATTGTGGTCAAGATGCCTTTCTTTTCAAGAGCGGCCCGG
>JAWLHS010000159.1:0-5767 GCA_041690235.1 Bacteroidales bacterium
GATTCAAGGTAGTAGGACTCAAATTCTTTCCATGTGGTTATATAACTCCAGCGGTCGAGTGGCCTGTAACGAATGGCTTCCAGCACCTCCACAGGAGTCGGATAGTTCATCGGGTCAATGTCGGGAATCTGGTCATACCAGAAATACCAATCCTTCATCAGGTTCAAAAACTCCCCGTTGAGCGCCTTGTCGTCGTTATCAGGTTCAGGCTCATCCCCTTTGTCACAGGCAACAAATGTGAGTCCGGCCAAAAGGAACAGAACCATGGACAGAAAGGCACGCAGTCTGATGTCAACTTGTTGTATTTTCATGGTGTGGCAAGGGTGCTAGGATGAACAGAAAATGTATTTTTAGTCCAGACAACAAAATCTGCAAAACCTTTGTTCAAGGAAGCAGCTATTTGTTACTGCAAATATAAGGCCATTTGTTTTGCTTTTAATCATCCATGGCAGTTGTGAAATCCGGTTTCAAAATCTTGGTTATTTTTGTGGGTCAGATCCATTGATCATTAATTATACCTGAACCATGCGAAACTTTTTTTTCAAAAGCCTTTTTGTTGTCTTTTTATTGCAGGCCGGTCATACCGGTTTAAACGCCTGCACAAGTGTACTGGTTTCCAAAGGAGCCAGTGCCGATGGCAGCGTCATGACAAGCTGGACCTATGATGTGTCCGGGTTCATGGCCCCCCTTTATTTTTACCCGGGTGGGGTTCATGCCCCCGGTGATTCCCTCGATCTTTACGGCTATCGGGACAAGGAATACCTTGGCCGGATCGCCCAGCCACCACGAACCTGGAAAGTGATCGGCAATATGAACGAACATCAGGTCTCCATTGCCGAAACCACCTTTACCGGACGCTCAGAACTGCGTGGGGGAGAGGGTGTTTTCGACTATGGCAACCTGATCTGGACCACCCTGCAGCGGGCCCGCACGGCCCGGGAAGCCATTCTTATTATGGACCAGTTGGCCAGGGAATACGGATACAGGGATACGGGCGAATCCTTTTCCATTGCCGACAAAAATGAGGCCTGGGTCGTGGATTTCATCGGGAAGGGCCAATATGGCAAAGGAGCCGTTTGGGTTGCCGCCAGGGTCCCCGAAGGATATATCGCCGCCCATGCCAACCAGGCGAGGATCCGGCACATCGAATGGGACGACACCGAAAACTGGATGTGGGCCGGTGATGTAGTGGAATTCGCAAGGGAGATGGGTTGGTTCGACGGGGCCAGAAAAGATTTCAGCTTCACCGATGCCTATGCCCCGCCAAGCCTAAGGTCATTGTTGCTATGCGAAAGCCGGGTCTGGAGCATCTTCAGGCGGGCGGCGCCCTCAGAAGGGTTTTCGGCGGACTACTGGAGGTGTGTAGAGGGCGCGGAGCCTTACCCCCTATTTGTGAAACCCGATCAAAAGATCAGCCTGGCAGACATGATCGCTTTCCACAGGGACCATTTTCACGATACCCCCTATTATACAGGGGAGGGCATTGCCGCAGGCCCTTTCAACAACCCCTATCGCTGGCGTCCGGTTGGCTTTGAGATTGAAGGGGATACACTCAGTTATGCCTGGGAGCGCCCCATTTCACAGCCCCAGACCGCTTTTTCGTTCATTACCCAGGCCAGGTCCTGGCTGCCTGATCCCATCGGGGGGATTTGCTGGTACGGGCTGGATGACAACTATTCCAATGCGTTCATGCCGCTATACCTGGGAATGAATGCCATGCCGAAATCTCTCACAACCGGCAACCCCATTGAATTTGACTGGGATTCATCTTATTGGGTGTTTACCCTGGTGGCCAATTATGCCTACGGACTCTACAGCCATATGATCGAAGACATTCAGCAAGTGCAGCGGGAAATCGAGCACCGCGCCCATACCATGGTTCCGGCCATTGACCTGGCCGCCATGTCATTGCATGAAACCGACCCGGAAATCATGAAGGCCTATCTGACCGATTTCAGCGTCAACTTTGCCGAATACGCGGTGGATCGGTGGAGGGAACTCGGACACACCCTGTTTGTCAAATACAACGATCGCTATATTCGTCAGACAGAGACACTCAAACCCTGGCCAGAATCCATTGGGTATCCGCAGGACTTCCTCAAACGGGCCGTTGAAGCCCGGCCGGGGTATTACGAAGTCAGGCAGCGCAAACCCGGCGAGCCGGTCGACTAGGCAGATTCCGGCAAAACATCCGGCCATGCGGATGCCCTTTGTTCATCTTTGAATGTCATACCGGGCGGGCACTCCCCTTCCAGGAGTGCTCTCCTTAATGAACTCCCGTATGTGTTCATTGGATGTTTCAAGGTCTTCCCGGCGCAGATACATCATATGCCCGCTTCGATAGCCTTCGTAACGCAAACGGTCTTTCATCCTGCCGCCCGGATCCAGGTGCCACATGGTATATTTGGCGTTGAAATAGGTCGTGGCCCCGTCGTAATAGCCCGACTGAAACATGACATGTAAATAAGGGTTCTGGGCCATGGCCTGGCGGAGGTTCTCACCGGTGCGATCGCCGGAGGAATCCCAGGGGCGAACCGGTCCGAACATATTGTATTTGATGTCGGTCCGGAAGTTTAATATACTGGCGAAATAATAGTTTACGGCCGGAGTAAAAGAATGCAGCCAGGAGGTCAGCTCTGCGCTGTAATCCGGTCCCGTGCCCGCATCCATACGGTCAATCCCCAGGTATCGTGAATCCAGCCTTCCCACGGTGAAACCATCATCCAGCAAAAGGTACTTCCAAAAAGCAGCGGTGGAGACATCCAGGTTGTGCTGCAGGATCTTTTCTGCCGGCAACCCGGAATAATAGGCCATCCGCTCTGCCATCTCTTTTTTGCGCTCCGGCTCCAGAAATCCACCCATGGCCATGGCCGGGAGCAATTGGTTGATGGCAAAGTCCTCTGCCTCTGCGAGCACCTCTTCGAGGTCCTGTTGCTGCAAGTTTGCAGGCAGTCTTTCATGGAACCAGGCAGCCGCCGCAAAGTACGGCAGCCTGTTGGCCGCAGAGACCGGGCCATCGCGCGAAATGCCCAGTCCCGTGGGCGAAACCAGAACGACGCCGTTCAGGTACATCCAATGCGCTTCCTGAAGTTCCAGGGCCAGGCCTGAGACCCGGGTCGTGCCATAACTCTCCCCGATCAGGTACTTGGGAGAGGGCCAGCGATTTCGGCGCGTTACAAAAGTGTTGATCCAATCGGCCAGGTAGCGGATGTCCGCATTCACCCCAAAAAAGAAGGACCGCTCGGTGTCTTCGTCCACCACCCTGGAATACCCTGTATTGACGGGGTTTACATAGACGATATCCGCCACATCCAATATGGAATAAGGATTCTCCCGCACACCATAAGGTTGAACCGGGTAACCCTCATCATCGATATTCAACACATAAGGACCCGTATAGGCCAGGTGCATCCAGACGGAGCCAGAGCCTGGTCCGCCGTTAAACGAAATGACCAGGGGCCGTTCCGCCCTGTTGGCAATCCCCTGCCTCTCATAATAAGTAAAATGAACTGCCGCCACCGCCTCACCCTTTGCATTCCAGACAGGCTGCGTGCCGGTGATGGCATCATAGCTAACCCGCTGGCCCTTGATGGTGACCTGGTGGGAGGTTTGCACAAGGGTGTCGGCAGGCATGACCCGGTTTTGACCAAACAAGGGCATGGTTAATACCGGGAAAACCATCAGAAGGAATACCGGGAACATTTTCAAACGGCGAAAAGAAAAAACAGATCCTTGCATAGAACAATCATTTTATGGATAAAATTAATCAAACCCGAACCAGGAAGGCCAGGAAACCGGCTGGAAAGTTATTAAATAATTGGAAACCTCGGTAATGGAAAGCATGATTTATCTAAGGAATGCAAACTTTTTTTCATTTTTGTTTAATTTTTTTTTCTTTTTATTAAACAAAATAACCATCACTTCGTTTAATGTGCATAGAATCCAAAAAATATAAATCAAAAAACAAATCAAAAAAACCCATTCCTATGAAAACCTTAAAATTGATGAACCGCTCAAATGCTTTGCGTTTTGCATTGATCATTGCACTCGGAGTCGTTGCCGTTGGCTGTGACGACAAAGACGATTTTGCTTCTCCTGCCAACCAGCAGAATGAATCAAAAGACATCATGGAAGTACTTGTCAGTTACGACCAAATCGCCACTTTTGATGATGATGGTGACGATAAGGCCGCCCTTTCCAGACCCACTTCTTTCAGCACCCTGAATGTTGCCCTGGCAAAAACCGGTTTGGCCGGTACTGTCTCGCGCAATCGTCTTACCGTATTTGCCCCCACCGATGAGGCTTTTGCCGAATTGGGTCTGAACCCGGGCAATATCGGAGATGTTCCCAACCTGAAGGAGATTTTGCTTTACCACGTAGTAGCCGGTATGGTATACTCCTACCAGCTCTCCAGCGGATTTGTGCCCACCCTGAACGGGGCGGCCGTAGAAATTGACCTGAGCAACGGCGTGATGGTCAATGACGCCAATGTCATTGCCGCCGACATCAAGGCACGCAACGGCGTCATTCACGCCATTGACAAGGTTTTGTTCCCGCCCACCCAGAACATTGTTGAGATCGCTGCAGCAAACGAAAACTTTTCCATTCTCGTGGCAGCGGTCATCGCAGCCGAACTTGACGGGGTTCTTTCAGGCGACGGCCCATTTACCGTGTTTGCACCGACCAACGCAGCCTTTGAGGCATTGCCGGCAGGTACCATTGAAGCCCTTCTGGCAGATCCCAAGGGAGCGCTGACAGACATTTTGCTCTACCACGTCGTGGAAGGCCGTGTATTTTCCAGCGATTTGGCCACAGGTCCCGTTACAAGCATTGGCGGAGAGACCTTTGAGGTGAATACCGCCGACTTCACCATTACCGATAACGCTTCCCAGGTGGCCAACATCATCGCGGCCAACATTCAGGGAACCAATGGTGTCATCCACGTGATCGACAAAGTGATTCTCCCCTAAGAAATCCGGACACGATCACTGGTTTTGAAAAACCGGTCCGGGAATGCCCCGGGCCGGTTTTATTTTTGCCTGCGGCCAATATGGATATTTTGGGATATTAATCATATATTTGTATATGTAGCGGGGCAGGTCTGCCCCGACAAATTGAATCAACACTTCCGATGTTCAAAAAACTGAATAATACAAAACATCTTCCCGGGGAAAAGCCGGTCATGGCATGGGACGGCGACTGCGGATTCTGCCATTACTGGGTGATCAAATGGAAGAAGCTTACCGGGGACCGGGTTGTCTTTAAGCCTTTTCAGGAAGTCTACCGGGACTTTCCCGATGTAGAGCTGAAGTATTTCAGGCAAGCCATCCGCTTTATCGACGTGGATGGCAGGATTTATACAGGCCCTGCAGCGGTCTTCCAGGCTTTTCACCGTTATGGCCGCAAATGGCGATGGGTGATGCCCCTTTACCGCAATATCTGGATTTTCCGTTTTCTTGCCGACCACCACTATGCCTTTGTTTCCAAAAACAGGTCCCGGATGTACGGGATCACCATCCGATTATTTGGTAAAAACCCGGCGCGGCCAAGGTATTACTGGGCGGCCTATCTTGGTTCCATTATTGCCGTCGGACTGGCCATCTGGATCATCTGACCCCCCAATTATTTTTGTTTCCGTGTCCGCAAAAACCTCAACCCCAGAATAAAATCGTAACTTTACCCTAAAAGAAAAGGTCTACTTACGGATTCCGTTTAAACCTTTCTTATACTTATTTATCTAAATAGGTAAATTACACTTTTATGGAGA
>JAWLHS010000160.1:0-5754 GCA_041690235.1 Bacteroidales bacterium
ATAAGATCCCTCCATGCTAAAGCGCAGATTCTCGGCCCCACCCATCAGGTTGATATTGCCAAGGGATGCGGTGAAGCCCGGACCGGCAAAATTGTTGGATTTACTCACCCCCCGCAACTCCGCGCTTAAGGTTTTCTTTTTCATGGGAGACAGTAAAATCCGCAGGTCCAGTGCAGGATTATGAGTTGTTCCAAGCGAATCGCCGGGTTGTGTCTGGTCCTTTGATTCCGCAGCCGGATCAGAAAACCGGAAATTAACGAAGCGAAAAACATTGAGGCCCATTATCCGCCCCAGGCTCTGGTCATGCTTTTCGATATTATACAAGGCCCCCTTTTCAAGAAAAATGGAGCGGGCAAACAGTTGCGGATTAAACAGCTCCTGCCTGTCATAAATATAAAGCCCTTCCTTCACTTCCAGGCTGTCATAACCGGCGGTTGGTTTTTCAAGGTCAGTCATGTAGTCCGCATACACGGAGATATTCCCCATCTCGTAAGTCTTCAGGGCTTCGGGAGGGGCATCGGGTTTGAGCATCAGCCGAAGGTCCACCGTACGCTGACCTGGAGTTGTGTCGGCCAGAAAAATCAGATAGTCCGGGTGAAAATAAAAATAACCGACTTCCTTCAGTTCCTTGTCAATCCGCTCCCTTTCCTCTTTCAGGTCTTCCAGTCGATAAGGGGCACCGGGCTTCAATTCGGATTCCTCAAGCATGGCATGGATCTGCCCGATGATTTCTCCCCCCTCCTCCATAAGATGAAGCCTATTGATCGTATAAGGCCGGCTCACCTTAACCAGGTAACGGGCCGAGGCCGTTTTGTCCTTCACCCGGGTTGTATGACTTACCTGTCCGTCGAAGTATCCCATATTAAACAGCCTGTTTTCCATCAACCGCTGGCTTCTTTCCACATCCATCTCATCAAAAAGCACGGGAGGCCGGCCAAGGCGGTTTTTCAGAAGGTGAAGCAGGCCTTTGCCGCTGGGTTCTCCTGCGATATTGTACAACCACAGCCTGGGACTCCATGAGAAGATGGCCTGGTTGGGAACAGGCCTGATCACCCCTTCGAGTTCATCTTCCAGAAGTGATTTTTCCTTCAAAGGCTCTTCAGCTTCAATAGTAACGGTGCTGCCGGTAAACAACCGCTGCCCCTCTTCAAGATAGCGCAGATTGGAGCAGGATGAAAAAACAAGCAGCACAAGGACCCATGCCCACAGCGGGGAGAGCCGGAGCCGGCCCCTGGCTGTATTGTGTTTTTTTATGGAACGCCCTGGCAGCATATAATTCATTCAATGGGTTTATTTTCGGGTAATGTTTCCTGATCACTGACGGGTGGGACCAATTGTTCTTCTTCTTTTCTCAGAAACAACTCCCGAAACAAGTTGTATGATTTTTTGAACTGAAGGGCCAGGCCTGTTTCAATCACCTGGCCATCGAAGAGATCCCCATAATCCTTTTCCCTGAAACCCTTGATGATAAGGGTTCCCTGTGGATTCAACAAATACGCTATGGAAAAATCCCCGGCAATGTCGGCGGCGGTTGTCTCACGGCGGCTTTCACCCTCAAGTTCGACATTGCCCCCGACGGTTACACGCAGCCGCTCATCGAAGAAATCCTTCGACACCTCCAGGTTCAGCTGGGTGCGCCCGTCGGGTTCATCGGCCATAAAGTCCTCATAGCTTTGTACGTCGAATTGAATGTCGACCCCCTGTATGTATTTCTCCGACATCCTGTTGAGTTGTTGAGAGAGGATGCGGCTGGCACTCGTCCGGGCCGCCGCCGACATGCCCGGACCCTCGCCCACCGAAGCAAAGGGATTGTCCTGTATGAAACTTCCCAGCATCAGCAAGGCGAAAACCTGTTTGTTCCGGTCGGATTCATTCTGGTTGAGTTCACTGAGTCTTGCCTGAAGCCGCCCATCCAGCGCATTCATGTGTTCCGGGGGAAGGACCACTTCAAAACGAATATCCGGACTGAGCATGCTACCTTTCATCCGGAGCAGAACCTGAAATGGAAATTGTTGGCGCAGGGATTGGTCTTCTGCACCCTGTGGCTGTTGTTCAAACAATTCACGGGCCGAGGTCCGGATGTTGTATACAGCCGTAATATCAACGTTGGGGTTGGCAGGATGCCCGGCCCACTGAATGCTGCTGCCCCTTTGTATGTCGAACTGCCGCCGGATGATGTCAAAAAAAGTAAGCAGGTAGGTGCCCTCCGAAAGCTCGTACCTTCCGGTCAGGGAGATTCTTCCTCCCGGGTCGGTCCCATAGCTGAGCAGACCGCCCCCCTTTACCTGTAAAAAATCCCCGGCATACTCGTCAATGACGATGCGCAGGTCGGTATCGGGATCCACTTCAATATTGACGCTCACGTCGAGGTTGCGAAGCGCCAGGACCAGGGGATCGGGTTCCGGCAGATCCCCGGTGAATGGCCATTGCAAGGTATCCCCCGGGGCCGCAAAAACAACGACTCCTTCGGCTCCGACGGCCTGGGGTCCGGACTGGGGTACAATCATATTGAAAAAGGAACCCTCGTTCAGCGCAATCTCTCCTTCCAGCACAGGGCCACGCACATTGCCCCTGAGTTGTAAATCGCTGCTGATGAATATCCGGCCGGCATACAGGGCGTTTTGTCCGACAGGTACGTCCATCGCCTGAAAATTCCGTGATGTCAAATCGAGATTAAAGCCGATGGCATCCAGGTCGGAAAGGTTCAGGAAGCCATCCAGGCGCGCTGTGCGACCCGCCTCATCGGCCAAAGTAAACTGGTTGAACCTGATGTTGCTTCGGTCAAATTGAATGCTTTGGTTGGTCAGCTTGTATTTAACATTCAAAAAATCGACCAGAAAGGAGGTCTCCAAAAAACGGATGGAGCCTGAAACACTTGGATTTTGCATACTTCCCTCAGCCCTGAGGCTTCCGCTGGCCGTTCCTTCCATTTCTTTCAGGGCCCCGCCCGTTAAGGCCTCAATGGCACCCAGATTGAGCCGGGTCAATTGCAGGTCCAGCTCAAATACAGGGACCTCCCCCATTTGGTAAAACCCTGTCAGTTCAAATTGATTGCCATGCCCTTGAACCGAGGAAAGAACATCAAAGCGCATCAAATCCTGACTTCCCACTTCGAGGTGAACGTCTCCCAGCATATCCCCCTGGTAAGACAGTCCATTGATGGTGATGTCGGATGTAAAATAGGGGCTGGTCAGCAAGTCAAACAGAACCACCTCTCCGGTGACCACTCCGCCAACCAGGGCAGCACCCTCTGCCGGGGAGATGTTTTCCAGGCTGAAGTCCCGGAAACTCAATCCGAGTGGTGGAGTTCCTTCCCCATCCGTCTCCTGGCTTTGCAAGGAAAGAGAACTGCCATTTCGTCCAATGACCAGGTCGTCCACCACGAGCGCCCCCTTCCCGAAAACGATCGAATTCTGAGGGGCAATGGCCCAGTCTTCCCGGTTCAGGATAAGGGCTTCGTCAAACCGGAGTTCAAAAAGCGAATCCCTGGCACGGAAATTCCCTGATAGCTGCAACCACGGATGGTGCTGCGCATCATTGAAGGCCACCGAAAAGCCCAATAGGTTGTCCCTGAAACGGCCCGTTATGCCCACATCAAAAACCTGAAATCCAAACCCTTCAAATGCAGGCATTCCCAGCGTGAACACCAGCGCTTCCCTGTCGGACAACAAATCCAGGCTCAATTCAGTAAGGTGCATGTCGTCATAGGCCATCTCCGGCAGTTTCCCGTCAATCGACAGAACATCCGTCTGGCTATCAAACCCGGCCACCAATGAAAAATCCTGAAACGACTGTAATTTTGGGAAAAGCACCTCGGTATACCAGGCCGATTGAAGCACCGCCACCTCCAGATTAAACCGTTGATGATCGGGAATTGGCGTCTTTTCGGGGGCCATTTCCATTTCCGTCGGATGGGCTTGTATTTCCTCATGGCCCAGACCGTCCTCAAGGAGAAGTTCAAAATAGGACGCGATGTGAGAGGCCATGATTTCCGGAACAAGCAGCGGAGAGATGTTTCCGGAATAAGCGGCCTGAAAAATTCCTGATTGGATGCGCACCGAATACGGAGCCCCGCCAAGTTCATGGATCCCTTCAGAGCTGGTGACCACGGTGAGGGAATCCAGGGAATAATTTCTTCTCCCGGCCCGCAACTGGGTATTCTCCAGCCGCACAAACCCATCGAAAAAATCCGGCCGGGACAGGGTGGCATCGGCCGCCAGCTTGGTACTCAGAAACATGGTATCTTCCGTTAGATTCAATGCGGCCGTGTTCAGATGATCCAGGGTCCATGTCCCCCTGAACACGGCCGGGCCGGACCCTGTCTCAAGGCTGTTGATGGCCGAAAGAGACAGATTGTCGTCATGGTATTCCACTCCGGTTCTGATCATATGGTTCGACAGACTGCCTTCCAGGGCCAGTCCACGAAAGAGATACCCGTTTACCATGGCTTCGGCCACAAGCAGGGAAAAGACCGCATCGGCCGTATCCAAATCAATTCCTGTCCCCTCGACAGAACCGCTGGCGGTTATTCGCCCCAACAAATCCGGCTGGTTCAGCAGCAAACCGGACTCCAGGTCATCCAGGAAGAATATGCCTGAATACCTTGGTGGCAAGCCCCCGGAATCCTCGTAGGACGCATCGAAGCGAACCCCGCCGAGATTGGAAATAAGATCAAGCTCCGCATCAAACGCCCGAAGGCTTCCCTGAAGGCCGAGGGATGCCTGGATGGTATCAGGCAAAACGACGTCCGGCGGAACAAGCCCTTTTATGAGGGGAGACCGCAAAGCCACCTGTCCGAATCGGATGGAAGCCCCCGGGATATCAAATGAAAGCCCACGGACATCAGGCAAACCCAGAATGCTTCCCTCCACCGAAAAAGCAAGGGCCCCCGGAAGATCCAGGACAACCGCATCGAGCGAAAGTTCGTTGATGGTGCCATGCATTTTCCCACTGCCAACAGCCGCTTCAATGCCCTCAGGCATGACCTCACCCAGGGCGGGAATCAGATCAAAAAGGTCGTTCCCCAAGATAAACCGCGTAATATCCACATCGACGGCCTGGGGTCCAAGTCCGTCAACCGCAAAATTCATGGGATCCAATCCGACGAAAAACCCGGCCTCCAGCATACTGTTTCCGGTCTCAATCAGCAGGTTTTCAGCCCTGACCCCTTGTTGACCCATTGCCAGGCGCCCGGAAAACGTTTCCAGTTGCAGCATACCGGGAATATCTCCTTCAATTTGCCGGACAATCAAAGAAAGGGAGTCTTCGGCCAGGGCCAAATCCGCTGCCGAGAGTCCAAAATCCACCAGCGAAAAAACCTTCCCATTGGATTTCGAGGTGAACTGAAACCCGATGACATCCAGCTTTGTCAGAAGCAGATCAATATCCGGAAGGGAAGCAGGCGGGGGTATTGAGTCGGGCCGGGGAACGGAAGGCTCCCCGGTTTTCATAAGAAACACGGCATCCGACAAAAAAGTGTCTCCGAAATGGTAGCCTTTGGCTGCAAGGTCCAGTTGAGAAATGGAGGTGCGGAATTCGGAGAATGCCAAACGGAGATCCATTCCCTCATGATGATCTGCATAGCGTATCCGGACGTCATTCAGGGAGATCTTTCGCACGGAGATGGACGGAAATCGCCGGGCTTGATCCTGCACGGCCTTGTCCGCCGGAACAATTGGGTGTAGCGGTCCGGTATCCGCCAGCTGCCCCTGCTGATCATTGGGATCACCGCTCTGGTCAGGAGCCAGGGCCTGC
>JAWLHS010000161.1:0-5686 GCA_041690235.1 Bacteroidales bacterium
ATTGAGTGTATTTGCCTTTTCATGTTTTCTAATTATGGTGTATAATGATTCAATTTTGCCTGGTTTACTTGTTGTCCCCGGATACCTCCCGTTCAGCCGGCGGAACCTTCACGGTTTCCATCATGGCTTCCCTGTCGCCATAAAAGGTTTTGGTAATGGGTTTGCCGTCGCGGGTCAACCCATCAAGAATGCCGTTGTCCACCAAATCCCAAATGGCGTATTTGGCTTGGGATTGCAGATTAATCAGTCCGAAGTGGTTCTCTGACCCCAGCGGGTTGGCCGCATCCTTCCATTGCTCATCAAAGGCCTCAAAATAAAAACAGCTGATGCCTTCCCTATTGGTCCATTCCCGGATGTGCCGGTAATACAGTGCCGATTTGTATTCATCAGTGGCCCGGGCCCCTTCATCCCCATAAAACTCATTGGATACCGAGGCCCAGCCCGTTTCCCCGATATGAACCGGTTTGTTTACCCCGAGTCCCTGCATATAGTTCACGACCCCTTGATACTGGGAAACCGCGTAATCCCTGGCGCGCAGCATGGCCGCATCAATTTTTTCCAAATCGGATAAATGTTCCTCTTCCTCCGGCACACCCCAGAATTCCGGGTTGTAATGGGTGTCGTGCATGGGATAGGTGTGCATGGAAATAAAATCCACCGCGTGCACCAGTCTTTCAAGGTCCGGCACATGGTATTCGCTGCCGCCACCACCCCAGGATGCAAAATTGTCCGAGCTGGTGATCCAGAGCGTTTCCGGTAGCACTCCTTCCTTTTTCAGATCCTGCAAATGGTTCACCCACTTCAGGATGATTCCGGGCTCTACATAATAGTTCCAGGCCCAGTGCACCATCGCTTCGTTCCCCACGGCGATGACCTTCACAATCTCAGGGTATTGACAGGTAAGCTCCACGGCCCGGGCGATTTCCACGGCATTCCGCTCGCTTTCCTGGTCGCGGATGCGGTCAGGCAGGTCGGTCCACGCGTTCCTGCAATCTATCCAGGCACCCAGCATCACGTACATCTCAAACCCTCCATCCTCCTCCTTCAATTGCCGGATGGCTTCCAGCAGCTTGGCCGCCTCTTCGTAATGCACATTATAGGTCCGAAGCACCCTGATTCCCATGGCCGACAATATCTTCATGTCTTCTTTAAGTTGTCGGATGGTGGGCTGGACTTCCCGGGTGACCTCCCGGTAACCCCCATAGGAAATGGCCTGGTAAGCCGGGTCGCCCAATATTTCGGATGCCGTTTTATCCATTGGTTCGGGGCTGCGGGTGCAAGACATCATGCTCATCGCTCCCAGAAACAGGGCTAAACCCAGGGCCAAAAACAAATTGATTCGGTTCATTTGAAGGTTGTTTTTTGAGGAACAAAAATTGCTGCTATCCAACATAAATGAATGCTATCCGACAAAAAAAACACTAAACCTCCTCCCGGCGTCGCTCCAGCTCTTTCTGCATCACCAGGCAGGTTTTCTGGTCGATGGCATAGAAATACAACAGGATGGCACCTGACATGTAGAGCACGCCCGGAAACACCGAGATCATCAGCTTGATGCCGGTCAGTGAGGTGGCCGTTTGTTCCACATTGGGCACAAACCGGAATATGGCGAGCATCCAGCCTGCGAGTGCACCCCCGATGCCCCAGCCGGCCTTCTGGGCAAAAGTAGCGGCCGAAAACACCAGTCCGGTGGCACGCCGCTGAAACTTCCATTCAGAGTAATCGGCGGTATCTGCGAGCATGGTCCACAGCAATGGCACCGCGGGGGCATAGGCAAATTTGGCCAGCACGTTCAGGATGTATACCGAATAAATATTGTCGTTTCCCGGAATGTACAGTAAAATAAAAAACATGCCGGAGATCAGCGAGCTGGCCATGTAGACATTCCGTTTCCCGAAGCGCTTGGCCAGTGGCTTTGAGAAAGGGATGCCCGCAATCAGCGCCACCGTTCCGATTACATTGAACAACTGCACGCTTTGCTCCTGTCCGATATAGTATTTGAAATAGTAGGCGATGGAAAGGTTTTGCATGGCAAACATCACGAAAGAAACAATCCCCACAAAAAACAGGATGACCCAGGGGCGGTTCCTGAACAGGTTCTTCAGGTCCTGCTTCAGGTTTTTCTGTTGTGCCGGGGGCGGGGCCACCCTTTCACGGGTCGTTTTAAAAGTGATCATAAACAAAACAAAGCTGATCAACGCAAACAGGATCAGGGTGTATTGATAGCCCTGCGCCATGTTTCCCCTTCCGAAATAATTGGCCAGGTAAAGTGCCGCGCCCGTTACGATAAACTGACCGGCAAAGGCAAAAATGAAACGGTAGGAATTCAGTCCCGCCCTTTCGTAAGAGTCAGACGTCATGACCGCCCCCAGCGAGGAATAGGGCAGGTTAATGGCCGTAAAAACCGTCATCAGCAACAGGTAGGTTATGCCGGCATAGATCACCTTCCCGGTGGGCCCAAAGTCCGGCGTCGTAAAGGTGAGTACGGCCAATACGCTGTAGGGCAAGGCCATCCAGAGAAGATAGGGCCTGAATTTCCCCCAGCGGGTATTGGTCCGGTCGGCAATGATCCCCATCAGCGGATCGCTCAGCATGTCCCAGAAGCGGGCGATCAGCATGATGGTGCCGGCGGCGGCCGCCGAAATCCCAAACGTGTCGGTATAAAAAATGAGGATCCAGAAGCCCACCATGTCCCATACAAAATGCGAGGCGGTATCGCCCAGGCCATACCCGACCTTTTCCTTCACGGATAGTTTTGTGCCGATTTTGTTCATCTCTTAAAATATTTGTTGAACTTGCTTACCTATTAACCGCCCGGTGTTCCTTTAATTTCCCGCACTTACTTCGCATGGTTTCAATGGATGCCTTTCAGTGATACTTCCAGCCGCTCTATTTTCCCGGTTCTTTTAAAGACCAGGCTGCTGAGCTCCGGGGTCAACGCATTGCCGGCAATTCCCTCCCTGCTGCCGTTGGCATAACACACAGTAATTTGATCATTGTCGGATGCAGCGTAGACCACAGGCACCGCACAGCAAGTAAAAGCAAGCTGTCCCTTATTCAGCGGCAACTTCGCCGGCAGCCCGTTGACCGCCACATATTCAAAGGTTTGGGCATCAGACAGGAACTCTTCCTTTCTGAGCAGGCTGGGATTGAAGTAGAGTTGTCCGCCGTTCACCGCCACGCCCAACTCCCCGAACCGCGAAAGGACATCCTCCTTCACCTGCCCGGTCATTCCGGGCTGCTGGGCGCCCCGGTGCTGGGGGGTATGCGAATAGGGATCCGTCGGAAATGCCCCATACAACTCCGGCGGCTTGTGCGTGCCGATCCCGGCCTCAATTTCGTAATAATGTTCGAGCAGCTTACCCACAGTGACTGGATTCGCCTTTTCATCGATGGCTTTCAGGCAGCATTCCTGCACGGCCAGCAAAAGTTTCGACACCATATGCCAATAAATGGAACCCAGTCCCTCGTACGCGAAAAAAGTCCCCGACCTCCCGGTGAAAGCCTTGTGGTTGAATACCTTTTCGAAAATTTCCTGCAAAAGTTTCCGGTCTTTCTCCACCAGGCCCTTGTACTGTCCGCCTTGCTGGCCGCTTTGCTCCCTGTTGTCCTGTGCGCCTTGCTGGCCGCTGTTTGCAGCCAGCGCATCCAGGGCCCCCTCCAGGTCCCTTGCATTCTTAAAGTTGCCATTGAAGTGCACCCCACCCAGAACATCCTGCACGACGATCTCCGTATTGCCGTCTGCAATCAATGTCCGGATCAATGCCGATGAACCTGCATCCTGGGCAGAAATGGTGTTTTTCTGTAAAAACCCCGGCAGATCCTTGTTGGGGTAAAGAATATAGCTGTACTGATCCGCCCGGAACAAGGCACTGCGTTTCAGCGCATCCAGCACTTCGAGCACCTCCTCCGAACTTAAAAACCCTGAACTGAGTACGGCAACCTGCCCTTCCAGCATTTCGCTCAGGTGGTCGCATGAAACGCCGTTCTCTGTGACCGTCATCAGGTTGTAGGCATGGAAAAGTTTATCGTCCCGACGGTTGGCACGAATCGAATGGTCAATAAATTCGAGGCACACGGCAGTAAACTCCTTCAATCCTGCAACCGAAACCATTTCCTTCTTCCCTGAAAAACCGTTTTGGTAAATATTTTGCCTGTAGTCAGATGCTGCTTTCCCCAAACGGTCGAGTATCCTTTTCCTGTCCAGGTCATCAATGCTTTTTGCCAGCAGCGGCCTGAATGCACTGAGTGCTTCCTTTATGCTGTGGAAGAATGCTGC
Organism: Bacteroidales bacterium; assembly: GCA_041690235.1. GTDB lineage: Bacteria > Bacteroidota > Bacteroidia > Bacteroidales > UBA7960 > SLSG01. Next base: position 4,280 of record JAWLHS010000161.1, read on the forward strand.
CAGTTCGCCTGAGATCTTTATGTTGCCCTGATCCGGAATTCCCGGGCCGGGAATTTCCGGGCCCGCGCCCTCCGGGTTTGTGCTTTCCGAATACGCCCTTTCCAGCACCCCCTGGAAAAAATGCATGAAGCGACGCAGGTAGTAGAGGGTGACCATCGATACGCCATTGCCCACCAGGGCGTTGTTGGCATCATTCCATTCCGGCCTTTGGGTATTCAGCCAAATACCTGCCCCGGGAATAAAGTTGGACAATTTGGCCAACACCGTGGCCAGTATTTTCTCCAGGAAATTTACATGATAGATCCGCTTGCCGTCTGCGGCTGGCGGGGCGCCGGCGGGACCAGGCAGCGCAGCATCACCGGTAAGCAGCGCACCCATGGCGCCCGGCATGGCGCCTTCCGCGGCTGGCGGGGTGCGGACAGCCGCGTCACCGTCATCAACGGTCAGCAAAGCACCGTCTGCGCCCAGCACTTCGCGCCGTTTTCTGATCGCGGCATCCCATTGATGGTCAAACCCAATGGTGTCTTTTGGGTTTTTCAGCAAGGCGTCATAGGGCTTGATAATGTAAGGTACCGCGGCATACACGAACCATTCCTTGTCAAAGTAAGAGGCCAGGATGCCGGGATGGTATTTCTCGGCGATCTCAAAGAACTTCTGGAGGTAAATGATCTGGTGATCGCCCCAGTAGCCGATGTATGACCAGGGGTTGTCGGTCTCGATGGTTTCCCAGTCGAAGCCGCCTTTGGTGACACGGTAAGGGTTGTAACCATCAAAGGTGGACGCGTTCAGGAACTTGAAGATCATCCCTTCTATAAATTCAGGATAGGCTTGTGCCAGGGCTTCCCAGTTCTGGAACAGGTCCCGCCAGTTGCCTTCATAGTCGAGAATTTCCGAACCATCCGACTCATTCTCAATATTAATCGTAAAGTAATTCCACGGACGGCTCGGATCCCCGTGTCTGCGGCTGAATTTCAGGGGGAGGTACTCCATGGAAAGCCTGGCCAGGTCCACATCATCGCATTTGCTTAAACGGTCTTTCAATGTGCCCTGGCTGAAGGTGTCCTCCAGATCCCGGATCAGGTCCCGGTTCCTTGCCACCACCTCTTTATTGGCCCTGGAAAGGTAGGGGACGAAATCCGATTTTTTCACTTGGTAATTGTTATCAAACACACCGCCGCGCATGATGTTGAACATCGTGTTGGCAAAGTGACGGGCGTCATTCAGCTTGTCAGCCGTATATTGAAGTCCGTCCGCAGCCGCAACCAGCCGGACCAGGTTTTGGGTCCCGGCGTCGATGTCTTGCCCAATCTTCTCCAAGAGCTGGTCATCTTCTCTTATCGCTTTCGATAGTCGGATGATCTGTGCGTGGTCCTGGTTCACATTGGCGATGATCATCCATTTTTTCCC
>JAWLHS010000162.1:0-5664 GCA_041690235.1 Bacteroidales bacterium
CTTCCGGACTGGCCGGTCAGCCGGAGGTGGTCCTGCCTGCGGTTCAGGCGGGCAGCAGCATCATGCCCGGAAAGGTGAATCCGGTGATCCCGGAATATGTGATCAGCGTGGCCCATAAGGTGTACAGCAATGATTTATTGATCGGCGGACTTTGCGGGCAGGGCAGCCTGGACCTGAACCCCTATCTTCCAATGATCGGGCACGCCCTTCTGGAGAGCATCAAGTTGTTGAAGGGAGCCTGCGATACCTTGGCCGGCCAATTGTTTCATGCACTAAAGGTGAATGAAGGAACCGCCTATCAGAACCTGCTAAAAAGTCCCACCCTTTCCACCGCACTGATCCCTTTGGTCGGTTACAGGGAAGCCGGACGAATCGCCCGGCTTATGCAGGAAAAGGGTGTTGGCATCGTGGAGGCCAATAATGAACTCAAGCTGGTGGATCCCGGTAAAATGAAGGAGGTTCTCCTTCCGGAAAACCTCCTCAAACTCGGGTACTCGCTGAAAGACATGCACTAAACCCAGTCCCCCGTCTCTTATTCATTGTCTGAACGGCACACTATTCCCTGAGCGAAAAGGCAGCCTGCTTTACTTCTTCTGAATTGCCGCCTATGAACAGCTGAAAGTCGCCTGGTTCTGCGGCGAATTCAAGGTCCCCGTTATAAAACGCCAAATCATCTGAGCTGAGCGTGAATACAAGCTCTTTGGATTCTCCGGCTTGAAGCATGATCTTGGAAAATCCCCTGAGCTCTTTTACCGGACGGGTAATGCTGCCTACCAGGTCCCGGGTGTAGAGCTGTACCACCTCTTCGCCGGCCACATCGCCTGTATTGGTGACGGTTATCCTTGCCTCCAGCGTTTCACCGGGAAGGAAATCCTCTGCACTGAGTGTGATGTCCGAATAAGAGAAGGTGGTATAAGACAAACCATATCCGAAGGGATACAGGGGACTGTTTGGTACGTCAATGTATTTGGAAGTGTATTTGTCGTCGGACTTCGGCCGGCCTGTGTTTTTGTGGTTGTAAAATATGGGGATCTGGCCCACATTCCGGGGGAATGTCACCGGCAATTTTCCTGAGGGGTTGTAATCCCCGAACAATACGTCGGCAATGGCGTCCCCCGCAGTGGTTCCCAGAAACCAGGCTTCCAGGATGGAAGGAATATTTTCATTTTGACTCAGGTTTTCTATGGTAAGGGGTCTGCCGTTCATCAGCACCACCACCAGGGGTTTTCCAAGTTTTGCCAATTCAAGGGCCAGCTTTTCCTGCGCTCCGGGCAGTCCGATGTCCGACCGGCTGGCTGCTTCCCCGCTCATCAGGGCGTATTCCCCTATGGCCAGCACGATGGCATCTGAGTTCCTGGCGGCATTCAATGCACCTGCAAAGAGGTCGGTGTCGTCGTCATCAATTTCGGCGCCCTGTGCGTAATTGATGGCCGTAGCCTCAGGAAGGGCATTTTTGATGCCCTGCAGCAGGGTGACTGACTGGCTGTAGTCGCCGGCGGCGGACCAGGATCCGAGCATTTCCCGTTGGTTGTCGGCCAGGGGGCCAATCACGGCGATGCTTCGAATGTCTTTTCCAAGGGGAAGGGTCTGGTGTTCATTTTTTAGAAGTACAATGGATCTTCGTGAAAAGTCCCTGGCAAATTCCAGGTGTTCAGGGGTCATCACCAGGTTTTCCTGCCGGCTGGCATCTGAATAGCGGTAGGGATCATCGAACAATCCCAGTTCAAACTTCAGGGTCAGAATCCGTCTGACGGAACGGTCCACATCGGCCAGGCTGGCTTTTCCTTCCTCAATGCTCTGCTCCAGATAATCGTAAAATACCGCCCCCTGCATGTCCATGTCCACGCCCGCTGCAATGGCCAGTTCCCCCGCATGTTTATCGTCTTTGGCGAAGCCATGGAGAACCATTTCATTGATGGAGGTGTAGTCCGTTACCACAAACCCATTGAACCCCCACTCATCCCGCAGCAGATCCTGAAGCAAGTATTGGCTCCCCGTTGCGGGCACACCGAACAATTCGTTGAAGGCGGTCATGAATGTTGCCGCTCCTTCTTCCACCGCGGCTTTAAAGGGGGGCAGGTATGTGTTGTGAAGGGTGATCTCCGACAGGTCGACCGTGTGATAGTCTCTTCCCGCCTGTGCCGCACCATAGGCTGCAAAGTGTTTGGCCGTCGACAGCATGGTATGGATGTCGGACAGGTCCGTGCCCTGGAAGCCCCTGATCTTGGCCCTGGTCACCTTTGTGGTGAGGTAGGGGTCTTCCCCGGCACTTTCTGCAATCCTTCCCCAGCGCGGATCGGGAGAAATGTCGATCATTGGAGCGAATGTCCAGTGAAGGCCTTCGGCTGTGGCCTCAATGGCGGCGATGCGTGATGCCCTTTCAATCATTTCCATATCCCAGGAGGCGGTTTCGCCCAGGGGAATCGGGAAGATGGTGCGGTGCCCGTGAATGACGTCATAGCCAAACAGGAGCGGAATGCCTAGGCGGGTTTCTTCGACGGCCATTCGTTGAAGCTCGCGGGTGTAATCGGCGCCAAAAGCATTGAAGATGGCTCCCACCCGTCCGTCCCGTATGTCCTCCATGTAATGTTCCCGCATGACGGGTCCGGTGACATCATAATCTGAAGTAAACAGGGTCAGCTGGCCGATTTTCTCTTCCAGTGTCATCAGGGCCATCACGGAATCCACCCTCAGGGCCGTTTCGCCGTCGGAAAACCATTCCCCGGTTCTGTCCGGCTCTGCCGGGGTGCAGGCCATCATGGCCAGGGCACCAAATACCGGGAGTAATCTTTTCATCATAACATCAATGTTTGGTGATTACTGTTTGCATGTATCTGTGTTTAATCCGCATAGGTAAAACCCAGACTTCGTAATCCATTGTGGATTTCGGGGTTTTGCATAAACAAGTCCCAAAGCAGACCGCTGCGGTAATTCTCGATCATCACCACAATGGGACCCTGGTCAATGGCCAGGTAGTTTTCTGCATACCAGTCGTTTTCGATGGAGAATGCATCGTAAAAGCCATAGTCACCCCAGATTTTTTCGCCAAGTTCCTCATAAAAAAACCTGAGCGCCTGCATAGAGCGTTCCGGGGTATAGGGGAAGGCTGATAGGGCTGCTGTGGGTGTGATGACCCCCAGGTCGTTGGTTGGGGAATGGGCCGAATAGCCCTGGTGGTTGTCGCTGGCCGTCAGACCCCAGCAGTTCTCCCCGTACCCCTCGAAATCGTTTGGGTTCTCCACACAATGCCTGTAATTGATCAGTGTATGGTTCACGTTCTGCTGCCAATAATTGGTGTGTTCATCCACAAGACCCCTCGGATCCAGTCCGAGGAACGAATAATGCGAAAAGAACAGGGGTCCGCCGTAGGGAAACCCCAGCGGCAGTTCAATGCCATAAAAGCTTTGTCCGTTGAAATAATGATCCGAGTTCTTCCAGCCATTTTCGTAGACCCCCGGTGAAATGGGGTGGGTGGGTGATGATGCCGCCAGGATGTAAGCCATCAGGCATTCATCCCAGCCCCTGACCGGGTGGTTCATTTCCCAGCCGAAATTGGGTGACCAATGCCAGAAAAGCTGGTCCTCTCCGCGGGTATACCACTCCCAGTCAATTTCATGCCAAAGCTGGGTGATGGTTTCCCTGATGGTGCGCTCCCCCTCGGAGTCACCGTTAAAATACGCCCTTGCCGTCAGCAGTCCCTGTACCAGAAAGGCCGTCTCCACGATGTCCCCTCCATCGTCCTTCGGACTAAAGGGCCGTGTGTTTCCGGTGGATCCCTGGTACCAGTGAGACCACGCCCCATGGTAACGGTCGGCCGATTCCAAAAACGCAAGTATCCTGTTCAGTTGGTTTGCGAGGTCCTCCCTTGAAAGAAACCCCCTTTCCACACCGGCGATCAGGGCCATGATTCCGAAGCCGGTTCCCCCGGTGGTCACCACATCGTTGGAGTAATGGTCCTCGTTGCTTCGTTCCACTGCCATGCCACTGGTGGGATGGGCGAAATCGTGGAAGTAACGGATCGTTTGCCGCTGCACCAGATCCAGCAAGGCATCGTCGGTAATTCGGTTGGTTGGTGCCTGGGGAGCACAGGATATCAACAGCAGCAGGAATGAGGCTGAAATTGTTCTCAGCGACAATGAAAGTCCGGTTTTTTGCATGCTCATGCGTGGTTCAGTTGGTTTTTTTACGTCCGGGGACTTGTTTTTGTTGGCCGGGTCATGCCTGTAAATGCCACAGCAACCCCAGGAGGGTCTGCCGTGGCATTTCCGGGATGCACCGCCAGGTAGCAATGCCAGAATGGATACTCATCCCATTCGGGATGGCTTACTGGGGTCTTTCCCCTTCAAAGATGCCCTCCACCTGCTCGGGCTTCAGGGCTTTGTCGTAAATCCTCAAATCGTCCAGGTCGCCTTCGTAATTCCCGAGCCATTCATGCACTGTATTGGGATTCTTTCCAATATAAAAATCCAGAGCCGAAGGAGGTACGGTAATCGGACCCATGGGGGCTGTTCCTGCCAGGATGGTATCGTGCAGGATCTTGTTGCCGTCAAAATAAAGGAAACGTTCGCTTGTTCCCCCGTCATAGGCATAAACCAGGTGGAACCATTTGGCCGTCGGGAAGAATACTTCTGCCGCCGCGCCATCATACCTGGTATCGGTCCAGATGAACATGTCGGAGTCCATATGCCTGGTAAATGCCTTGTAGCGCAAAGTGTCCTGGCGTTCGGTGCCTTCCTGCCAGATACCGTATCCCGCATTCCAGTCCATCGTGGGATCAATGAAAGAGATGATAAAGTTGGTGCCCCCTTCCAGGTTCTGGGCCCTGAGCCACATACTGAGGGTCATGCTTCCAAGTTTTAGGTTGTCGGCGTTGGCGATCTTAACAAAGGCGGTTTCACTTCCCTTATAGGCGGCATTGGGATTGCTGTGCCGGTCGAACGTATAGGTAACCCCTTCGCTGGTGGTCGTATGCCCCTTTTCATCGGTGACGTCGCCGTCGAATTTAAAGTAGGCGACAAGGTTGGATGCGGCGATGGTGTCTGCCGGGTTGGTTGTGTCGCCGTTCCCGTTTCCGTTGTCGTCGCCATTGTCGTCATCGTCACAGGCCGAAAAAGAGACAAACAGTGCGATGAGAATCAGGTAGAAAAATTTAAAACGTTTCATGATATGATGGTTTAGGGTTTAAATGAGAAAAAAATGACGCATAAAACCGGTGATTATTATTTGGCCGGTATCGGTCAACAAATGAACGCTCCGACCGGAGATTTTATTATAAGAAGAACTGATTCATAGCGATTTATTATTATAGGTAAAACCCAGCTTACTGAGTCCCGTCACCACATCCGGGTTCTGCATAAATACATTCCACAGCAATCCGCTGCGGTGGTTTTCGATCATTACGACGATGGGTCCCTGGTCTATGGCGATATAACTGCCTGCAAACCAATCCTCCGACAGGTTAAACGCATCCCTGAACCCATAGGGTCCCCACAGTTTATTGTGCATATAATAATAGAATACACGAAGGGCTTTCATGCTCTCCTCCGGGGTATATGGCATGGAAGAAAGGGCAGCGGTGGGGGTGATGGTTCCATTGTCAATTCCCCAGATCCCAAAGGGGGCATGTGCGCTGTAACCCACCAGGGGATCATCGCTGGCCGTCAG
>JAWLHS010000163.1:0-5644 GCA_041690235.1 Bacteroidales bacterium
CCGACGAGAAAAAAGAAATGGAGCCGGATAACGGGGATAAACCGGAAAGCGGGGAAGACACCCTGGCAAAGATCAATGATTTGGAGGCCAAGCTGGAAGAAACCAACGACCGTTTTCTGCGCCTTTTCTCGGAGTTTGATAATTTCCGGAAGCGAACCGCCAGGGAGCGGATCGAATTGGCCAAAACCGCTTCGGCTGACATTATTACTGCTTTGTTGCCGGTCCTGGACGACCTGGAGAGGGCGTGCCACATGGAAGGGCCTGATGAGGGCCGGGGAAATGCGGGTGTCCTGCTTATATACAACAAGTTTAAGGCCATATTGAGACAAAAAGGCGTTGAAGAGGTGCCCGCCGTTGGGGAAACGTTCGACACCGACCTGCATGAAGCCATCACCCATGTCCCGGCCAGCGAGAAGAGCCAGAAGGGGAAAATCGTGGAAGAAATTCAAAAAGGATACAAACTCAATGAGAAGGTAATCCGCCATTCCAGGGTTGTCGTAGCCAATTAAATTCAAACCCATCAATGTCAAAAAAAGATTATTACGAAATATTGGGCCTGTCTAAAGGCGCCACACCTGAGCAAATTAAAAAAGCCTACCGTCAAAAAGCCCTGAAGTATCACCCGGATAAAAATCCTGGTGATGAAACTGCAGAGGCTAAATTTAAGGAAGCGGCAGAAGCTTATGAAGTGCTCAGCAACCCGGAGAAGAAGTCCCGTTACGACCAGTTCGGCCACGCCGGCATGGGCAATAATTATGGAGGCGGAGGATTCGGCGGCGGGATGAGCATGGACGATATTTTCAGCCAGTTTGGCGACATTTTCGGAGGGGCATTCGGGGGCTTCGGCGGGAGTGGATTTGGCGGGGGCGGCCGAACCACACGGAGGGTAAACAAGGGGAGCAATATGCGCATCAAGGTGCGCCTGACCCTTGAAGAGATTCTGACCGGTGTGGAGAAAAAAATCAAGGTCAATAAGTACGTTGCCTGTAAGTCTTGCAATGGCACCGGAGCCAAAGACGGGGGGGCGTTCCATACCTGCCCCACCTGCAATGGCATGGGAAGGGTAACCAGGGTAACCAACACATTTTTAGGGCAAATGCAGACCGCTTCAACTTGTCCCCAGTGCAGCGGCGAAGGCAAGGTAATCACAGATAAATGCACGGCCTGCTACGGCAATGGCATCGTTAAAAACGAGGAAGTCATTTCCATCAATATTCCCGCCGGGGTGTCGGAAGGAATGCAGCTATCCCTCAGCGGAAAAGGGAATGCCGCCCCCCGAGGGGGTGTTCCGGGCGACCTGATCGTTCTTGTCGAAGAAATACCGCATGATAAATTGATTCGTGACGGAAGCAATTTGCTGCATGATTACTACATCAGTTTTCCGCAGGCCGTGTTGGGTACCCACATCGAGGTGCCCACCCTGGAGGGGAAAGCACGCATCAAAATCGATCCGGGCACACAGGGAGGAAAAGTATTGCGGTTGAAGGGGAAAGGGCTCCCCATGGTTAATGCTTACGGGAGAGGCGATCTGCTGGTAAACATCAACATCTGGACACCCCAGACCACATCGAAAGAAGAAAAGGCCATATTGGAGGAACTTGAGGTTTCAGAAAATTTCAAACCCAATCCAAAAAAGACAGACAAAAGCTTTTTCGAGCGCATGAAAGACGTATTTAACTAACCCATAGCGGCACATGGATCCCCTTTTCCGTGCGGAAAACATCACCAAACATTACAGCGGCCATTGCGCCCTGGAAGCCCTTAGCATTGAGGTACCCCGCCAGAGCATTTTCGGGCTCCTCGGTCCGAACGGGGCAGGCAAAACCACCTTAATTCGCATTATCAACCAGATCATTGCCCCGGATAAGGGAGCCATCTTCCTGAATAACCACCCGCTCAGACCATCCGACGTTAAAAACATCGGGTATTTGCCTGAAGAAAGGGGGTTGTACAAAAAGATGAAGGTTGGAGAACAGGCGGTTTATCTTGCGCAGCTCAAGGGACTCAATGGCAGACAGGCCAAACAGGAACTCAAAGGGTGGTTTGAAAAGTTCGACCTCATGCCTTGGTGGAATAAAAAAGTGGAAGAACTTTCAAAGGGCATGCAGCAAAAGTTGCAGTTCATCATCGCGGTGCTGCATAAGCCCGACCTCCTGATTTTCGATGAACCCTTCAGCGGCTTCGACCCCATTAATGTAAACCTTCTGAAGCAGGAATTGCTGGACTTGCGCAAGCAGGGTGCGACCATCATTTTTTCCACCCACAACATGGGTTCTGTTGAAGAACTGTGTGATGACATCGCCCTGATTAACAAGAGCCGAAAAATTCTGGATGGCAATGTCAGGCAGATCCGAAAGCAGTTTTCGGAACAAATCTACCAGATAGAGCTCGAGCATTTGAACGGCCCCCTTGAGCAGATGCTCGATCGGCGTTTTGAGTTGATCGGATCAGAAAATCACAGGGGTACGACCATCAGTGCGCGGGTAAGGGCCACCGGGAAAGCCACAGCCAATGAATTATTGCACCAGTTAATGGCAGGGGCGCAGGTGGTCGCCTTCCATGAACATACCCCAAGCATGAACGATATATTTATCAAACAGGTGACCGGATCCTTTCCAGCCGGGGAAGACATGTCATAGTATTGGGCCTTGAGCTTACATATAGGTTTTGAATGCAGCAAAGATGAACAAGATCCTTATCATCATCAAACGGGAATACCTCAGCAGGGTGAAAAAAAAGTCATTCATCGTAATGACCATTCTTGGGCCCCTACTGATGGCCAGCCTGATGGTGGCCCCCGTACTGGTGACAAACCTTTCGGATCAAACCCAGGAAGTCGCCATTGTCGACGACAGCGGTTTGTTCCACGGCCGGTTTAAAGACGCCAACAACGTCACCTTCACCCACGTACCTTCCGGTATCGACCAGGTCATTGAACTCATGCAGGCCGGGCAGTTCGATGCGGTCCTTCATATTCCGGAAGTTGCCTTTGAGTCTCCTTCCACATTGCGCCTGTTTTCTGAGAAAGCTGTAAACATGAATACCAAGCTCTATGTGGAAAACATCCTGAAACAAGAGTTCGAGGGACTAAAACTCGGGGCGGCCGGGATCGATCCAAAAGTGCTGGATGCCATTGAAACACCGCTGAATATTCATGCCGTCCGTATCAAGAGTGACGGACTGGAACAGGCCGACCATCCGGAGGTAAGCATGGCTTTGGGTTTTGTGGCAGGAATCCTGATCTATATCTTTATCTTTCTGTTCGGATCCCAGGTGCTTCGGGGCATCCTGGAGGAAAAGACAGGCCGGATTGTAGAGATCATTGTATCTTCGGTCAAGCCATTTCAACTGATGATGGGCAAGATTGTGGGGGTCGGACTGGTCGGACTGACCCAGTTTTTAATCTGGATCGTCCTGACATTCGCCATTCTGGGAGCCGTCAGGGCCGGCGCACCGGAGCTTTTTCGGTTTACACCGGACGAACAAGTTCATATCACCAGCAGCCAGATCCTTAACCCACAAGAACTGCAGGCACAAAGGGAAAGCGTTCAACAGTTCAACACCCCGGCGGGTCAGATCATGAAGGGGCTGTCGGCCATCAACTTTCCGGTGATGATTGTTGCTTTTATCTTCTTCTTTCTGGGCGGTTTCTTATTATATGGGGCCTTGTTTGCAGCCATCGGGGCTGCCGTCGACAATGAAGCAGACACGCAGCAATTCATGCTTCCCGTAACCATCCCCCTGTTATTCGCCTTTATTATGGCTCAGATGGTCATGTCAAACCCATCGGGACCCGTTGCATTCTGGTTGTCCATCATCCCCCTGACATCTCCGGTGATCATGATGGTACGGATTCCATTCGGGGTTCCCTATGCAGAGGTTTTGCTTTCGGCAGGGTTGCTCATTGCCGGATTTGTGTTTACCACCTGGATGGCATCAAAAATTTACCGGACCGGGATCCTGATGTATGGAAAAAAGGCTTCATATGCCGAACTCTGGAAATGGATCAGGCACCGGTAAATCCGAAAAGAACGCCCTATGGGTGCCGGACGCCACATGGAGCGAAAAATGAAATCACTATTTACCAGCAAAAATTATGGCAAAAATATTGGTCATTGACGATGAACGGAGCATTCGAAATACCTTAAAGGAGATTCTCGAGTTTGAAAAATTTGAAGTGGATGTGGCTGAAGACGGGCCTGAGGGATTGGAAAAGATAGAAAAGAATGGTTTTGACGTGGTTTTGTGCGACATCAAAATGCCCAGGATGGATGGGCTGGAGGTGCTGGAACACATCCTAAAAACCGATCCGGATATCACCGTGGTCATGATTTCAGGGCACGGCACCATTGATACCGCCGTGGAGGCAATAAAAAAAGGCGCCTTCGATTTTATTTCCAAACCCTTGGATCTGAATCGCCTGTTGATCACCATCAGAAACGCCATGGACAAAACCAAGCTGGTCACTGAGACCAGGGTGTTGAAGCACAAGGTCAGTAAAACACACGAAATGATCGGTGAATCAGCCGCCCTGGAAGGGATCCGGGAAATGATTCAGCGGGTGGCACCGACCGATGCCAGGGTGTTTATCACCGGTGAGAACGGCACGGGAAAAGAATTGGTCGCACGGTCGCTTCACCACCAAAGCAAACGATCAAAAGGGCCTTTTATTGAAGTCAACTGCGCAGCCATTCCATCAGAACTCATCGAAAGTGAACTCTTTGGGCACGAGAAAGGTTCATTCACTTCAGCCATCAAGCAAAAAAAAGGGAATTTTGAACTGGCCACAGGAGGAACGATCTTTCTGGATGAAATCGGTGACATGAGCCTTGCGGCACAGGCCAAAGTATTGAGAACCCTGCAGGAAAATAAGATCAGCAGGGTAGGTGGAGAAAAAGAGATACCCGTCGATGTTCGGGTGGTTGCAGCCACCAATAAAAACATTCAAAAAGAAATCGCTGAAGGGAAATTTCGCGAAGACCTCTATCACCGCCTGAGTGTGATTTTGATCCATGTACCCTCGCTGAACGATAGAAGCGAAGACATTCCCCTGCTGGCCAAACACTTTCTTGAACAACTGGGCATTGAGCAAGGCATGCCAATGAAGACTTTTTCCGAGGGATCACTGGAGGAATTACAGAAAATAACCTGGACTGGAAATATTCGAGAATTACGAAATGTGGTGGAACGCCTGGCCATTTTGTGCGAAAGGGAAATCACCCGCGAAGATGTCATTCGTTTTGCCCAGCCACTTAGCCAGGTAAAAAAATAATTGACGGCCGGCCAGCTCATCCCGTATTTTCAGGCAAAATTACCCAACAAAAACTTAGCAGATTGGCAGCAAATGATTAATTTTGTGGCCAATTTTGTTCAATTTTGCATCCTCCGACCCCATGTTCCAACCCAATCCCAACAAACCAGAAGTATTTACCCTTTCGGTTTTTTTTACATTCCTTTTGGCATTGTTAGCCCACACAGCTACAGGAGCCTCTTCCTCTTCACTCACCCAGGATCCGTCAAAGACCCGACTGAGTGTGTTTCTGGACTGTCCGCGATGGTGTGATACCGATTTTATCCAGCAGGAAATCCCTTTGGTTAACTACGTTCGGGACAAAGAGCTTGCCCAGGTCCATGTCATCATTAC
>JAWLHS010000164.1:0-5639 GCA_041690235.1 Bacteroidales bacterium
TTCAAAGGTCAGAGGGAGTGTCCCCCAGCACCTACGCACTTCGGCAAAAAGAAACCGGCCGGTAAATCCTGTTTTGCTGCATCGTTTTTACAAAATCAATGCAAAGACCGGCCTTGATATCCGGTCTTCTGTTTTTCTAATTCGTAATTTTTCATGAACCATTTACCCCGGCGGTCTCCTGGTCCCGGGACTTGTAAAATTATTCATAAAGAAGAACGTAAAGGCCATGAAAGAAAAATCAACTGTTCGCAGAGCCATTTCAGGAATGACTCTTTTCGCCGCGGCATTTTTGCTGGCTGCATTGACGCTGCACTCCTGCCAGGAAGAAGGGGATATGTTCCTGGACGGGGACTTTTTAAACAGCAATGACATTGGATTGCTGAACGGTCAGCTTTCAGAACTTACCCTGGATTTCCCACAGGAAGATGTGGTGATCGGGGAAAATTTCGACATCACCTTCTCTTCCACCTGCGGGAAGATCATGATTGAACGGGCTTATCTCGAGGAGTTGGATGCTCAAACCGGAGAGACCGTCAAGGTGTACGCCGGCCTGAATTGCGACATGACAAACCTGCTGTGGGAATCCGTTGAGGCCGATGAATTTACGGACTGTTCGGGCGGTACCGTCACCGGGAACCTGTCCGAGCCCGGAACATACGTGTACCGGGCGAAGCTGAACTTCAAGGCAGTCAAGAATTCAGGTTGTCCGGATTGCGGGACATTCGCCGGCAACCGGTTCGAATGCTTCACGATCACGGCGGTGGAAGGATCATCCGGGGCGACCTTTACCGATGAACGCGACGGGAAGGTGTATAAAATGGTGACCATCGGCACCCAGACCTGGATGGCCGAAAACCTGGCATACAACGGACCGGATTCCGAGGGGAATCCCATCAATGGCATTGTTGCTTACAACAACGATGAAAGCCATGTGGCAACCTATGGATGGCTATATACGTGGAATGCAGCCATGGCCGCCTGCCCTCCGGGATGGCACTTGCCCACCCTGGGTGAATACAACACCCTGTTTAATTACCTGATCGACAACGGTTATGGATACGAAGGCAACGGAGACTATATTGCCAAGGCCCTGGCGGCGACATCCGGATGGGATGACAGCCCCTGGCCGGGTTATCCCGGGAACGACCAGGGGAGCAACAACAGCAGCGGGTTTAACGCACGTCCCGGGGGAGAGCGTGACGCCACTCATTATTTCTGGTATATGGGAAAAAGCGCCCCCCTGTGGACTGCAACCTTAGACGGTGTGCATTTGGCGACCAATGTGGAAATCAACTATTCCAATCCCACAATATTTATTTATGGTTATAGATATATAGAGTATGCCTTTGGTGTCCGCTGCGTAAAAAATGCAGACTAAAGCAACGCTCCCGGAACCAGGAGGTGGCCCTCGTAGCGGATGCGCTGCTGGGAATGGCGGCCCTGCTGCCTTAAGGGGGAGGCTGCTGCATCACGGTTTCACCCCGAACAACGGACGGAGCAACGGCACCCTGCGGATCAGGAATTCATAGAGCAGCCAGCAGATGCCGAAGGTGCCCGCGATCAGGATAAGGCCCTTCCAGACCATAGGCCAGGACTTGTCCATCACCATGTAGCCAAGGATCACGGTCACCGTTTGGTGCAGGATGTAGAACGGATATACGGCCTTGTTGCAGTAGCGAATCAGCCCGCTTTCGCGATTCAGGTAACGGGCGGCATATCCGAAAAGGCCCAGGATCATGAACCAGTATCCGACAACCCTGATCAGCGGGGGTATCAAACCGGGGAACCCTGCAAATTGGCTTCTCAGCATGATATGTGCCAGGATCCCCAGCACGCCGGTCAGCAGGTAAGGCAGGCGTTTGTTGCGGACGGAGTCCCTGAAAGCCCGGCCGGAGGCCATCAGGCTGAACCCGAAAAAGAAAAGCAGGAAGTACAAGGCCAGGTTGTACCAGTCGCCGATCAGGTCATGGGTGGACGGGAAGCGCGGTTGCAGGAATCCCTCGGTCAGCCAGAGCGGGAGGATGAAAATCAGCATGCCCGCCGGATGGGCCACTGCCTTTGACAGGAATTTCACCCACCGGTTCGCGGGATGCCTCCTCATGTAGACAAAAACCGGGGCAAGGACGAGCGAAAAGAGCAGCAAATAGGGCAAGAACCAAAGGTGGTGCCAGCTGAAATTGCCCTCAGGATAGACTCCATGGAATGCATCCCGGATAAGGAAGCTAAAATAGCTGCCCTGGTAACCCCCGTAGACCAGGCGTTCCAGGTAGACCTGGGGCGGAACGATGACCAGCATCCCGAAAATCAACGGCGCCAGCAGCCGCTTCAGGCGTTCCCGGGCATATTGCCCACCGCTTCTCTTGCCCAGGGCGAGCCAGGTGCCCATGCCGGAAATCATGAACAGGATGTTCAGGCGCCACAGGTTCACGAAACGCATGGGGTATTGGAGTCCGCCGCTGAGCTCATTGTTCTTGATGTGCCAGTCCCACGGCACAAAGAACATCCCGACATGGTAAAGAATCAGGAAACCGAACACGAGGACCCTCAGCCAGTCCAGGTCGTACAGCCGTGATGGTGTTTCTATGGTTTTCATTTTTGCCTTTTTTGTTTATTTGACATCGAACATCAGGCGGCAAAAATAATGCGTGCGTTACTCCCAAAGCATTAAATGTGGCGGTTTGCAAGGTTCTGTGACGGGCGTCAAACCCATGTGGCGGGTCGCACGCCAGCATGACGGATTACACGCCAGGGCGAACCCGAAAGGAGTGTGTTACGGGAAAGATCAAGCGATTGTTTCAGTATGTTCATGCAGTGCCTGCCTGAACTGATTCAGGTACCCACGCGAGACAGGCACCTTCTCATCGCAGCCTTTGAGGCTGACTTGCAGTCCCTGGGCATTGCCCGATACTTTGATGATTTTCCGGGCATTCACCAGGTAAGACCGGTGAACACGCCAGACCCCTTTGATGTGGCTTAGCTGGTTCTCCACCTGCTTCAAAGGGATCCGCTTCAGGGATTTTCTGGCAGCCGGCTCTTTTTCTGATTTTGTGAAGAACTCGGAGTAATTGCCGCTGGACCTGACAAAAAGCAGCTCGCCCGATTGAAACTCAAAATCATCGCTTTTGACCTGTGTGGTGACCAGCACAGGTTCCCCTGAATGCCCGGGGGGAGGCCTTTGGTCAATCATCCTGTTTAAAACCATGGACCGGGACATGAATTTCTGCTCCAGCCGGCGCAGGTTTGCCGGGACAAGCAAAAAAACAAGCAACACGGCAACCAGGGCAGTGTTCCGGATCTCTTCCAGCAGGTACGCCACGGACCAGTTCTCAGGGTTGTCATAGATCAGGTCGCGGATCAGGAAGTTGGCCGTTCCCATCAGCGGGAGGACAAGCGCAAGCGCAAGGACTTCATGCCATAGTTTCCAGCGGTTCGGCATGGCCGCGTCCCTGAAGAAAAGGTTCAACACCGAAAAAAAACAGAGAAAAACAAGAACCGGAAGGGCAGCCTGCAGCAGGCTGATAAGGAGATAGCTGAGCCGGTGCTCCGGATAATATACGTGGAAAGGCCTGAAAAAATAAACGAAGGCAAAGGCAAGCGCAAATAAAAGCGCTGCAAGCAAAAAAAGCCTGGCCTGGGAGTAATAATACGGATAGGGTCTTTTCAGAAAAGCAAACATGTTCTGTTTATCGGCTGCAGCAATTTACGAAGAATTGGCATACCGCTGTATGCCGGATGTATCCGGATCATTATTCCGGGCTCGCTGAAAAAAAACCCTGATTGTATTGACGCGCTGCTATCGAAATCCAAAGCCAACCAAGCCTTTACAATATGTTTGTGTTTTACAGGGAGCTGTCTTCCTTTACAAATTTCAGGTTTTTCACCCTGCCGGAGTCCAGTTCAAAGCCCGAGATGACGCCATCCGTTCTTTTGAAACGAAGCAGGCCAATGGCCATTGTCAACTGATCCCGGCCGCTGAGGGTGCAATCCATCGTGGACTGGGCGTTTCCGATTCTGGCCTGCAAGACCCCGTTCTCCAGTTCAAAATGATAGGTCACGTCCAGTTCTTTACTGAAAAAGCTGCCGGTGTAATCGTTTAAATCGATGCCCGAAAGGTCAACTTCATCTATTCTCCCGGCTTTTGTTTCACTGCCACCCTGCATAATGGAAAGTATCTGGGTCTGACCTTCCTTAAGTTCCAGGAATGTAAAACTGATGCTTTCTTCCCCGGGTATCTGGAAAGTGTTTCCTTTTGTTTTCACCAGGTTGTAAGCCACCTTATTCCAGGTTTGGGTCGCATGTAATGAATCGTTTTTGATCGTCAAATTGAAAACAATGCCAGGCTGTATCTCATAATTCCCTAACAATTGATGCAGCTGAAATTCCTCCACCGCGACTTCGGGTTTTTGCCCTGCGTCTTGTTCATCCACCGCTTCAATGAATTGGCCCTTCAGCAGGACATCCGCCACCTGATTGGCCTTCAGGGAGGCATTGGCATCTGCCCTGTTGGCGAAAACCGCGATCGTCAGACCTTGTTCCGGAAAGCGGAGCAAATCAGCCCTGAACCCGACAAAGGCGCCCCCGTGCCTGATTGTTTTCAAGCCCTTGTATTCGCCCATGCTTAAGCCGGAAGCATAATTGATCGCCTCCCCGTTGTTCAGGATCCCCCTTTGTGTCATCTGATTCCAGAAAGTCTCACCCAGCACGGTCGAATGGTAAAAAGCATCATCCCACTTTTTGATGTCATTAATCGTCGTAAAAACGCCCCCGTCTCCAATCATATTCAAGGTGGTCATGCTAATCCTAAAGTGGCCATTTCCGGCCGGGGCATAACCGGAGGCCCTGTTTTTGACGATCCGGGTATGGTCATTGTGAAAATGCGTGTCGTGCATTCCCAGTGGTTCGAATATCTCCTGCCGGGCAAAGTCTGCCATATTGACTCCGGAAACCTCCTTGACGATCTGCCCCAGGAGCCAATACCCGGAATTGCTGTATAAATATTCGTCCCCCGGTTCAAAATTCAGGTCGGACTGCCGGACCAGCCATTGCATTATATCCGCATCTGTGTACACGGCATCCTCACCCAGCCCCCTTAAAAAGGCAATTTGCAGATAATCCCGGATGCCGCTGGTGTGGTTCAGCAGGTGCCGTATCGAAATCTTTTCGGCATAGTCAGGGAAATCCGGGAAAAAGCTATTTAGTTTGTCATCCAGGGTAAGTTTTCCCTGTTCTGCAAGCAGCACAATACAAGCGGCCGTGAACTGTTTGGAAGTGGACCCGATTCTGAATACGGAGGAAGCAGAGATCGGGATATCATATTCCATATTGGCCAGGCCATAGCCTTTTGCATAAACCAGCTCCCCATTTTTGATGATTCCCAAAGCACACCCTGGCGTTTCCGGGTTGTCCCATTCCGCAAAGATGCTGTCTACGGCCTGGCTTTCCGCTATTTGTCCAATTGAAAATATTGGATGAAAGCAGATTAAAACAGTGAACAATGCTAATTTTTTCATGGTTGTGGTTTTTCGACCTGTTGCTTCAGCGCACGATTCATTTGATGATACCCAATTTCGGTTTTTTTTATCATATTTCCCATAAATAAAACCATGGGGCCCACAAACCTTTCAATCTGCCTGAACCGG
>JAWLHS010000165.1:0-5557 GCA_041690235.1 Bacteroidales bacterium
GCTGATGGCGCCGGTGAGCATTTTTTCAAAGTCCGTCTCGGGCGGTTCTTCCAGAAAAATCGCTTCATGTCTTTCCATGAGTTCGGCGGTCTTTGCAATTATTTCCGGGCGGTGAATGGAAAAACCGACATTGATGTGCTTCATTTTTTTTAGACTCCAAGGGAACAGCTTTCAAGCGGGTGCTCCCCAGGAAGGCAGACCGGGCACACCAGTATTTCAAGAATCCAGGTTTTCAAATCAATGCCTCCCGATCACGTTGACGGTTTAGGAGGATCATTTGTCCATGCCTTTTTCAGCTGCGGCGCTTAGCTCGGCGGCTGCCAGAACTTCTTTCAAATCGGCATGGTCGCCGGCAAACCGGTCCCTGTGTTCGAAAAGCAGCCTTTCGCCGGGGCCTATCAAAAAAATACCGCCCTGCTGCCAAGGGTCACCGGCAGTATATCCCTGGCGGAAACCTTTTGTTATGGCTTTAATACCGCGGTAAACAGACGCCGGCCCGACTGACCGCCACATACCGCGAACAAGTTTGAACGCCCTGTAAGCGGAAAGGTCCGGGCTGACGAACATTTCACCGGTAAAACCATATTTTTTGACAAAAACATTTGCCTGGTCAGGGGTTCCGCTGCCCACGGCAACAAGTGAAATGTCTTTTTCATCCAGCTGTTTTTTGATTCCCATAAGGGCAGCAACCTGCTGCCGCGCAAAAAGTCAGCCGAAATGGCGGAGAAAAGCAAGCAATACGACCCTGCTCTCCCATATGGATTCAAGGCTGACTGCTTCACCCTGTTCCTTTATAACCGTAACGCCGCTAATTCGCGGCTTCAAATCATTGTAGCGCATGATTCATATCCTTTTATTTGGTTAGGAGGAGAAAAACACCTTTATAATTTTTTTAATGCTAATGATTTTTTCTTGCTTTGCAACTGGTTTTTTGGGCATCTTACCTACATAATGGTCTGTTTTCCAAGCCCAGGGGGATGAAGGCGGCATTCTCCTTCCGATGACCGGTGAGCTTGAAAAGCGTTTGAGCCTTGCATGGTTTTGTCCAGAGTCTTTTTGTACTTTTGATTATGTCATCTCATTGGCCTGACGGTTAAAGTCTTCCTGCAGCCAAGCAAGCTTTCAGGTTGCACATTCCGGCTATGGCCCGGCAGCATTGTGAATCTCGGGGTCAAAGAGGATTGCCAGATTCAAGGTGCAAATTTCTGGAGGTTCAGGAATATTCCATTCCGTGGCAAGTATGGTGCAGTTTAACGCTGGTGTTTCAGGAGGGTTAAAAAGGCCTTTCGAATATACCACGCTTACCCCGTTTTTCTATAGATTACGATCAAATCACAAATCCCCCCTTGCTGTCTATGATATCAACCTGTTTTTTTAGTAAAGATCGGATTCGGTTAGATCATGCGATTCTCATATGTAAAGGCTCAGAATGGATTGCTTCGGGAAAAGGTAAAAACTGTTGGGAAAAAGTTTTTTATGATTATTATTTGACACAGGTCAAGGAAGATGACTCCCGGGCCGATTACATTGTCCCCAATAACTTCGGAACGACACAAAGAAAAGGGCTTTGCCTGAAGTCGACCCAGTAAAACCAATTCATTTTTCTGGTTAAACGGAGGTTTTTTTTATGGCACTGATCACGATTACATCCAGTTTCGGCTCAGGCGGCGAAAAAGTCGCCAGGAAGGTCTCGGAACAACTCGGGACAGAACTTTTCGATGACGGAAAGATACAGGAAAAGGCCCTTTCCATGGGAATATCGGAAAAAGACTTCGGCAGGCTTGACGAAAAAACCCCAGGTCTTTTCGACCGCCTGTTTACAAATAATCCATCAATCTATTTGGATCTTCTGGGCTCCATTGTTTACGATATTGCAAGCGGCGGGGAGGGGGTCATAATGGGCCATGCCGCGCAGGTTTTTCTCAAGGATTTCAGTTGCGCCTTTCATGTCAGGATTCATGCTTCGGAAGAGAGCCGAAGCCAATGGGTTGCCAAAGAACAGGGTATAAGCGAATTCGAATCATTGGAGCTGATCCGGAAAATGGACAAGCGTTTTAAGGATTTTGTCCATTATGGCTTCAACCGGGACTGGAATGATCTTTCCGGATATGACCTGGTCGTTAATCTGGACAAAATTGGTGGGGACTGGGCTGTTAAGCTGATTTTGGATCTGTCCGGGTCCGAAGAGGTAAGGGAGTGCAGCCTGAACTCACTGGAAAAAATGGAGCTTTCCTCTTTGAAGCTGAAAGTCGATGCTGCAATAATAAAAAATGGCCTGGCCTCCCAATTTGGTTTTTTCATTGATGTTACCGGAAAAGGAAAGGTTCGTTTGTGGGGTTCGGCTCGCAATTCAGAAGAACACAAAAAGCTTTTGACGGTTATTAAAAATGTGCCGGGGGTGACCGAAGTTCAATCCGATATTTTCGTAATGCCCCATGGATACCAAGGATACTGATTTACAAAGAAGGCAGCTTTTATTGCCTACTTTGCATAAATTGGTGATAGAGCTGCATGGTTCATTTTCCTATCTTTCCAAACGGTTCGTAACGTTTTTTCCAAAAGTCAGCGCGTCATCTCCAATTTTAAGTGATCATGAGTAGCACTTATCTATCATCCTCAATTGTTCAGAAAATTCGTAAATTTTTCTCAAACTAACCTGGAAGGTAAGGCTCCGCAATCCGCTTTTCCTTTAATCCACCATTCTCATTCGCTACTGATTTGCTGAAGCGGTTGATAGTAAAATTCGATCAGTAATACCCGTATAATGCAGGCAGCCGGCACTGCAGCGATCATTCCTGTGATACCGAAACGCGAACCCGCGATCAGGGCCAACAGGATAGCAACAGGATGGAGCGCAGCCCCCTTCCCCAGTATTTTTGGTTGTAATACCATTCCCTCGATAGCCTGGATAACAATAAAAATGCCGCCCACAAGCAGAAACCCGATAATTTTTGTTTCCCAACCTGCAGCACTGGAAAGAACAATGACAAGTGCCGGCGTCACACCCATAATCGGTCCGAAATATGGGACAATTCCGCAGATTCCGGCCGCCGTCCCGATTAGCAGAGAGAATTTGGTAAGTGCAGTAAAGCCCAAAAACCCAATAAAAAACAAGCCTACGGCAAACATTAGGCCCACCATAAGCGCCACCGTAAGCTGGCCTCGTAAAAATCCGCCCAGTGCTGTATCCATTTTTTTTAACAAATCCGCTGCCTGCTTCCTGTATTTGGGCGAGATGGATTTAATAACAAACGGTTGGACGCGGTCTTTGTCCAGAAGCAGATAAAAATTGAAAATGGCCACAAAAGCCAGAAATATGCCGAACCCGATCACTTCGCGAAAGGCCTGAAAAAGGCCCATGGAAATTTGTCCAACCGTGGACAAGCCTTCACTGGTTGCTTTTTTAAGAGCAGGAAGAATCCCGACAATTTTTTCGTAGTCAATATGAATATTTTTGAGCTTGGTTTCAATTGTCCTGACCAGGTTGGGATCGATATCCACATAATCGCTTTCGGCAATCGCTGCTATAAGATTCGGCAGGGTTATTTGAAGTGTTTTTACCAATTCGACAAGTTGACTTAAAATAACAGGCAATACCACGGCAATAACCGTGAAAAAAATCAAAAGGAGCAGAAAAAAGACCAGGAGTGTGCCAGCCATACGGCCAAGTCGAAGTTTTCGCTGAATAAAATCGACTAACGGCGAAATGATATACGCCAAGATTAAGGCCAGGATAAAGGGAGAAAAGAGATCGAATAATATGGCAAAAGGTTTTTGCAGTAAGCCAACGGCATGGAATCCAAGGATGACTATGCCCAGAATACCCAGGATATAAACTACCCTTATTAGGCGGGAATCTTCGAATTGCCAGTCATTCATGATAGCCAGATCCAGTTCCTACAGTGATTGCAGAAGCATGTATTCCTTTCGGAATTCCATACCGGAGTTACTCGAAGGCCGGTTCAAGACAAGAATCCAGAGAATCTGTTACAAGCTATCTCAAAAAAATCTTTTGCCCCAATATCTTCGTTAGCGGTGAAATGTAAATGGGCCTATCCCCCCTTTTTTTTCATTGCTTTTCTCTGTGAATCTCTGTGGTAAAAACCACCCTCCCCGCATTTTCTACCCCACTTGATCTTTTTTTAAGAGGACTTGTAAACAATAACTTTATACGCTGCTTGTGTCAATTTTTCCCTCCGTGGATATCCACACAGGTGGCAGTGCCGACTACACGGATGCAGCGGTAATTATGGTTACTGCTGGGGCCAAGCAAAAAACGGGGGAGTATAGGCTTGATCTCATGCAGCGCAACGCATCCATCGTAGAGGAGATTGTCGACGAAATTACTGCCCGGAACAGCGTCCTGACATTTTCCGTCTATGTCCAGGGGGAATACGGAATTAACGATGTGACACTGAGCGTGTCCTGCGTCTTTTCGGGAAGGGGTGTGGAAAGAATTATCGAAGGACGGCTCACAACCCGGGAATACGAAGCGCTTACCCATTCGGCGTCGTTGCTGCATCAGGCCGCAGCGGCACTGGAAGGGGGGAAGCTTGGCAAAGAATTTCACTTCTGAATGCAACGGACTACCTTGTAAATGGCCTGCAGCAGTTCCTTTGAAGAGGCGGACTTGTGTATGAATTCTTCAACTCCAGCTTGTTGCATTTTCTGCACGATCTGATCATCATCATACATTGACAACCCGATTATGCTCACTTCGGGCCATTGGGTCTTGATAATCCGCGTGGCTTCCGCCCCGCTCAGCCCGGGCATAGAGGCATCCATCAAAACGATATCGAGGCTTACATCCCGCACTTTCTCAATGGCTTCCCATCCATTGGACGCCTCTCCTACGACATTGATTTTCGGGTGATTGCGGAGCATCGCACTCAATGCCTGACGCATCACCTCGTGATCGTCTACAATCAGAACCCGGATGTTTTCATCTGCAGAAGCATCAATCGCTCTATTCGGTGGCCTGCGCGCTTTCCCGAGCCCGGGGTCGCCTGATGAATTTTCGCTGGTTTTTGCCAAAGGGATCGTCAGCGTGAAGCAGCTGCCCTGGCCGGGCGCACTTTCGATTGTCAGCTCACCGCCCATAAACTGAGTGCGTTCCCACAGGCTTAGCAGTCCAAGACCGTTTTTTGCAGAAAGGGCCTTCAAATCGGCGTTAAATCCGCTTCCCTGATCGCTTACGGATATAAATAGACGGTCATCCGAGTTTAAAAGGCTGACCTTCGCATGTTTTACACCAGCATGCGTAACCGCGTTAAATAATAGTTCCTGCACTGCCCGGAAAAGGAATATCTTTAAAGTTTCGTTCTCAAACCAAGCCTCCGTGTCAATTTCAAGCTGCACGAGAAATCCGAAGCGTTCTTTGAGATGTTGGGCCAGCCATTCCAGGGCGGCATATAGCCCTGAGTGATGCAGCACCGGCGGGCTCAGCTCATGGGACAGACTGCGTACTTTGGCAAGGCAATCCTTTAGCAATCCATCAATCTTAATTAAGATGGGGTCATTGGACGCATATTGGTCAACCGATTGCAACTGCAGTTTG
>JAWLHS010000166.1:0-5405 GCA_041690235.1 Bacteroidales bacterium
CAAACGGAAAAAATAACGAAGTGGTTCCTGCTTCCCGACCCGAAACAATCGGTCCACAAATGGTTAGGGATTAAATAGACGCTGAAGCCGTTTTACCTGCGTGGTCCAGAGCCGGCGGTAAAACTCAAGGTCTGCCGGTTCGGCATGGTCGGTTATGATCAGGGCAACTTCCGAGGAAACAGGTTCGTTCAGTATGCGCATCTCGAGCATATGGTCTTTATGAGAATCATCGAGCCATTGAAACTGGACAAACTCATTGTCTTTTTTTTCCACCAGCCTGGCCAATTGCTCCGATCCCTCCCATTTAAATTGAAATACGCCGGCCTCGGCGAAAACCGCATCGGCAAACCAGCGCGAAAGACCCTCGGGCGTTGAGATCAACATAAAAAGCAGTTTGGGAGTGGTCTTGCAACTAAACTCAAGACTGAATGCTTCCAGGTTCTTCATAGCCAGCCAATATTTAGCCCCTCATGCTGCAATATACAAAAAAACATCAGGATTCTTTATTTTTGCACCCTAATTCAAAGCGCCCCCTTGGAAACCCATAAAGCCACCGTATATTCCCTGGCCGTTCTGGCCATGTTCTTTTGGGGCGTCTCCTATGTGTGGTCCAAAATCGTGTTTGAATTCTACCCCCCAATCACCGTGATGTTTATCCGGCTGGCGATCTCCTCCGGCCTGTTGGCCTTGCTTTTCAGGCAGGCCCTTAAGAAGATCGACCGGACTGACTATCAATCCTTTGTGGTGCTTTCGTTTTTTTCCCCTTTTTGTTATTTTATCGGCGAGAACTTTGGCCTGATGCAGGTTTCTCCAACCGTTGCTTCCGTTGTCATCGCCACCATTCCGGTATTTGCGCCGGTACTCGGGTTTCTGGCCTTTCGCGAACGGATTTCCCTGGTCAACACCCTGGGTTTTTTGGTGGGATTTTCCGGAATCTGGGTCATGGTGCTGGACCAGGACTTCCGTTTCAGCGCTTCCCCCCTGGGCGTTTTTCTGTTGTTTTTTGCGGTGGGATCGGCCCTGGTCAATATGGTCTTCCTGAAAAGACTGGTGATGAAGTATTCATCCCTGACCATCATTTCGGTCCAAAACCTATTGGGCGCCCTGTTCTTCCTGCCCTTGTTCCTGGTCTTTGACCTGAAGGATTTCGTCCAGGTACGCCCTTCCCGCGAAGCGGTGGCCTCCCTCCTGGCCCTGGCGGTATTCGGGTCTACCCTGGCCTTCATCTTTTATACCAAAGCGGTCGGGGCGATCGGCATCGCCAGGACCGCCATTTTTGGCAACCTGATCCCGGTGGTTACGGCCATTACCTCCCTGGTTGTCCTGAAAGAAGCCATCGACAAGGGCAAGGTTCTCGGGATGATGCTGGTGATCGTGGGTCTCCTCATGACGCAGGTTTCAGCGATCCGCCGAAGGAATGCCGGGCGATCTCCCGCATCACCAAAAACACAGGAGGCGGTGGGATCCAAAAAAAAGGCTGAACAGGGCTTGAATTAAAAAATCTTTGTTAATTTTGCACCACCCAAAACGGCGGGGTAGCTCAGGTGGTTAGAGCGTCGGATTCATAACCCGAAGGTCACGAGTTCAACTCTCGTCCCCGCTACACAGCAGCCTGGCAGTCGTTCGACTGCCAGGCTTTTTTATGAGCTGATCTTGCATTACTTTTGTAAAAAACGGCAAGCCGTGGCAATCTATCCAAAAAACTTTGAACAAAAGACCGGCTTTGACCAGATCCGTGAAATGATCCGGGCCAGGTGTTTCAGTCAGCTGGGGGAAAAACAAATTTCACAAATCGGATTTTCCACCGATAAGGAACACATTGAAACCCAGCTGGACCAGACAGAGGAGTTCCGGCAAATTCTATTACAGGGCGAAGCTTTCCCGGGTTCCAACTATTATGATCCGGAAGACGTTTTCAGGCTTTTGCGCCTGAAAGACACCTTTGCCGAACCGGAGGTATTGCTTGATCTGAGATTGTCCCTGGAAACCATTCATGATGTGATCCGTTTCCTCACACGGGTGCAGGACGACCGCGGACCAAAATACCCATGGCTGGCCAGGCTGGTCGCTGGCCTGGAAATGGATCCCCGCCTCATTCCGCATATTGACCGCATCATCGATGAAAAAGGCGCTGTTCGGAGTACCGCATCCGACACCCTTTCAGGCATTCGCAGAAAGAAACAGGATCTGGAGGCCAAAGCCGGCCGGCGCATCGGTCAGTTGCTTGCAGAAGGGAAGGCCAGGGGGTGGATTCCCCAGGACGTGGAACTCGCACTGAGGGGAGGGAGGCAGGTGATTCCCATTGCCGCCGGACACAAAAGAAAAATCAAGGGCTTTGTGCATGACCAGTCGGCCACCGGGCAAACCGTTTTCATTGAACCCGAAGAGGTGTTTGAGCTCAATAACCACATCCACGAACTGGCGTTTGATGAACGCCGGGAGATCATCCGTATCCTGAAGGAATTCGCAGACATGATGCGACCTGGCATTCCGGCCCTGGAAGCGTGTTACCTGATGCTTGGCCGGGTTGATGGCATCCGGGCCAGGGCCCGCCTGGCCATTGAGATGGAGGCCCTCAGACCCAGGCTGAGGGCACAGCCTGTAATGGGCTGGGTCAACGCCAGGCATCCCTTGTTATACCTGGCCTACAAGCCACTGAAAAAGCATGTGGAACCACTCAGCCTCGAATTGGAGGAAGGGAACCGCATCCTGGTCATATCCGGGCCCAATGCCGGGGGCAAATCGGTTTGCCTGAAGACGTGCGGGTTGATTCAATATATGCTTCAATGTGGACTCCTGGTGCCCATGGCCGATTATTCCGAAGCAGGAATCTTTGAACAGCTTTTTATCGACATCGGCGATGAGCAATCCATTGAGAACGACCTGAGCACTTACAGTTCACACCTGTTGAACCTGAAGTTTTTTGTAGAACATTGCAACGAAAAAACCCTTTTCCTGATCGATGAGTTCGGGGCGGGCACCGAGCCACGCATCGGTGGGGCCCTGGCCGAAGCCATACTGGAAAGACTGAATCAAAAACAGGCTTTCGGGGTGGTCACCACCCATTATTCCAACCTGAAGCTAATGGCAGGGAAGCACCCGGGCATCGTGAACGGCTCCATGTTGTTCGATACCAGGAACATGAAACCCCTGTTCAGGTTAAAAACGGGCAACCCCGGAAGCAGCTTCGCCTTTGAGATAGCCAAAACCATCGGACTGCCAGGGGATGTCCTTGAAATGGCTGCCGGACATATCGGACGGCAGGACCTGGATTTTGACAAACAGCTTCAGGATCTTGAGGTGAAGAAACTGGAGCTCGAACAAAAAGAAAAACAACTGAGATCTGCCGATGCCTTCCTTTCTGAAATGATCGACAAATATGAGGGGCTGAATTCCTCGCTGGAAACGCGCAAAAGCGACATCATCATTCAGGCCAGGCAGGAGGCAAAAAAGATCCTGGCAGAGGCCAACCGGATGATCGAGAAAACCATTCGCGACATCAAGGAAGCCCAGGCAAAAAAGACAGAAACCAGGCAGGCCAGAAAAGAACTGGATGCTTACAACGATCAGCAACAACAGGCACTAAAGAAGATAAAAAAGGAACCCCTTCCCGAATCCCCGGCACCCGAAATGATTGCGGATCACAGTCCCATTGCCCCCGGAGATACCGTAAGGGTGAAGGGGCAGGAGACCCCCGGTGAAGTGATGGAAATTACAGGGAACCAGGCCGTGGTCTCTTTTGGCAGTATCAAGTTCAGAACCCCGCTCAACAAACTCGAAAAAATTAAAAAAAGCCATCAGTCGACGTCCCACACCATCCGGGCCCGCTCCAGACCGAACTTCAGCATCAATGAGAAGGCGGCCGAATTCAGGCCCGAGATCGACATAAGAGGCCAGCGCGCCGCCGAAGCCATTGATATGCTTCGCTCCTACATCGATGACGCCATACTGCTGAACGCAAAGCAGGTAAAAATTCTTCACGGAAAGGGAGACGGCATTCTAAGGATTGCGGTGAGGGATTATTTAAAGACGCTACCGGAGGTTCACCGCACGCGTGATGAGCATCCGGATCGAGGGGGAGCAGGGGCCACCATTGCCGATTTCAGGTAAGGGTGCGCCACCAGGGAATCCGGCATTGAAGGCCGAAGACTATTCTTCCCCTTCAAAAAGTTCCAGCTGGTTTTCAGTCACAAAGTTCGGAGGGGAGTCTCCGGGCCGGTAACGTTCCACCCTGTTGTTAACCAACGCCTTGATAAAACGGATGGGCGTGGTCTGATTCGCCCGGCAAAAACGGTCAAGGGCGGCTTTCTGACCCTCGGTCAGTTTAAAGGAAATCTGCCGGAATTTAATGGGCTTTCGTTTGCGTTTTCTTGGGGCCATGGCTCAACGGGTTTATTTTTCTCTGATCAAAAACACATAGGTGGGAAAATGATCGCTGTATCCGCCCAGGTAAACACCCCCTCCGTAACTTCTGAAAGGATAGCCCTGGAAGCGGCCGGAGGCTTGTCTCAGAAACGGCTTGTTGAAAACCTCTGCACGAAAGTAGCGAAAGGAGCTGAAGTCGTCACCCAGCAAGCCGGGGCTCACCAGGACCTGGTCGAAAAGGCTCCAGGAATCCCGATAGGCATTGGATCCGATGCCTCGTCGGTAATGGCTTTCAAACGGATTGAACAGCTGATCGGGCGCAATGTCTTGCCTGCTTCCGGTGGCACGCAGATGCCTCCTGATGCTGATATCGGTGGGATTGTCATTCAAATCACCCATGAAGACAACCTTGGCTCCGGGTTCGGCGGCCTGTATGGAATCAATGATATGGCGGGCAATCCGGGCCTTGGCTATACGCAGCGGCCGGCTGCGGCGCTCCCCCCCTCTTCGGCTGGGCCAGTGCGCCACAATGAAATGCATGCGCTCGCCCAACAGCTCCCCGGTGAGCAGGATCTGGTCCCGGGTGCGAAAATCCGGACGCCCCTCTATCACCGTCGGATACGCCTTGCTGCTGATGTACCTGAAATATTTCGGCTGGTACAAAAAGGCCACATGAATGCCCCTCAGATCGGGACCCTGATGAAACACCACCTGGTAGTCCCTGTCACGAATGGCCTCCTGGCTGGCAAGATCCTCAAGCACGGCAGGGTTTTCCACCTCTGACAGGCCCAAAACCGCCGGTCCGTCAGGGTTCAGTTCCTTGCCCATTTGTTCGATGACGCGGGCCAGGTTTTCCAGTTTCTCAAAATACCTCTCTGAGTTCCAGCGACTCCTCCCCTCCGGGGTAAACTCATCGTCATTGATCAGCGGATTATTGATGGTATCGAACAGGTTTTCCACATTGTAAAAACCAACGCACAGGCTGACAAACTCACGCGGCGCCTTCTCACCCCCTGATTCCTGGGCTTTGCCTGGCTTTG
>JAWLHS010000167.1:0-5376 GCA_041690235.1 Bacteroidales bacterium
ACTCTTGTTTGGTTCTTTCAACCCCATCCATACCGGGCATTTGATCATTGCCCAGCACATGCTGGCGTTTGAGGGACTGGAAGCGGTATGGTTTGTGGTTTCTCCACAAAACCCCCTGAAGACCGGGGACCAGCTTTTGCCGGAGCACCTTCGCCTGGAGTTGGTGAACCTGGCTTTGGAAAAGAATTCCCGATTCAGCCCCTGTGATATGGAGCTTCAAATGGGCACTCCATCCTACACCATCCGCACATTGAAAAAACTGTCCGAGGCATATCCGGAAAGGGAGTTTGTTCTGTTGATCGGATCGGATAATTTGGCCGTATTCGACCAGTGGAAGGATTACCGGGAGATCATGGACATGATTCAAATACTGGTTTATCCCCGGCCCGGCACGAAAGGCAGGCCTCCGGTTTCCCACCCCCATATTACGCGGGTGAAAGCCCCCCTGCTGGAAATCTCTTCATCACATATCCGCCGAATGGTGGGTCAGGGGAAGGACCCCAGGTATTTACTGCCCGAAAAGGTTTACGAACGGATTATCCGGGAAAGCTACTACAGGAATTATTGAATGCGGAAGGCTTTTTTCAGGTCTTCGACCCGGTCGAGCTTTTCCCATGCAAAAAACGCCGCGTTTTTGAACCATTTCGTCTGACCATCGACCACTTTCTCAAAGGTATGGTCATCGCGGTATTTCACTTCCACCTCTGCCGTATGGGGGGTTCTTCCAAAATGCCCGTAGGTGGTGGTCTTTAAGAAAATGGGGTTTTTCAACCCAAAGCGGTTGATGATGGCAAAGGGTCTCATGTCAAACTGCGCATGAATCACCCGGGCAATTTCTCCGTCTGACAAAGACACATGGGCGGTTCCAAATGTATTTACATAGAGGCCCACGGGATCCGGAATGCCGATGGCGTAAGCCACCTGAACCAGAACCTCATCCGCAATGCCGGCTGCAACCATGTTTTTGGCGATATGCCTGGCGGCATAAGCGGCTGAGCGGTCCACTTTGCTGGCATCTTTCCCCGAAAAGGCGCCACCGCCGTGAGCGCCCTTGCCCCCATATGTGTCAACGATAATTTTTCGTCCGGTAAGGCCGGTATCACCATGGGGTCCGCCGATTACAAAACTACCCGTGGGATTCACAAGCAGCTTGTAGCCATTTTCAAAATACACGGCCAGGCGTTTGGGCAGGGTCGCTATGGCACGCGGTATCAGAATGTTCTGGATGTCTTCCCTGATGATCGCCTGCATTTGTTGTTCCGCCTTCCGCAGGGCCTCGGGGCTGTTGTCGGATGGCTTGATGAAATCGTCATGCTGGGTGCTGACCACGATGGTGTCAATGCGCAGGGGCTGGTTGTCGTCGTCATACTCAACCGTTACCTGGGATTTGCTGTCCGGGCGCAAATAGGTCATCTGGTTTCCTTCCTTTCTGATGGCGGCCAGTTCCTGGAGCAAAATATGGGACAAATCCAGGGGCAATGGCATAAACTCATCCGTCTCGTTGGAAGCATATCCGAACATCATCCCCTGATCCCCGGCCCCTTGCATGGCTTTATCCTCTTTCTCCACACCCTGACGAATTTCAGGGGATTGTTCATGAATGGTGGAAATAACGCCGCATGATTCGGCTTCAAACTTATAGGCCGAGCAAGTATAGCCGATCTGTTTAAGCACCTGGCGGACCACATGCTGGATGTCGACCCATGCATCTGTTTTCACCTCTCCGCTGCAGACGACCAGACCGGTGGTTACCAATGTTTCACAAGCCACTTTTGACTCGGGATCCTGACTAAGAAACTCATCAAGCAGGGCATCCGAAATTTGATCGGCCACCTTGTCCGGGTGTCCCTCTGAAACTGACTCTGAGGTGAAAAGATATGCCATGATAAGGGTATTGAAAGGTTTGGATTCGGAAAAAAGATTTGCAAATGTAAGAATTATCGGGGAAAAATGGCGTTCAGAGGGTCAGTTGGCGAAAAACCTGTTCAAGCGATTGTTCGGCCTGGCCCATCGACAAAATGACCAGGCCATTGTCCACGGCAAAGTGAAAGAGTTTTGGACGAATGTCTTCACCCTTATCCGCATAAATCCGGAAACGGGTGTTGGTTTCCCGGATCAGTTCGACCAGACCGGGAAGCGTACTTAGTTTGTGTGTGTCCGGGGCCTTATCAAAGGTGATACTGACAATCCGTTCGGCCCTGTCCAGAATCCGCACCTCCCCGGTAGGGGCATCAGCCACTATGCGGCCTTTATGAAGAATCACCACCCTGTCACAAATGGCTTCAACCTCCTGCATGATGTGTGTGGACAGCACCACCGTTTTGGCTTTGCCGATCTCTTTAATCAATTGCCTGATTTCCGCCAGTTGATTGGGGTCGAGGCCCGAGGTGGGTTCATCCAGGATAAGCACTTCCGGATCATGAATCAGCGCCTGGGCCAGTCCGACACGCTGACGGTAACCCTTCGACAATGCACCGATCTTTTTTTTCGCCTCCTGGCCCAGGCCCGTTTGTTCAATCATTTCGTCCACCCTGCGGGCGGTATTCCGTCCAAGCCGATACAGTCCGCCCACAAAAGACAGGTATTCCCTGACATACATCTCATGGTAGAGGGGGTTGTGCTCCGGAAGATACCCCAGCATGCGCCTGACATCCAGGGAACGGGCAACCACATCGAAGCCACAGACACTGACCTCCCCGCTGTCCTGGGGGATAAAACAGGCAATGATTTTCATCAGGGTGGACTTTCCAGCCCCGTTGGGACCCAGGAGTCCGACAACCTCCCCCCTCCCCACGGAAAAGGAAACGCCATCCAGGGCTTTTTGCTGGCCAAAGGAACGCGTAACATTTGAGATTTCGACAGACATGGCTGGTCTCAGGTTTGTGCGAATTTACTAATTTTACATCAAATCCTTTGAGGCATTGCAAAACGGAACCGTTTTAAAATCCACCGGAAGCTTTTACCTGGTATTGGATGATACCGGAAACCACCATCAGTGCAAACTTCGCGGCAAGATGAAGCTATCCGGTTCGAAGGCGACCAATCCGGTTGCCGTGGGCGACCGTGTGCACTTCTCCCCGGAAGGAGGAGACGGAAACGGGGTCATTCACGACGTCCTGGAACGGCGCAATTACATCATTCGCAAAGCCACCAAGCTGTCAAGGCAAACCCATGTCATTGCAGCCAACCTCGACCAGGCCATGGTGATCGCCACCCTGGCGGAGCCAAGAACCTCAACGGGTTTCATCGACCGGTTCCTGGCCACATGCGAGGCCTACAGCATTCCGGCCATCATCGTTTTCAACAAGCTCGACCTGCTGCAGACCCCGCCCTCAAGTGAAGCCCTGAAGGAAATGGTGGCGGTTTACGAACAGGCGGGGTACCCCTGTCTGTGCGTATCTGCTACCGAAGGCGTCGGACTGAAGGCGTTTTCTGACAGGCTCAAGGACAAAACCACATTGTTATCAGGGCATTCAGGAGTAGGGAAAACCACCCTGATCAATGCCATTGAGCCGGGTATCAACCTGAAGGTTCAGGAAATATCTGCGGCTCATCTAAAGGGAAAGCATACCACAACCTTCGCAGAAATGATCCCCTTGTCACAGGGCGGCCATATCATTGACACCCCGGGCATCAAGGAATTCGGACTGGTTGACTTCGGACCGGAGGAATTGTCTCACTTTTTCCCGGAAATGCGGAAACTGTTCAACCAGTGCAGGTACGACAACTGCACCCATATGAATGAGCCGGGATGCAAGGTAAAAGAGCAGGTTGAGGCCGGAAAAATCAGCTTCAGCCGCTATTCGAACTATATCGGGATACTGCTTGGGAGCGATCGCAAGGCCCATTGATCGGGGTTGATGCAGCCGGGAATCGGGAATCCTTCCCTGAACAGGAAACGAATCATCAAACCGCAGGAAAAAAATGAGGGCTGTAATTCAAAAGGTGGCGCAATCGTCGGTAGAGATCGAAGACAAGATCCATGCGTCCGTCAAACAAGGGCTGCTGGTATTCTTAGGCATTGAAGATGCCGATGATGATGAAGACATTGACTGGCTGGCGGGCAAAATAGCGCGCCTGAGGGTTTTTGATGATGCAGCCGGGGTGATGAACCTCTCACTCCAGGATATCAAAGGAGAGGTGTTGGTCATCAGCCAGTTTACCCTGCATGCCAGCACAAAAAAAGGAAACCGGCCTTCCTACATCCGTGCCGCCAAACCCGAAAAGGCCATCCCACTCTATGAAAAATTCATCCGGGTGCTTGCCCAGGTCAGCGGATGCCAGGTGGCTTCAGGAATTTTCGGGGCGTATATGAAGGTAAGTCTCACGAACGACGGTCCGGTTACCATAGCCATTGATACCAAATCCAGGGAGTAGAAAGGAGAAGCTTACTCTTTTCCGTTGTCGGCCCGGTCGTTGCTGTATTGATCCATCGACTCACGGATCTTGTCGGCCAGACCGGCCTCAAACACCTGTTTGGAGTGCAACAGCATGTTCTTGATGGCCACATTGTTGGAAATCCCGTGGCCAATCAGAACGGTGGAGTTGATCCCGAGAATGGGTGTGCCTCCATAGTTTTCGTAGTTGAACCGGGCAAAAAATTCATCCACCAGATGGCGCTTGGCCATCAGGCGAAACATGGCTTCCATATTTTTCAGGATGATGTTGCCGGTAAAGCCGTCACATACAATAACATCCACTTTCTCCTTAAAAAAGTCGCGGCTTTCCACATTCCCGATAAAATGGTAGTCGGTGGTGTCTTTCATCAGCCGGAAGGCAGATTGGCACAAAAGACTTCCCTTGTCTTCTTCCTCACCGATATTGAGCAGCCCGACCTTTGGATCAGGAACCTTCAGGACGTGTTGCGCATACAAAGATCCAAGCAAGCCAAACTGGTACATCACATCGGCCTTGCTGTCGGGATTGGTCCCCACATCAATCAGCACGCCCATTCCTCCGCTTTCCTTTGGAATGATGGCCGTGGTGGCGGGACGGATGATACCCTGAACGGCGTTTACGCTGTAAATGGAACCGACAAGCATGGCACCCGTGTTTCCTGCGCTGGAGAAGGCATCAATTCTTCCGGTTTTTAATAGTTTAAACCCAATGGAAATACTGGACTTGGGTTTGGATGCAAAAGCCCGGGTGGGCGATTCGCCCATGGCAATGACTTCGGTCGACGGAAAAATATCGAAACGGGCCGGGTCAGCACCCTCCTTTTCCAGGCCCTTTAGTATAAGGCTTTCATTCCCGATCAAAACAATGCGGTCGGTATCCGAAACTTCCCTGCTGGCCAGAATGGCACCTGCAATGGTAGCGTCAGGGGCGAAGTCGCCCCCCATAACATCTAAACCTATTCTCATTATTCAGGTATTG
>JAWLHS010000168.1:0-5306 GCA_041690235.1 Bacteroidales bacterium
TTCCATGTTGTACTTGTTTGGGGACCGATCAGTTTCCGGCCCGTTAGAGAATTCTATTGTAACAATGTGTCTTCAATCTGTTTCAGGGAGCTTTCCAGAATCAATAACTGATCGGCGTTCATGATCATGTAGGTATTCAGCTCAGAGGCCAGGACGACCGAAGCCCGCGGAATATTCCGGGAGGCCAGGTAGACCATGCGGTCTTTCTCCGGCAGTACCAGCAAAGATTTCTTTCCGTCCAGCTTGAGATTCTGCAAAATTTCCAGGTACTTTTTGGTTTTGGGCTCCTCCATGGAGAAATCCTCGAGAACCAAGAGTCCGTCGGCCTTTGACTTGTAAGAAAGCGCGGATTTCCGGGCCAGCCGCTTCACCTTTTTGTTTACCTTGAACGAATAGTCCCTCGGCTTGGGCCCAAAGGCCCTGCCACCGCCTCGCAACAAGGGCGATTTAATGTCACCGATGCGGGCAAAACCGGTTCCCTTCTGACGGCGCAGTTTACGGGTACTACCCTTCACCTCGTTCCGTTGCTTGGTTTTATGGGTTCCCTGACGCTGATTGGCCAGGTATTGTTTCACATCGAGGTAGATGGCATGATCATTGGGCTCTATGGCGAAAACGTCCTGACTCAGTTCTACCGTTTTTGAGGTTTTGGTTCCGTCTGTTTTATAGACTGTTAGCTCCATCTTTCAAGTATTAAATATGATCCATTGGGCCCTGGTACAGAACCTTTTACAATAATGATATTATTTTCAGGTATCAGTTTTACGACCTGCAGGTTAATCATTTTAACCCGGTTACCCCCTGTGCGTCCGGCCATTCTCATGCCTTTAAACACGCGGGACGGCCAGGATGACGCACCAAGTGAACCCGGCGCCCGGAGCCTGTTGTGCTGACCGTGAGTCGCCTGTCCAACACCAGCGAATCCGTGGCGCTTAACAACACCCTGAAACCCTTTTCCTTTACTGATACCAACCACGTCAATAAATTCACCTTCAATGAACACATCGGCGTACAAAGTATCCCCAAAGCGTTTCTGATGTCCTTTCTCGAAGCGGGTAAATTCGGCAACGATCTTTTTGGGTGTGGTTTTGGCTTTGGCAAAATGCCCTTTCAGGGCATTGGATGTCTGCTTCTCCTTTTTATCGTCAAAGGCCAGCTGTATGGCTTCATAGCCATCATTTTCCATGGTCTTCACCTGGGTTACCACACAGGGACCAGCTTGAATTACGGTGCATGGGACATTCTTCCCAGAGGCATCAAACACGCTGGTCATTCCAATCTTTTTTCCTAATAATCCTGACATTTCTCGGAGTTTTAAGGTTTCGCTTGCGCGAGACTATATCTTTATACTTTGATCTCGACCTCTACACCGCTTGGTAGTTCAAGCTTCATGAGCGCATCCACC
Organism: Bacteroidales bacterium; assembly: GCA_041690235.1. GTDB lineage: Bacteria > Bacteroidota > Bacteroidia > Bacteroidales > UBA7960 > SLSG01. The sequence goes on from JAWLHS010000168.1 coordinate 1,406, forward strand.
GTTTTGGATGAGGAAGAGTAAATGTCCAGCAGCCTCTTGTAGGAGCACAACTGAAATTGTTCCCGCGATTTCTTGTTTACGAAAGTGGACCGTAAAACGGTAAAGATCTTTTTATTGGTCGGCAGTGGAATGGGGCCATTCACGACAGCACCGGTCGACTTCACTGTTTTCACGATTTTTTCGGCGGACTTATCCACCAGGTTGAAATCGTAGGATTTTAACTTAATTCTGATTCTTTGACTCACGGTTTAATCTCTTTTAATTAAACGATTAGGTTTTTACACCATAGACTTTGAAGATGACTTCGTCGGTTATATTCTTTGGGGTTTCCCGGTATTGTGAAAATTCCATTGTTGAAGTGGCCCGGCCACTCGTCAGGGTCCTTAAGGAAGTGACGTATCCAAACATTTCCGACAGGGGCACATTGGCGTGAATGACCTGCAGGTTGGCCCGGGTGGATATGCCCTCCAGGTGTCCCCTGCGTCTGTTGATGTCTCCGACCACATCCCCCACATACTCCTCAGGGGTCAGCACTTCAAGTTTCATTACCGGTTCGAGAAGGATGCTTTGTCCTTTTTTACAGGCCGATTTAAAAGCAATTTTAGCCGCCAGTTCAAACGAAAGGGCATCCGAGTCCACATTGTGGAAAGAGCCATCAAGAAGATTAACCTTCAAGCTTTCAACCGGATAACCGGCAAGAACCCCATTCTGCATCGCCATCTTAAATCCTTTTTCCACTGAGGGAATAAATTCCTTGGGAATGTTTCCCCCCTTCACACTGTCGATGAACTGGAGGCCGGTAACCTCCGGATCAGCGGGACCGACTTCAACAATGATGTCGGCAAATTTCCCCCTGCCGCCCGTTTGTTTTTTATAAACTTCACGGTGTTTAACCGTTGTGGTCAGCGCTTCCTTGTAAGCCACCTGGGGAGCGCCCTGGTTGCATTCAACCTTGAACTCTCTTTTGAGCCGGTCGATCAAGATTTCAAGATGCAGCTCGCCCATTCCGCTTATAATCGTCTGACCACTATCGGGGTCGGTTTTGACTATAAAAGTCGGGTCTTCTTCGGCCAGCTTGGAAAGGGCCATGGTGAGTTTATCCACATCGGCCTGGGTCCGGGGCTCTACAGCAATGGAAATCACGGGTTCAGGAAAGGTCATTGACTCCAGCAGAATGGGATGCTTCTCATCACACAAAGTGTCACCGGTGTGAATGTTTTTAAATCCAACCGCAGCACCGATATCACCAGCTTCGATCCGATCAATGGGGTTTTGTTTATTGGCATGCATTTGAAGAATCCGCGAAATGCGTTCCTTTTTATTGGATGAAGCATTCCACACATAAGAACCAGCCTCCAAGGTGCCGCTGTATACCCTGAAGAAAGCCAGGCGGCCAACATAGGGGTCGGTAGCAATTTTAAAGGCCAATGCTGCAAATGGTTCGCGGGCTTCGGCCTTGCGGGTTTCTGTGTTTTCTGTCTTGGGATTCAGGCCGGTAATGGCCTCAACATCCATGGGTGACGGGAGATACTTGATCACCGCGTCAAGTAAAAGCTGAATGCCCTTGTTCTTAAAAGCGGACCCGCACAATACGGGAGTAATCCTCAAATCAATGGTGGCCTTTCGGATGATGCCGATCATTTCCTCTTCCGAAATGGAGTCAGGGTCAGCGATAAATTTTTCAAGCAGTTCCTCACTCTCTTCCGCACAGCCTTCAATCAGCTTCATGCGGTATTCATCCACGGTTTCCCGCAGGTCGTCAGGCACAGGCACCTCAACAAAAACAGTACCTGAATTCTGCTCATCCCAGACAAAAGCTTTGTTGGTGATCAGATCCACGACACCCCCGAAGTTTTCTTCGTGCCCAATGGGAATCTGGAGGGGAACGGCATTCATTCCCAGGCGCTCCTTTATTTTCTCAACAACCCCAAAAAAGTCCGATCCGGCACGGTCCATCTTATTGATAAAACTCAGACGGGGTACCTTATAACGATCGGCTTGTCTCCAAACGGTTTCCGATTGGGGTTCTACCCCACCCACCGCGCAGAACAAGGCAATGGCACCGTCCAATATCCTCAGGCTTCGTTCCACTTCGACCGTGAAGTCAACGTGACCCGGGGTGTCAATAATATTCACCTTGTACAGCTGGTCCCTGAAATTCCAAAAAGTAGTGGTGGCAGCCGAGGTAATTGTAATTCCCCGCTCCTGTTCCTGAACCATCCAGTCCATCGTAGCCGCACCGTCATGCACTTCACCCAGCCGGTGGTTCACACCGGTATAGAACAATATGCGCTCGGTGGTGGTGGTTTTACCAGCATCGATATGCGCCATAATGCCTATGTTGCGTGTATGTTTTAAGTCGCGGACCATAAGGTTTCAGCAGCTGTTATATCTATGTATTAAAATCTAAAGTGTGAAAAGGCTTTATTGGCATCGGCCATCCGGTGGGTGTCTTCCTTCCTTTTGTATGCGCCACCCTCTTCTTTGCTGGCCGCAACAATCTCTCCGGCGAGCTTTGCAGCCATGCCTTTTTCATTGCGTTTGCGCGAAAAATTAATCAGGTGTTTGATCCCTATCGACATCTTCCGGTCGGCGCGAATTTCAGAGGGGATCTGGAAAGTAGCCCCACCAATACGACGGCTTCTGACTTCAACAGAAGGAGTCACATTTGCAAGCGCCTTTTTAAATACCTCAAGACCGTCTTCCTTGGTTTTTTCCGAAACAATGTCAATGGCCCCGTAAAAAATGTCATAGGCAAGGTTCTTCTTGCCCCGAAGCATGAGGTTGTTTACAAAACGGGTAACCAGGGTATCATTAAACCTGGGATCCGGAAGCAGAATTCTTTTCTTTGGTTTTGCCTTTCTCATTATCGAAAAATTTTATTCTGTGCTGTCGTTTATCAAGCGATTACTTCTTTGCCTTCGGACGCTTGGTCCCGTATTTGGACCTGCGTTGGTTGCGACCATCAACACCACTGGTATCAAGGGCTCCACGGATAATATGATATCTCACACCAGGCAAATCCTTTACCCTGCCACCCCTGAGCAACACAATAGAGTGTTCCTGAAGGTTGTGCCCTTCCCCGGGAATATAGGCATTCACCTCTTTTCCATTGGTCAGCCTGACCCTGGCCACTTTTCTCATGGCAGAATTGGGCTTTTTGGGAGTGGTCGTATAAACCCTTACACAAACCCCGCGACGCTGGGGACAAGAATCCAAAGCGGGTGACTTACTTTTGTATGTCACCTTTTGGCGCCCTTTACGAACCAATTGTTGTATTGTCGGCATACTGCAATCTTAATTTTTGTAAAAACTTCGTTTTAATCTGATTATATCCAATCCCAGCTAATTTTGGGAGTGCAAAGGTAAAAGTTATTTTTTGAAAACCAATATGGTTTAACAAAAAACTTCCCTTTGCCAGGATTTCTGCACACTCAAAAAAAACTGGCGATTATTTATACCCGTTAAAAATTCGGATTTCCCTGAATTCCAGAATGGTTAATCTTGTCTCTTTTGAGGGGCACAAAGTTAGCAAACTTTTTTGATTAATTGCCTGATATTTTTTAACAATTGCCGGACTTATCAACAGAAAGCCTGGTTTTTTCACCTGCTTATTTAAAATTAATAATCCACCGGCGAATCCGGCCCGGGAGAAGGGCATGTTTAATTAAAGGATGGAGGCTGCATCATCCGCTTCGGGTTGAGCGCATTGGCTGGCCGGAGGCGGGGTTCTGCACATCCTTTTGGGAGTGAACCCATTAGATGGCCGGAGGCAGGGTTCTGCACATCCTTTTGGGAGTGAACCCATTGGCTGACCGGAGGCGGGGTTCTGCACATCCTTTTGGGAGTGAACCCATTGGCTGACCGGAGGCGGGGTTCTGCACATCCTTTTGGGAGTGAA
>JAWLHS010000169.1:0-5292 GCA_041690235.1 Bacteroidales bacterium
GGCAGGCTTTCTGCCCGCATCAGCCGTTCCCTGGTCCGGCTGAGTTCCACTTCCTGTTTCAGCCATTGAAGCACGGGGTTCAGCTGCTCTGCACGGACGTACCACTGCTCAAAATCGGCGGGAATCACCGGGTCGGGGAATGTCGTCCTGTTCATTTCAACGGGTATACCGCCGTTCATGCGCTGCAGCTCTGCCAGCAGGGAGTGACGCTCGATTTGGTTGGTTCCGGCATCCTGCTCCAGGTTCAGCAGGTTGAGCCTGGCCTTGTTGTATTCCACAATGGTTGTTTCGCCCAACTCCAGCATCTTTTCATAAGCTCGCGCAATCTCCCGGGCGTGGGCCACGCGGGAACTTAATTCGGCCCCCATGGCATTCAGATATACCAGGTCAATGCACAGCAGGGTGGCTTCCAGTCGCAGGTCCAGCCGCAGTTTCTGGTATTCGGCCAGCAGTTGTTCGTCCCGTCCCTCTGCGATCCTGATGCGGTATCCATAGGTCGTCGGGAAGTCGAACGACTGCACGAGGCTGAGGTTGGTCCGCGGCCCGATATCGGCTGGTTTGGCCCATAGATGGGCAAATTCAAGCGCCGGGTTGTCCGGAAAAATTCCGGTGCGGTGTTCCAGTCCGCGCGCCTCCATCTGCCTGCGGGACGCCTCCAGGCTGGTGTTGTTCTTCTCAATGGCGGTCAGTACATTCTCAAAGGCGGGCTGCGCCTGGAGGCAGCAGATCCCCGCAAAAAATCCAAAAACTGTGATTATTGCTTTCATTTTTTTCTATTGTCGTCGGATGAAGCCATACTTTGCCGGCCCCATCCTGGGGTTGATCCGCGTTTTATTCGTCTCCGACGGGGTCCGCCTTGCCTGTCCGACGAACCCTGAAAAGGCTATACACCATGGGTACCAGGTAAATATTCAGCAGGGTCGAGGTAAGGAGTCCGCCGAGTATCACCTTTGCCATTGGGCTTTGAATCTCGTTCCCCGCCACGTTGCCACTCAGCGCAAGTGGGATGAGCGCCAGTCCGGCTGTCAGCGCCGTCATTAAAATCGGGTTCAGGCGATCTACCGAGCCTTCCATGATGGCCTGCCGGATCCCGTTTCCCTCACTTTCGAGCCGCTGGTAACGCGAGATCAGCAGTATGCCGTTACGGGTTGCGATGCCGAACAGGGTGATGAATCCGATGATGGCGGGAATACTGACCACGCCTGATGTGAGCCGGATGGCAAACACCCCCCCGATCAGGGCCAGGGGAAGGTTCAGCAAAACGATGCCTGACAGCACCGGGTTTTTAAATTCCTGCAGCAGCAGCAGGAAGATGACCAGTATGGCGAGCACGGAGGCGAGGATCAGCGTGCGTGTGGCTGCTTCCGCACTTTCAAACTGTCCGCCGTACTCAATGCGGTATCCAGGGGGGAGTGTGACTTCCCCGGCGATGTGTTCCCGGATTCTGTCCACCGCCCTGGTGAGCCCACCCCCGGATACATTGGCCGATACCACCAGGTTCCGCTGGACGTTCTCGCGGCTGATGGTGTTGGGGCCCGAACGGGAAACAATATCGGCCACCTGGTCCAGGGAAACATAGCTGCCGTCCGCCGTCCGGATCAGGGCGCTCTTAATGCCCTCCATATCACTTGTATGGGAAGCGTTCAGACGCAACACCAGGTCGAAACTACGTTGTTCCTCGAAGATCTCGCCAAGTTTCTCCTCAGAGAAGGCCAGGGCCACGTAACGGGCGAATGCTCCCGTGGTAATTCCATAATAGGCCAGGCGTTCCCGGTTGGCGCGGATCTGGATTTGCGGCACTTCCACCTGCTCCGCCGTGGTCACATCCACCAGTTCGGGTATGCCGCTGATGGCCGCTTCAATCTGTTTGCCCGTCATGTAAAGGGTGCTCAGATCGGGCCCGAAGACCTTAATGGCAATGTTGGCCCGGGTGCCTGAGATCATATGGTCGATGCGGTGCCCGAGGGGTTGTCCGACCATGAAGGCCACCCCGGGTACCGATCCCAACTTTTCCCTGATGTCCGCCAGAAAATCCTCCCTGGGCCTTTTCCCCAGGACATAGTTAATGTCTATCTCTGCGCTGTTGGTTGACTGTGAATGCTCGTCCAGTTCGCCCCGTCCTGTGCGCCGGGCCGTGCTTGTCACTTCAGGGATGGCTAAAACGGCCAATTCCAGGGCATGGCCGATTTCGTTGCTTTCGTCGAGGGATATGCCCGGCTGGCTAACGGCATTAATGGTCAGTGCCCCTTCGTTAAATTCGGGCAGGAAGCTGCGCCCCATATTCAACAGGATGGCAAGGGCGATGATCAGCAGAAACAGGGTTCCTCCCAGGGCAAGTCTTTTGTGCCGAAGGGCTTTTGTAAGGGACTGGCGGTAGAAATGCGCCAGTTGCCGGCTAAGCCATGGCTCCCTGACGGCCTTTTCCAGTCTTCTTTCGTTCGTGAGCAAATAGTAACTCAGAACGGGGGTCAGGGTCATGGCAACCACCAGCGAGGCAAAAAGGGAGACGATGTAGGCGATACCCAGTGGCTGCAACATGCGCCCCTCCATTCCGGTGAGGAAGAACAGGGGAACAAATGCAACGATAATGATCAGGGTGGCCTTGACAATGGAGGACCGGATCTCTTTGGATGTGTCGAATACAATTTTCAACACGGGGGTTCGCTGTTCCGGCGGCAGCTGGATATTTTGCCGCAGGCGTTTGTACACATTTTCCACATCAATGATGGCATCATCCACCAGCGACCCGATGGCAATGGCCATGCCTCCAAGGCTCATGGTGTTGATGTTCAGCTTGAGCAGATGCAGGACGATGATGGCCGAAAGCAAGGATACCGGAATGGCAATGAGAGAAATGATGGTCGTACGAAAACTCATCAAAAACAGGAAGAGGATGATGACCACCAGCATGGCCCCCTCAAACAACACCTTTTGCACATTGGCGATGGCTGTTTCAATAAAATCGGACTGCCGGAATATTTCCGTGTCGAGGAGGACATCCGGGGGCAGGGAAGGCCTGAGTGCTTCCAGGTTCTTCTCAATGGCTTTTGTCAGTTCCAGGGTATTGGACAGGGGTTGCTTGGAAATGGAAAGAATCACGGCAGGCCGGGCATTCCGGCTGCCATGTCCCATTTTGATCCCGGCCCCGATCCTGACTTCCGCCAGGTCGTTGACGCGGACAGGTCGTCCGTCAGTCCATTTCACAAGGGAGGCACCCAACTCCTCCAGGCTGTTGGTGCGCGCCATGCCCCTGACAACATATTCGTTGCCATACTGGCGCAGAACCCCGCCCTGTACATTTTGGCTGAACCCCTCGCAGGCTGCCGCCAGTTCCTCCAGGCTGACCCCGAAATGCTTCAGGCGCAAGGGATCCGCTTTTACCTGGTATTGCTTGTAGTCGCCACCTATGATGGTTACCTGGGACACACCCTCTGTGGCCATCAGCACCGGCTTGATGTCCCAGTCGGCTATGGTCCTCAGGTCAAGCATGCTGGTGCTGTCAGACTGTAATCCGATGAACATTATTTCCCCCATGACGGAAGATTGGGGTGCGAGTGTTGGCGTACCGATACCAGTGGGCATATGGGGAGCCACTTCCACCATTTTTTCACTCACGACCTGCCGGGCTTTATAGATATCCGTTCCCCAGTTGAACTCCACCCAGACAAAGGAAAATCCCTGTGATGAGTTGGAACGAACCCTCCTGACGCCCGTAGCGCCGTTCACGGCGGTTTCGATCGGGAAGGTAACCAGGCGTTCCACTTCTTCCGGCGCCATCCCGTGGGCATCGGTCATTACCACCACCGTTGGCGCCGTGATGTCCGGAAAAACATCGACATCCATACGGGAAGCAATCTGCAGACCGGCCACCATGATGACCAGGGCCAGCAGAACGACCAGGTGCCTGTTGTCGAGCGAAAGCTGCAATATTTTATCCAACATGGTGATTCGGATTTTTAATGAACATGTCCCGAATGGGGGTCAATATCTCCTGACGAGGCTGCCATTTTAACCATGGCGGCACCACGGGTAACAATCCGCTCACCCTCCTCCAGCCCGTACTTAATCTCGGTCAGCAAACCGTCGGATTGACCTATGCGGACTTCCCGCTTCACAAAGCTTTCGGGATGCAACTGCACAAATACAAAATAATTGCCCTGCTCTTCGATCAGGGCGGAATTGGGCAGTACCAGAACGGGTTTTGAAGCCGTTGCCTTTAAATAAACATCCACCAGTCCGCCGGGAACAAGACCTTCCGTCCGGTTGATTTGTAAGTGGACCGGCAACAAACGGGAACCGGGGTGAATGTTCCTGGCCACCGACAATACCCTGCCGCCAAGCTCTTCAAGGGATACCATCCGCCCGTCTGCCAACCTGATCATTGCTGATGACAAGCCGGATAAAAGGGAGGCATAACGCTGCTGCACTTCGGCCCGTATGACCAAATCCTGGTTACGGGAAACCACGAGGAGGGGCTGCCCCATCTCCACATACTCTCCTTCTTCAACATAGATCCGGGTGATTCGTCCCCCCAGCGAACTTTGCAGGGACTGTCCCTGGGGAGTAAACCCGGTCCTTAGAAGATCATAGGCGGCCATGGCATCATGGTATTCCTGCCTGGCTTGAAGGACTTCCCTTTCGCTCACCAGTTGGTCCTGAGCCAGTTCACTCAAGCGTTCATAATCAGCCCTGCTTCGCTCAAAACGGCGCTGTGCCTCCTGCAGGCGCAGCGCCACATTTCCTTCGGCCAGGGAACCACCCGTTACGGTCAGCAAAGCTTGTCCGGCGGCGATGAGGTCTCCCTCAAACAGGTTTCCTTCCGAAAATCTGACCATGCCGTTTGTCTGTGCCGTGAGGGTCAGGGCATCCCCCCGGGCAGGCAGCACTTCCCCTACCGTTTTGATGACCGGACCGAACTCCCTTCGTCTGACCCCTTCCGTAGCAAAGCGGATTTTCCAGCTTTGCTCCTTGGTAAACACCACGGCTCCGGGAATATGTTCCGCAAGGTCTTCCGCGTGATGGACAGCCGCATGGGGGTCATCAAAAACCATCACCCGGCCGGCTTCAATGATCTCACTTCCTCCCGGCCATTCTATTTCGAATCGTATCAGGCCTTCACCGGTGGTTTCCGGCTGCAGTTCAAATCGAAAAATCCCCGGCCTGACCGGGACATCGAGGGTATGACGCACGACGCTGTTTCCCGTTAACAGGTTTGCCGTTACCTTTCCCTCTTCCAGTGGCCTGAAGTTTTCGAGCCTTGTGAAGTGGGCCAGTACGGATGCCTTGCTGCCC
>JAWLHS010000170.1:0-268 GCA_041690235.1 Bacteroidales bacterium
CGGTAAAAAATGGAGACAGCCAATTCAAAATCAGTCCGATCCAGGCATTGTCTGCCTGATCTTCTGCATGGCTTTCAGGGGAATGATCAAGGACTCTGGATTTTTGACGGCAAAATGCCGCATTTCATCCATGGCTTTTTCAAGCATGAACAGCTTAAGCAAGGCATGGGCCTGTTCCGGATCGTCCGGAATCAATCCTTTGCCCCGCATGCCTGAAAGGTATCCCTCCAGGAAAGCCTCCGACACCCGGTCGTACCAGTGCAGCACC
>JAWLHS010000170.1:278-5257 GCA_041690235.1 Bacteroidales bacterium
GTTTTCGTTGACAGGCACAAACTCCTTTCGGTGCAAATACCCCTTGTTAATGGCATAATGAAAGGAACCCAGCAGAGAGGCCACATCCTTTAAAGGAGAATGTTTGAGCTTTCTTACACTCAGCGGATAGTCCACTTCGCCCTCAAAATCAGTGACGATGAAATCCTTTCCGGTAAACAAGAGTTTGTCGAGTTTATAGTTTCCGTGGATACGGGTCTTTAATGCCGGTATTTTGCCACTTTCCAGCGTGTCCTGCATATAGCCCAGAAAATCGCCTTCCGAACCAATAATCTCCTGGCCTAATTCCTTTGCCGAATCATCGAGCTGAGGAATCAGGACAGTGAGGGAGGAAAAGGATTTTTTCATCAGGGTTCTCAGCGACTGAAATAAAGACTTCTGGTATAAGAGGGAGAAGGCCTCAGGTTTGAATCCTTTAACAGGTTCGACCGACGCCAGGGCCAGGTGCATCTCGGTGGTCCGGCTACCCAAAAGGGCAGTCATCTCCAGAAAGAAATCCCCGATTTTTTCATCCAGTCCGGCCGGCTGTCCCTGAAAGCTCCTTGGCAGCGCCTCTTTATCGCTCAGCACCTCGTCGAAGAAACTCTCAATGGCCGTTTGGGTCATCTTCCAGGCATTGCCAACATTCGGGATGAAGTCCGCGATCAGTGCTATAGAGGTGTCTTCAACTTCGGGATTTCGATAATCCAGCCTTCCCACATAGGGCGAGATGTTCCGGAAATCCGTGTGCCGGGTCAGGTTCTTCAGAATTTCCACATCGGGATTTTCTCCCTCCTGCGGACTCCGGTATATCTTCAGGAAACATTTATCTCCCAATGAAACGGAGGTGTTCGAGCGTTTGGAAGCAAGTACATGTGGTTTTAGAATTTCACCACCGGCGAGCAATTGCTTCAAACGCCTGCCTGAGGATCCCTCCATCTCGCCCCTGTGACCTTTCAGCTTGGAGCGTCTCTGAACCAGCATAAAAAGATGCTCGAGCAATTCCGGCTCGTGGACCCCGTCATAAAGCACCCCCTCTTCCTTGCCTGATATGACACCGGAAATGATGGACTCGGGAAATTTGGTCTTCACCTCCAGTGCTTTGGTATTATAAGCAAGGGAAACGGGCATCATATAGATGTCCTTGCTGCTGTCTATCAAATCAAGCTGAACCAGGAAAATATAGGAAGGCAAGCGCTTGTCGCGAACGGGGATCACATCGATAATATTCAATCCCCTCATTTTCCGGACGCTTCCCCTGAGCCATTGTTGCCTTACAATATGTTCATTGAGCAGGTCCTGGACTGAAGCTTGCAGGGCCTTGTCCATTCTGGCCCACCGGATATCATCCATTTCCAGCACCCTGGTTTCAGTTTTGACCGCATCCGTCTCCTTTTCCGGCTTGCGTAAAAGAAACCAAAAATAATTCTTAAACTGCATGGGAAAGGACCAGGGTTCGGCGGTCACAATCGGGAAGTCATTCCGGCTGAACAATTCCATGGGGACAGCGCCCGAAAATTCGCTCAGATCCAGTTCCGCATGCTGGGAATACCTGGAGAGATTCACCACAACAAGAATGGCCTCATCTTCATGCTCACGGACAAAAGCCAGCACCTTGGGGTTGCTGGTATTTATAAACCTGATGGTTCCCTGCCCGAAAGCCCGGTGTTGCTTTCGCCTGGCAATCACCCGTCGGATCCACCAAAGAAAGGAGGAGGGATTGCGCTCCTGGTTCTCCACATTGACCGTGGTATAATGGTAATTGTGGTCTATGACAACGGGAAGGAAGAGGCGCTGCGGGTCTGCACTTGAGAATCCCGCGTTTTTGTCGGGCGACCATTGCATGGGTGTCCGCACCCCATCCCTGTCTCCCAGGTAAAAATTATCACCCATTCCAATCTCATCGCCATAATAAACAATGGGGGTTCCGGGCATGGAAAACAGCAAAAAATTCAACAACTCAATATTGCGCAGGTTTCCGCCAAAAAGGGGGAACAGCCGCCTGCGGATACCAACATTCACCCGCTTCAGGGGGTCTTTGGCGAAGGATTTATACATATAATCCCGTTCCTCATCCGAAACCATCTCCAGTGTCAGCTCGTCGTGGTTTCGCAAAAAGATGGCCCATTGACAGTTTTCAGGAATCCTGGGGGTTTGTTCGAGAATATCCACAATGGGGAAACGGTCTTCCATCTGCAGTGCCATATACAACCGGGGCATCAGTGGAAAGTGAAAGGCCATGTGGCACTCGTCACCCCGGCCAAAATAATCACTGGCATCGTTGGGCCATTGGTTCGCCTCAGCCAGCAAAAGTTTGTCCTGGTAGTTTTCATCCACATATTTCCGCAGCTGCTTAAGATAGGTATGCGTCGCGGGCAGGTTTTCACAATTGGTTCCCTCCGCTTCGAAAAGATAAGGCACGGCATCCAACCGAAAACCGTCCACACCGATCTGAAACCAGAAATCGAGGATTTTCAGGATCTCCTTCCGGACACCGGGACTTTCGAAATTCAGGTCAGGCTGGTGGGAATAGAAACGGTGCCAGAAATATGCTTTGGCCTCGTGATCGTAAGTCCAGTTCGATACTTCAAAATCCTGGAAAATTATGCGTGCATCCCTGTATTTCTCCGTGGTGTCACTCCATACATAATAGTCCCTGTAGACGCTTCCCGGCTTGGCCATCCGGGCTCTCTGAAACCATTTGTGATCGGAAGAAGTATGGTTCAGCACCAGTTCCGTAATGATTCTCAGTCCCCGCCGGTGGGCCTCTTTGACCAGGCGCCTGAAGTCGGCCAGGGTTCCGTAAGAGGGATGGATGCCCGTAAAATCAGCGATGTCGTAGCCACCATCCTTCAGGGGGGAGGGATAAAATGGCAAAAGCCAAAGGGTATTGACGCCAAGGTTCTGAATGTAATCCAGCTTTTGGATCAGTCCCCTGAAGTCGCCAATGCCGTCGCCGTTGCTGTCGAAAAAGGAACGGACATGTATCTGATAGATGATGGCATCCTTATACCACAAAGGGTTTTGTGCCCCGATTTCGGGTGAAGCATGCATATGAACTGGTTTTAAGAATCGCGTCAGATCGAAAGGATTTCGGCGATGGTTTTTAGTTCGATATTAAAACTTTTATTGTGTTTGATGGATTGATCGAAGGGGGTAAATACGATCTGACGGTTCACAGACCCCACCATTTCACCCCTGCGTCCTTCGGTCAAACCCTTCACGGCCTGGAATCCCATTCCACTTGCCAACACCCTGTCGAAAGCGGAAGGCGATCCGCCGCGTTGAATATGTCCCAGAATGGTAACACGGGCGTCGTAATCCGGGTAATGCCGGTTGATGACCTTCTTCACTTCCATGGCGCCCCCATAGCTCGAGCCTTCGGCAACGATCACAATGGCCGATTTGTCTTGCGCCCAATACCCTTTCTTCAATGCGTCCAGCAACTCGTTCACATAGGTTTTCTTTTCCGGGATCAGGATCTTTTCCGCACCGCTGGCCATCCCGCCGCGAAGGGCAATGAACCCGGCATCCCGTCCCATGACCTCCACAATGAAGATCCGGTCGTGTGAGTGGGCCGTGTCTCGAATCTTGTCGACGGCTTCAACCACTGTGTTGACGGCCGTATCGTAGCCAATGGTATAGTCTGTGCCAAACAAGTCGTTGTCTATGGTACCGGGCAATCCGAGAATGGGAAAGCCAAACTCCTTTTCAAAAATACTCGCGCCGGTAAAGGTCCCGTCTCCCCCGATAACAACCAATGCATCTATTTGATTTGATTTCAGGTTTTCATGGGCCTTTTTTCTGCCTTCAGCAGATTTGAATTCTTCGCTTCGGGCACTTTTTAAAATGGTGCCGCCCAGATGAATGATATTGTTCACCGATCCGCGGCCCATCGAAATGATGTCATTATGGATCATTCCATGATAGCCTTTGATGATCCCGGCCACTTCCAGTCTGAAATAAAGTCCGGCCTTTACAACGGCACGTATGGCAGCGTTCATGCCGGGTGAGTCGCCTCCCGAGGTGAGCACCCCGATTTTCCTTATCGATTTCATAGAATGTCAGATTGATAAGCACAAAGTTAAGCATTCCGGGCAAAACGAAACCTACAGGGCAGGGAATAGCGGCCCCTTGATCGAACCTCGAAAAATCCCTGCACCTGAGTCCGCCGCCCCGTAATTGCTATTTTAAAGCGGCCAGACCATCATGATCGCCGGAACACCCACCAGCACAATAATGGCTTCCAGGGGCAAGCCCATCCGCCAATAATCCGAAAATTTATACCCGCCGGGTCCCATGACCAGGGTGTTTGACTGATGCCCTATCGGGGTAAGAAAGGCGCATGAACCACCAACGGCCACCGCCATCAAAAAGGGGTCCACCGAATAACCGAGTCCGACTGCAATACTGATGGCTATGGGAGCCATCAAAACCACGGTGGCGGCATTGTTTATGATGTCAGACAGGAACATGGTCACCACCAATATGATCGTCAGCATGGCCCAGGGAGGCACATTGCCACCCAGGTCCATCATCACTGAAGCGATCCGGGCAGCCCCGCCCGTCGTTTCCAGGGCCTCCCCCACCGGGATCATGGCGCCCAGCAGCACAATAACCGGCCAGTCCACGCTGGTATACACATCTTTGACAGGAAGCACACCCACCAGCACCATGGCCACAGCGGCCATGGGGAATGCGGCCTGCACGGGCAACAATCCGGCGACCACCATCACGATGGCCAGTGCAAATAGGCCCAGGGCAAGGGGAACTTTCGTCTGGTACCCAAGCCGGAGGCCACGCTGGGCCAGCGGCAAGCAGCCGATGGAACTGATGGTATCACCCAGCACGTGCTCACGGCCCTGTAACAACAATACATCGCCCTGTTGAAAAACCACGTGGTCGATACGCCGGTGAATTTTCTTTTCGCTCCTGGCCACGGCCAGCAGATTAACACCATAGCGGCTTCTCATTCGAAGCGC
>JAWLHS010000171.1:0-5246 GCA_041690235.1 Bacteroidales bacterium
GAACAGACCGACCTGCTTACCGTGATCACGGATCCCCACCGGCACCACCTGGAATTGTCGTTTTTGTTCCACCTGCTGGGGGGCCATCAGAACCCCGGGCAGGTTCCCCTGCTGGAAGACAATCCCCATTACCGCATCCTGGGCATTTGCCTGGGGATGCAGAGCATGAATGTGGCCACCGGGGGAACACTGACCCAGGACATTCCGACCCAAATCTATGGGACCACCACGGTGGAGGGGGTGTTGTCGATGGAGCCGGATCAACAGCACAGGAACTACCAGACCCATTATTTCACCAACGAGCCAATCAGCCATTATATTTACCACAGGGTGCGCTTTGAGCCCGGGTCACAGCTTGCCACCCTGCTTCCGGGTCCGGATGCCACCCCATTTGTCATGAGCGCCCACCACCAATCGGCCAATCGCATCGGAAAAGGGTTCAGGGTAACGGCATGGTCGATGGATGGGAAGATTGCGGAAGCCATGGAACATACCAGGTATCCCCATGTGATCGGGGTGCAGTTCCATCCCGAACTGAGGTTTATCTACGAACCCGCCACCAGGATTGGTTTTGAACCGGCCACGGCGGCCACACAATCCTTTTTGGACATGTTTCCAGGCGAAATGGGTGGGGACTTCCATTATGACTTCTGGAACCATATGGGGGTTCTGTATCCGTAAAGGGGCCGGCAAATCCTGTTTACATTTTTTGTACTTTTGTCCCTTACAAAAAAACAAATGGAACGCAGCCACCGCGCCTCCGGCAGCAGGCTCTCCTTTTATCACCCAGAAACCCCATGCTCAGATTAATTGCAACATTCATCCTTATTTACCTCCTTTTCAGGGTGGTAACGACCTGGCTCCTGCCCATGCTGGTCAGGTGGTATATCAACCGCTTTAAAAGGAGGTACCACCGGGAAAACCAACGGCCGAAACCTGAACAAGCTGCCGCAAAGACCGATAAGCTGGGAGAGTATGTTGACTATGAAGAGATCAGGGAAAAAGACAATCACCAGGAAAAACATCCGGGAAGTAAACCCCAAGAATGAGCCCGTCCATGGAAAAAATCAAGAACTTGTTTTCGCAGTGGAACCCCACAACATGGCTGCCCTACCCTGCCGCCATCGTCCTCTTTCTATTGATATCCCTGATTTATGTCAGTCCGGTGCTCCAGGGCAAACGCCTGGTCCAGTCAGACATCATCAAGTATCAGGGCATGTCGAAGGAGATCACCGACTTCAGGCAGGAAACAGGGGAGGAACCCCTGTGGACCAATGCCATGTTCGGCGGCATGCCGGCTTTTCAGATTTCGGTCAGGTATTCGAACAATATTTCCAATGCGCTGCACCAATTGATGACCCTGGGCCTTCCCCGTCCGGCCGACATGATCTTTCTGTATTTCGCCGGCTTTTTCATATTCCTGCTGCTTCTCAGGGTCAATCCATGGATTGCACTGGCCGGGGCGGTGGGCTTTGCCTTTTCCTCCTACCATTTTATCATCCTGGAAGCAGGCCATAACTCCAAAGCCGTCGCCATCGGCTACATGGCCCCGGTTCTTGGATCCATCATCTACACCTTTCGGGGCAAGCTCCTCTGGGGAAGCATCCTGTTCGCCGTTTTTATGGGGCTCCAATTGTTCGCCAACCATTTTCAGATTACCTACTACCTGGGGATGATGGTGCTCATCTATGGAATATTTCTTTTGGTAAAACACATTCAGGAAAAGAGGCTGGGGCATTTTCTGCGGGCGACAGGGGTCTTGCTGGCGGGGCTGGTTGTTGCCGTGGGACTGAATGCCGGGAATTTATGGTCCACCTACACCTATGCCTCCGAGACCATGCGGGGCGGATCGGAGCTTAGTCTGGATCAGGAACAGCAAACCACCGGACTGTCAAAAGATTATATCACAAGTTGGAGTTACGGAAAGAAGGAAACCTTCAGCCTGCTGATTCCCAATGTGAAAGGAGGGGCCACCGGACCCCTGGGCAATAACGAGCGGGCCATGGACAGGATAGATCCCCAACTGCACCAAATTGTTTCCGGGGAAAATCAATACTGGGGCAACCAGCCCTTTACGTCCGGCTCGGTTTACGTGGGGGCGGTTGTGTTGTTCTTCTTCGTGCTGTCCCTCTTTCTGCTGAAAGGTCCCCTGAAATGGGTCTTGCTGGCCGCCACCGTTTTATCCGTGCTTTTGGCCTGGGGACGGAATTTCATGCCACTGACCGAATTTTTTATTGACCATGTCCCTGCTTACAACAAGTTCCGGGCGGTATCCATGACCCTGGTCATTGCCGAACTTTGCATCCCGGCCCTGGCATTCCTGGGCCTGAACGAACTGTATAAAAACCCGGGGCGTTTGCACATCAAAAGCCAGGGTCTCTGGACAGCCATTGGGCTTACCGCGGGGATATCGCTGCTGTTCTACCTGGCACCAAAGCTGTTCTTCGATTTTTTCAGCCTGGCAGAAACCCAGACCTTTAATGAGCTCTCTGCAGGTGAACCAGTCCTTGCCGCCCAGATCAGCGAATTTATCCGGGTCATTGAACAGGCCCGCATCTTCATTTTCCGTGCGGACACCATGAGAAGCTTGTTGTTCGCCCTGGGGGCGGCAGTCCTGGTCATGCTGTTTATCAGAAGGAAACTCGCACCCGGGGTGTTTATCACCCTGGTTGTTGTTCTTCTC
Organism: Bacteroidales bacterium; assembly: GCA_041690235.1. Lineage (GTDB taxonomy): Bacteria > Bacteroidota > Bacteroidia > Bacteroidales > UBA7960 > SLSG01. The sequence continues at coordinate 2,684 of JAWLHS010000171.1, forward strand.
ACCATTGATATGTGGCCCGTAAACAAACGCTACCTGGACGACAGCAGCTTCCAGCCCAGGAGAAGGGCCGAAGTGCCTTTCCCGCTCCGACAGGCCGACGCCCTCATTTTACAGGACCAGGAAGGGCCTTTCAGGGTGTTGGATTTGACCGAAAGTCCGTTCAACAGTTCCCGGACATCTTACTACCACCACTCCATCGGCGGCTACCATGGCGCCAAGCTGCAGCGCTACCAGGATTTGATCGACCACCAGATCACCCCGGAAATGGTTGAGATGGGGACGGTGCTCCAACTGACTTCCAGCCTGGATTCGGTGAGGACCCTTTTCCCGCAGCTTTCGGCATTGAACATGCTCAACACCAGGTATTTTATTACGAACCCCGAAACCGCCCCGCAGCTGAACCCCCATGCCCTGGGCAACGCATGGTTTGTTGAAAATTTCCGCATCGTGAACAATGCCGATGAGGAAATACAGGCCCTCGGCGAGATCGATCCGGCAAAAACAGCCGTGGTTGACCAGCGGTTTGACGACCACCTGCAGGGCAAGACCCTGCAACCCGATCCCGGGGCGGACATTGACCTGGTCCATTACCAGCCCAACAAGCTCAGGTACAGGTATACCTCCCGCAGCGAGCAGTTGGCGGTATTCTCGGAGATTTATTACCCGGACGGATGGAAGGTGTTTATTGATGGGGACGAAGCAAGCCATTTCAGGGCAAATTACGTCTTAAGGGCGATGGTGCTGCCGGCAGGAGCACACGAGGTCGAATTCCGGTTTGAACCCCGCTCCTATTTTGTGGGCGAAAAGATTTCGCTGGCCTTCAGCATTTTGCTTGTCCTAATCGTGGCCGGGGCAGGTGGCTGGCATATTCGTCGGATGCTGAAGGATTAACCGGGGGGACATATCCTGGCATACACCGCCAGTCCCGTTCATATCCAAACGGGGGAATCTCCGGCCCGGATAAAACAGTAACGGTAACCGATGATTGAACGCTGCTTCATGAAAAAAGTAATGATCATCAGCTATTACTGGCCACCCGGCGGCGGCGCCGGGGTGCACCGCTGGCTGAAGTTTGCCAAATACCTGCGCCACTACGGCTGGGAACCCATCGTCTATACCCCGGAAAATCCCGAATACCCTGAAACCGACGCCTCCCTGCTAAAGGACCTCCCCACGGATTTGCTCACCATCAGGAGAAAAATCAGGGAACCATACCGCCTGTATAAGCTCTTTACAGGGAGAAGCATGGGGGAAAAAATACAGGCCGGATTCCTCAGTGAAAACCGGAAACCCGGCCAGGCGGACAAATTGGCGACATGGCTCAGGGGAAACCTGTTTATCCCCGACGCCCGGAAGTTCTGGATCAGGCCTTCCGTCAGGTACTTATCCCGCTGGCTTTCGGCCCATCCGGTGGATGCCGTGGTGTCGACGGGCCCGCCCCACAGCATGCACCTGATTGCCCTCGGACTGAAGCAGGGACACAACATCCCCTGGCTGGCCGATTTCCGCGACCCATGGAGCCAGATCGATTTTTACCACAAACTCCGGCTGACCCCATGGGCCGACAAAAAGCACAAAGCCCTGGAACGCCGGGTTCTCCATACGGCCGACCGGGTGGTCACCGTAAGCAACCACTGGGCCGGGGGACTCCGTCAATTGTCAAACCGGCACATTGACGTGGTGACCAACGGTTTCGACCCCGAAGATTTCTTGGATGTTCCGGACTATACCCATGAGCGTTTCACCCTCACCCATTTGGGATCCATGAATGCAGACCGCAACCCGCGGGTATTATGGGAGGTGATCAAAGACCTGGTCATGCATGTACCGGGGTTCTCAGACCACCTGGAGATTCGCCTGATCGGCAAAACCGACATCGCCGTCAGGCAGGCCCTTGAATCCCTCGAATTGCAAGCTTTCGTGAACCATATCCCATACCTGCCGCATGATAAGGCCCTGGAAATCACAGGCGCCTCAGCCATCCTCCTGCTTCCCCTCAACAATACCCCCAACGTAATGGGAATCGCACCGGGCAAGCTTTATGAGTACCTGGCCCTGAAAAGGCCCATCCTCTGTGTGGGTCCGCCGAACGGCGACGCAGCCGGCATCATTCAGGAAACGGGAAGCGGAATCACGCTGGGGTTTCAGGACCGGGGCGGCATGCATGAAGCCCTCCTGAAGTGGTATTCCGCTTTCCTTACAGAAGGACTCGGCCCGGTCGAAGGATCGGCCGGCCGGTTTTCACGGATTGCGCTGACGGGTCAGATTGCAGAAATCCTGAATGGGATGGTCTGAATGAAAGGGGCTTTTCCGACAAAAACAATCAAAACATGAAAAACCGCCACCTCCCTGAAAAGCATATTGACGTACTGAAACCGGAATATGTTCCCTACAGAAGAATTGAAAAAACAATGGAATTTCTTGCCGGGCACCAGCCCCCTCCGGCCCGGGTGCTGGACCTGGGCGTGAGGAACATGCTGTCGGATCGGATGCGGGCAGCGGGCTACAAGGTGGAGAACACGGCGGGCGAGGACCTTGACCTGGAGTTCGGGCACCTGGCGGA
>JAWLHS010000172.1:0-5238 GCA_041690235.1 Bacteroidales bacterium
TCGACGGCCAGGGAAATGCATGGCTCGGAACGTTTAACTCGCAGCCCCCCATGACTTTCAATCTACCACAGCTGATCAAATACAACCTGGAGTCTGGAGAGATGGTGGTATATGATGAATCGAACTCATTGATTCAACCAGGCATGTTCATATGGTCCATTGTGGCAGACAAAAAGAACAATATTTGGATAGGCACTGACGGACTGGTCAAATTCGACGGGGAAACCTTCACCAAATTCTCCTCCGAAAATTCACCCATCCCGGTTGATTTTGTTAACTCAGTAGCCGTAGACTCCAAAGACAATATCTGGTTTTCCTCCTGTTCCCATCTTGAGGGTGGTTTTGTAAAATACAATGGCACAAACTTCCAGGTGTTCACCCCTGACAATTCCGACTTGCCACAGCATGGGGTCAGGAGGGTGGTCATTGACAGGAACGATCAAGTCTGGCTGGCACAATACGGTGCCATTGACAGGACATTACTTGTGAAATATGCAGGGGATACATGGACCACCTATGACCACGATCAATTGGGATTTACACTGCCTTTCTGGGGCGATGTAACCCTAAACAGCAAAAACCAGGTATGCGGGGCCATTGATTATACCCTGGCATATGGCACATATGATCCAAGACCCCAGGTAATTGTATTTGACGGAAATGACTGCAAGCATTTGCAGTTTGATGATTTTTCAAACCCCCGGGCACTCGCAGTGGACCATGATGACAACATCTGGTGCGTGAATCAAAACCTGCTGGCCGTTTACAACGGCACCAACTGGCTGGTGGATAGTCTGACATTCAAGGATTCAGGCATCTCTACCATTGCCGTCTCCAAAAACAACAAAGTATGGGTCGGAACCGCTGACGGGGTATTTATCAATGAATAATGCAGCATCAAATCAATTCCCTATTATCTTTATAAAAAATGCCTTTATGCGCCCATTTCCCCTGATCAGACAGCATGTTTCAGCCCGCCGGCTGCACCCTGCCTGGCTTATTCCAGTCCTGGTGCTGCTGATGTTTCCAGCCTGCAACCCTTATGTCGATGAAGGTGTCCGGAAAAACGACCTGAACAGGGACGTGGAACTGGTCACCGATTTCGGCACTGTTGTTTTCCGGTTGTCGGATGAAACCCCGCTACACCGAAACAATTTTATCCGGCTGGTAAAGCAGGGGTTTTACGACGGTTTGCTGTTCCACCGCGTCATCAATGATTTCCTGCTGCAAACCGGTGATCCCGACAGCAGAACGTCCGCACCCGGAGATGTTGTGGGTGCCACCGACCTCCCCTATACCATTCCCCCGGAGTTCACCCCAAACCTGTTCCACAAACGCGGGGCCATCAACGCCGCCCGAAGCGACAACCCGGAACGGGCATCCAGCAGCACCCAGTTCACCATCATACAGGGCCGGCTGTATAATGACAGCACCCTGGCCGTGGCCGAGGGGCGCATCAACGGATGGCTGCAGGACAACCGCATGGTCAACAATCCGCAATACCAGGAGTTGGTCACCCTGCTCCGACAGCTTGAAGAGGAAATGCCCGGCAGCGATTCCCTGGCTAATGTGCAGGAAAGAAAAGAGGCGCTGACAACCAGGCTTCGACAGGATACCCCCCGCTATACAATTCCGGCAGACCACAGGGAAACCTATAAGACCATTGGTGGCGCAGCCCACCTGGACCAGAACTATACGGTGTTTGGGGAAGTCATCAGCGGCATGGAAGTAGTGGACCGCATCGCCGCAGTCCCCACCGACGGACGGGACCGCCCGCTGGAAGATGTACGGATCATCACAGCAAGGCTTGTGAGCAGGCGGTAAATCATTCCATCTAATAACCCAAATAGGCCAGACTCTTTGCCCCTGAACACCTAATGCCCCAACCCATCGACCATCCTGCAAACCGAACTTCTTACGCCCGGTGACAATGTTTCCAGGTAGTGATCCTGGGTAACCAACCTTACATCATTGAAAAGTTCGGGATATTTTTTTGCGATCCTGATAATCACCTTCAGGGCAGTGTACCGAACGGATGGGGCCGCATGCGTCTTCTCCCACAGGTTCATGCAAAGGTTAAAAAACACCCCCTCGTGCGCCTCATCCAGTTCCATCAATCCCAGCATCTTGATCAATTCCCTCTGGTGACCGTCTTTCTTCCCGGGGATGCAATCGAGAATCACCCGGATATAAGGTTTGAGGCGCGGATCATCCTGCTGAAGAACACTCCATAACAGCCATGCGGCACGCCAGGAATAGGGTTGTTTATCCCCAGTGGCAAGCTTCACCGCCGCTTCAAAATCCCCGGGATGGGATTCCATATAGGCGATCATGCCTTCTTTGTTGAAGGCCATCAATACATGTTCAAGTGGGGTTTCCATTTCCTCTACCCTAAGGCTGTTGCTGCCATATCTTCCCTGCTTGCTCCAGGTATAAAGGCAGGGCGGCCGACCCATACCAGGAATACAAGCACTTAGCTCTTCATCCCGTAAGCATCTGCACCGAGTTCCCTTGCCAGCGCCTCGTCAAAATACGGGTTCACAGACTGAGGCAAGTTAAGAAATATTGACAAAAGGTCTCCCACTTCCCAATGTTTTGATGCACACACTTAAACGGGACCAGCAAGGGCATACACAGCGGCTTTAAACAATTCATTACAACCATGGTTATGTATATGTAAACTTTTATCTATTTATTTCTTCAATTTAATACGCCATGAACACCAACGATATTTACCGCTTATTCAGAGCCATTGACACATTCGACACAGAAACCCTCCTGTCCTTTTTGTCGGATGAGGCCGTATTCCGCTTCGGCAACATGCCGCCAGTAGTGGGCAAGGACAACATCCGACCGTTTCTCGAGGGCTTTTTCCAATCCATCAAAGCCATCAAACACGACCAGATTGAAGTGTGGGATCAGAACGAAGTGAAACTGATGAACGGACGCGTAACCTATACGCGTCACGACGACTCCCAATTAACGGTTTTTTTCGCCAATACCTTCAAAATGCAGGGCACCCGGATCAGGGAATACCTGATTTTTGTCGACACCTCCCAATTGTATACAGGGGGCGCCGAAACGGAGCCTCAACCCGTGGAAGAGGGGGCCGCCGGAGCATAAGCCTTGCGGCCCGAACACGAAGTCGGGTTCATTTAATCTGTAACCGCCGCAGCCCCCACCTGGATGCGGCGGTTTTTTTTATCAGGGGTGTGTAACTATTCCCCTCTGCTGCCGTCTACACAACAACTGGATTGACCCCGGGGAAGCCGTTCGCGTGATCCACCGGCGGCCACTGGGAAAATCATTAACCACAAGAAAAACACATGAAAGCAATGACATTATTGGCCACTGCATTTTGCATCATGGCAGCCGCCGGGCTTCACGGACAGGAACCACTGGCACCCCCGCGTACAAAGGTCATGACACTCGGGGTATTTCATTTTGCCTACCCCAACCTCGACGCGGTAAAGGTCAGCGAAGATCAGCAAATCTCGGTCCTGGACGAACCCTACCAGTCCGAGATCCTGGCCCTTTGCCGGGCCATCGGGGATTTCCATCCGACGATCATTGCCATAGAAAGCCTGCCGGAAAACCAGGCCCTGTTGGATTCCCTGTATGCCTTATACCGAAAGGGAGAATGGACACTCAGCCGGGGAGAAACACAACAGCTGGGCTTTCGCATCGCGGGGAACATGGGACTGGAACGGGTCCATTGCGTGGACGATCCGGGCAGGCCCTACGAGGGCATTTCCGGGCTGTTTGGCGACAGCACCCGCATGGCCCGATTCAGCGATTATTATCACAATTTCCCGGATTCCGTCTACCTGCTCCCCCGTCCCGACACCCGGGTCAGCAGCATCACGGAAACCCTTATGGCAGCGAACGACCCGCGCAGGGTGCAGGAAAGACTGGGGGTCTACCTGCTAAACCCCTTCAAGTACGAAGAGGAGCCCGGGGACTTTACCGGGGTGGATTTTGAAACGGGCAGGTGGTTCAATCGCAACCTGCGTATCTTCAGGAACATACAGCGTATCCCTTTTTCGTCGGACGACAGGATCCTGCTCATCATTGGCAGCGAACACCTCAACCTGCTGAACCCGTTTTTCGAGGCCTCTCCCGAATTTGAACTGGTCTCCCCCCTGCCCTTTCTTGAACAGGCTGCGGTCCGCTAAACGGAATACACGACATCGAAAAGTTTGCCTTGTTGTCAATACCTGTTCCGGTTCGCAAAGGCGACCAAAGAGAGCATTACAGGTACCTCCACCAGCACACCGACAACGGTAACCAGCGCAGCGGGCGATTGAAGTCCGAATAAAGCAATGGCCACGGCCACGGCCAGTTCAAAGAAATTGCTGGCCCCGATCATGGCGGCCGGGGCGCAAACGGCATGGCTCAGCTTTAGTTTGCGGCCGCCAAACCAGGCCAGGAAGAAAATGAAATAGGTCTGGATCACCAGCGGCACGGCGGCCAGCAAAATGATCAACGGATTGTTCAGGATGTTCTGTCCCTGGAAGGCAAACAGCAACACCAGGGTGATGAGCAGGGCCACGATGCTCACCGGCTTCAGTTTCGGCAGAAAGGTTTTCTTGAACCATTCTTCCCCATGCGACCGCAGCAGGATGCGCTGGGTAATCACCCCGGCCACAAGCGGCACCACCACAAAGATGACCACGCTGGCCACCAGGGTGTCATATGGGATGGTCACGTCGGTGATGCCGAGTAACAATCCGACGATGGGAATGAAAGCCACCAGGATGACCAGGTCGTTGACTGAGACCTGCACCAGTGTATAATTGGGATCCCCGTCTGTCAGGTAGGACCACACAAAGACCATGGCCGTACATGGCGCAGCTCCGAGAATGATGGCCCCGGCGATGTATTCCCCGGCCAGCGAGGGATCGATCCAGGCCGAATAAATTTTGGAAAAAAAGATCCAGGCAAAAAAGGCCATCGTGAAAGGCTTGATCAGCCAGTTGATTACCAGCGTCCATACGACCCCGCGCGGCCTTTTGCGGATTTTTTTGATGCTGGAAAAATCTACCTGAAGCATCATGGGGTAAATCATCAACCAAATCAGAATGGCCACCGGGATGTTCACCCTGGCAATTTCCAGGCTGCTGATCACCTGTATGTTGTCCCCTGCAAAATGGCCAATGCCAATACCTGCCAGGATGCCCAGGCCCACCCATAAAGTCAGGTATTTTTCAAAGAGTCCGATGGTTTTCTTTGGCTTGT
>JAWLHS010000173.1:0-5172 GCA_041690235.1 Bacteroidales bacterium
AATACGTCCGCAGCTTGTCATTCAGCGGGAGACTGCTTTCCCGGAGCAAGGGCCATACATGGTCAAGGACCCATTCCTCTCCCAGGCTTTTGGGGCCGGGGAGTAAGTAATACGGCAATGAATTCAGCTTTTCAAGCAAACCGGGATTGGGTTTGCCGCTCCCGGCCAATTGTCCGCCAGGGTCAAATTCAAGATGTTTTGCCGGGGCGGTGTGGTGCACCTGCCCAGGTTCTGCCTTGTCAATGATTCCGGCCTCCCTGACCAGGCGGTTCATTACGATATTTACCGGGCAAATATCGAATGCCATGCGTACACCGTCCCGGTCGTACGAAACATTGGCGAAGCCTCCTATATTCAGGCAATATCGGAATTCCTCAAACAGTAGTTTATCCCCGATGGGCACCAGGGGGGCCCCATGCCCTTTCAGGGCCACGTCGAGTGAACGGAAGTCGCAGACAACCGTTCGGGAGGTTTCTGCCGCAATGGCTGCCCCGCTTCCGATCTGTAAGGTGTGGCCCAGGGAGGGTCTGTGAAAAACCGTGTGTCCGTGAGAGGAAACAATGCCCTGTTCCCCGATACGGTTTCTCTGGAAAAAGTCCTGCAGGGCCCGGCCAATGTAGTGGCCGTAGTCATTATGCAAGGCAAAAAGTTCGTAGCCGCTGAGTTGGGATGCTTTTCTGAGCCGATCCTTCCATGGTTCCGGGTACGGAATGGTCTCTGCGTGAAGAATCTCGTGGGTCCACTTTCCGTCTCGTTCCTCAAAGACGCAGCAGGCCATGTCCATTCCGTCGAGGGAAGTGCCGGACATCATTCCGGTGGAAAGGTATGTCATGCCCTATAAGTATTGGATGATTTGTTCCATCTTAATACCCCTGGAGCCCTTCACCAGGATTGTAAAGCCGGAGAGCGGGTTTGAGGCCAGGTAATCAGCGGCCTTTTCCACATGGGAAAAGCATTTGATCGGGGTTTCACCGCGCTCCCCTGTCTTGTCCGGGGCAACGCCCGAGAAGAGGGGTCCGACGAAAATCGCCAGAGAATGGCCGCCCCGAATGGCCTGCCGGACAATTTCCCGGTGTTCCTTTTCGGCCGCCTCACCCAGTTCAAGCATGTCCCCAAGCAATAGTGCGGTTTTTTTACCGCGAAATCCCGCAAAGTTTTCCAGGGCAGCCCGCATACTGGTTGGATTGGCGTTGTAGGCATCCATGATCACCGTATTGTGATTTGTATGTATCACCTGGGAGCGGTGATTGCCTGGTTCGTATTCTTCAATGGCGCTTGCAATTGCATCCGGCGGAACCCCATAATACAAGCCGATGGTTATTGCCGCCATGATGTTTTCAAAATTGTATGCGCCCGTCAGCCGTGTGCTGATTTTGCCTGAGGTTCCGGGACTCATCTTTTCAAACCCCCTGTTTACCCTGAAGGATATCTCCAGGTAAGGAAACCCTTTTGTGATGGAGCCTGAGCAATGGTTCTCCGGTTCCTTTCCGTAAGTAACCCGGCGGGTGTCACCGGCAAGCCGGCAAAGCAGCGGGTTGTCCCCGTTGACAAACAACAGGCCCTTGTGGCGGGCAATGAAACGGTACAGCTCAGATTTGGCGCTGGCGATATTTTCAATACTTCCAAAGCCTTCCAAATGGGCCTTCCCTATATTGGTAATGATTCCGGCCGTAGGTCTTGCCAGTTGACATAATCGTTCAATCTCTCCCATGTGATTGGCTCCCATTTCCACAACCGCCATGTCGATGGGGTCCTTCAGGGAAAGCAAAGTCAGCGGCACTCCGATGTGATTGTTCAGGTTTCCGCTTGTGGCCTGGGTAAGAAAACGTTTGGAAAGCACGGCCTGAATGAGTTCCTTGGTTGTGGTTTTTCCGTTGGACCCGGTAATGCCGAGTACAGGAATGTTGAACAAACCCCTGTGGTAGGTACTCAGCTCCTGCAGGGTTTCCAGGACGGAGTCCACCAACAGGAATTTTCCCCCTGCTTCCTCCAGTGGGTCGTCAATAACGGCCAATTGGCAGCCATTGTGCAGGGCAGCGGAGGCAAAGCGGTTGCCATTGAAGGATTCGCCCCTAAGCGCAAAAAAGATGGCGCCCGGCCGGGTCTTCCTGCTGTCGGTGCAAATGGATGCCCCATCTGACAGCATCTTATGGAGGATCTGAATGGGTTGCATAAGTATTGGCTAAAATAAAAAAAAACCCATTTGCGTCGGCAAGTGGGTTTTTCGTAAGATTTGTTTCAGCTTTAAAAACCAACCGGGCTTCCCACACGGTCCATGGCGCACCTGAAGCCAATGTCGCTGGTCGCTTCGTTTTCATCAAGGTACCTCCTGGTGCCCGGATTGATCCAGTATATCCGGTCCTTCCAGCTGCCTCCCTTATAAACCCGGGACTGGTCATTGATCAAACTGTTTTCTCCAAACTGGTACATCTGTTCTTCATCCATCAATTCAACATCCTCCCCGGCCAGGAGCGGGTCGCCCTCAACCTGGAAGAGCCTTGACATGGGGTCTCCGTCACGGTAATTGATGTTGTCGGCCCTCCGGTAGTTTCTCCGGGTTTCGCCTGGTTCATCCAGTCTGCGCTGCATACGGCCCGTTTCCGGATCCCTGTCCAGGAAAACCCCGTCTTCGTCCTTAATGGATTGGTAGACATTGCCCCTGAAGGGACGGAATTCAGCAACTGCTTCGTGGGAGAGGGGCCTGTACACATCCTTCACCCATTCATTCACATTGCCGGCCATGTTGTATAAGCCATAATCATTCGGCCAGTAAGAAAAAACGGGAACGGTGATTTCACCCCCGTCATTCAGGTTCCCGGCAACGCCCATCATATCGCCGCGACCGCGCTGTACATTGGCCATAAACGTTCCCCTTGTCTTTCTTTCGGCACTCCTTACATTGTGCCCGTTCCAGGGGTATTGGCGCCGCTCGACAATCCGTTCGTCAATCGTGTTTCCGATCAGCCCGAGGGCGGCGAATTCCCATTCGGCTTCTGTGGGAAGGCGGTATCTCGGCAGCAGGATGCCGTCTTCCTGCCTGACGCGGCGTTCGCCTTCGCTGGTTGGATCAAGATTGCGCATATTCTCCCTTACCAGTCCGTCGTATTGGCCGGCCAGGTAGGCTTCGGTGGTGAAAAAGTTTTCCTGGCTGATCTGGTCCTGGTTCCATTCCAGGATACCCTCACGAACGAGCAGCATTTCATTGACCCTGTCGGTACGCCAGGCCGCGTAATCACTTGCCTGGACCCAACTGACCCCTACCACCGGGTAATCGCGGTAAGCGGGGTGGCGCAGGTAGTTTTCCACAAAAGGTTCGTTGTAGGCAAGGGGATCCCTCCAGACCAATGTGTCGGGAAGCGCATTGAGATAAACCTGGTGGGGGCTTCCGTCGGCTTCAACGAAAACGCGGTTGAGCCAATACAGGTATTCCAGGTAGTCGAGGTTACGTACTTCGGTTTCATCCATATAGAATGATGAAACAGTGACCCGGCGCGGGATGCTATTCCAGTCAAACATCACATCGTCCTGCGTCCGGCCCATCACGAAGGTTCCGCCTTCAATAAAAACCAGGCCCGGTCCGGTTTCCTGCTGCTGGTAAGAAGAAACTTCAAATCCACCGGTCTGCGGGTCATTGTAGGTCCAGCCTGTCGACTTGGACATTTCCCTGCGCTGGCATGAGGAGGAAATCAGAACCATGGCCAGGACGAAGAGGATGGGGAGCTTGAAGAAATGGGGATTCCGTCTCATATTGACATATTTTTATTCGCGTACAAAAATAACTAAAAACTGGGACAGTTTAGTATACGGTATTTCATCTTTTTTGATTCACCACCAAGCAAAAAACTTACACTTATTTCGTGAATTCCGCTCATTGCCCCCGAAAAGCCGGATAAGGAATGGTCGTAACTATAGCCCAATCGAAAGGATTCGAACTCAGTACCAAGCAAAAAAATCAGGGTGTAGGGCCGTGCCAGATCCTGCCGCAGCCACACCCCGGCCAGAAAGGGACTCAGTCCGGCATAAAAACCATAATTGATCCGGGTAAAGGCTTGCTGGTGCTGAACAATGACATTGGGTGAGATAAAAAAGTCCCTCGGCTGGGGCCCTATTCTCTGATCCTTTCCCGGCCTGATGTGCAATCCAAAGTGGGCTGTATATTTCCGGTTGAGCCGTGCGTCGCTGTTTAAGTAAAAATCCAGGGGGGGTTCGGATAGATTATGGGCGGAAAACCCCCCATAGATCGTCTCGCTGTATAGCAACACCCCGGCAGCAAAATTGGCGGAATGAACATTGTCCAGCAGGGGTGGTTCTTCGGGCGTACCGGCCCATTCCAGATCCTGCCATTTGAAGTCGCTGCGGTGATAGCCGGCCTGGGCCCCGAATTGGATGTAGAAATCCTCCCCGGCCCGCAAATGGTAGGAGTAAATAAGGGATACCTGGTTGTTTACAATCAGGCCGGACTGCAGATCGCTTGTTACCAATAGCCCGATGCCTCCCGAAAGGGCCGGAAAATACCCATCGTATGAAAAGGCATGCGTGGAAAAGGTTTTGAATCCGACAAAGGGCTGTGCACGGGAATTCAAAGCCAGCCGTGATCCTCCCGCAGAGCCGGCAAAGGCAGGATTCAGGTAAAGCGGGGAGGAGAAAAACTGGGAGAATATGGCGTCCTGTGCCTGCAATGCCGGAAACAAAGCGAACATCTGGAACGCCACAACAATCAGAAACCGGGTGAAGGATCGCGTCAAGGCAATTTTTTTCTTATTGTAACAGAAACGAAATTAATCCAATTATGTTACACTTGCAAAACCCTTTATCCGAATATTCCGGGAAAATTGGTGGCCGACGAACCGAATTTGTGGCCGACACAACATGCGCGAAAAAATAAGGCCTTTATTTTTTCGTTTTAAAACAAGTTGTCCCCTTTGTTGTTCCTTTATATTATACATTATGCAGGTGGATGACCAGGGTGGGTGTGTCCCGCCGGATTCCGGAAGAAAACTTTGATCATTGTGAAAACCTTTTTTACCTGGTTTGTGCTTGTGTTCTTTTTGCATCCCCTGCCTGGTTTGGCAGTAGGTGCTGAAGGGCAGGTGAGACACATTGCCTACGGTGTTCCTCAGCGAATGCCCGTGGGTGAGGGACATTATCTGGATGTGATGCATTTCGAAGGGG
>JAWLHS010000174.1:0-5109 GCA_041690235.1 Bacteroidales bacterium
GCAGGGAAATACATGGATGAGGAATTGTCAAGAATGATCTGGCACCTCAGATTGGTTTCTTCCTCAAAGCGTTTGACAAATAATTTTTCCGTTCGTGCAAAGAGTTTCCAATCGATATGCCGGGTGCTTTCCCCGGGATTGTAGGTCCTGTGCTCGGCAAATTCAACAGAAAACCCATGAAAAGGACTCTTGTGCAGGCCGGTTATAAATCCCTCTACAACTTGACTGGCAAGCAATTCCAGGTTTCCAAAACGCCTGGGAACGTCCGGGTCAATTTTATCTATCAAAGCCTTGACATATTATGAGGCCGCCGGGAATACCGCAACACCCCTTTTTATAAGCGGAAGGACTGTTACAACAAGCCTTCGATCTTGGTGGTCAGAACAGATTTTGGAACGGCGCCAACTTGTTTGTCGGCAACTTCTCCATTCTTAAAAAACAAGATGGTCGGAATATTGCGGATCCCATAGCGCATGGCAACCTCCGGGTTGGCGTCAACGTCAAGTTTTCCCACCACCACTTTGTCTGCATACTCCTGGCCAATTTCTGAAACAAGGGGACCAACCATGCGGCAGGGACCACACCATTCGGCCCAAAAATCAACCAAAACGGGCTTATCCGTTTTTAATACAAGTTCGTCAAAATTGGAATCAGTAAATTCTAGTGTCATGATAAAAGGTTTAAATGGATAAATACTCCATTTGCAAAAATAGCGGAAATTCCTACACGGGAAACGGAAAATCCCGGCATTAATTTAATCGGAATTTCACAGGGTATTGCTTTAGAATTTCCTTTAAAAAACCAACGGGCTCCACCTTGATTTTTCTTGAAAGCATTTCTACGGAATTGTTCTCCAGTTGGTCGTAAATAGAAATCTTTAACCGGGCATGTCCTTTAAACCTCCGGCAATTTTCAGCCAGATTCTGAACCATTTCCCTGCTCACATCACTGACGGGAAGGATCAGGGTGAGGTTTTTCATCATGGTCCCCTCCAGTTCACCCAGCAGATTGATGCCCTTAATTTTTATTTCTAGTTGCCTGGGATTGAACCTGTTCTCCTGTACCCTTGCCCGGACGAAAACAAATTGTTGGTTTTCAAGAAAATGTTTCATTTTCAAATAATCCTCAGAGAACAGGAAGAGCTGATGGCTGTCTGTGTAATCCTCAATGATGAAACTGCCATAGGGTTTGCCGTTCTTGGTATACTTGTGGGAAGAACCCGTAATGATCCCGGCGAATGCGATTTCTTTATTTCGCAATGGAAAAAGGTTCTTCAAATCCCCCACACCTGCATTGCAGAATGCCTGGATCTGAATCTTGAAATCATCCAGTGGATGCCCTGAAATATACATCCCGGTGACCTCTTTTTCCTGTTTCAGGGTTTCCAGCTTGTCCCACTTCGGGCAATCAGGCAACTCCGGATCAGGGAACCGGGCCTCGTCATTTTCTTCGAACAGGTTCATCTGGGAGGTGTTCTCCCTGAGGATAACCTGGTTTGTATGCCGGATTATCCTGTCGAGAAAAGTGGTCAGCCCGTTGTCTTCGGAAAAAAAGAATTGTGCCCGGTGGCAATCCTTGAAACTGTCAAAAGCGCCTGCCCTGGCAAGGGATTCAAAAACCCTCTTATTAACCGCCCTGAGATTGACCCGCTTCGAAAAATCAAAAATATTCCGGTAGGGTCCATTGGCTTCCCGCTCGGATACAATATCTTCAACGGCCCCCTCCCCGACCCCTTTGATGGCTCCCAGTCCGAAGCGAATCTCCTTATTGCTGTTCACCACAAAATTAAAGGTGCTCTCATTCACATCAGGACCCAGCACAGGGATTCCCTGACGCTGGCACTCCTCCATAAAAAATGTAATCTTTTTGATGTCACTGAAATTATGGGTCAGCACAGCCGCCATAAATTCCGCCGGATAATTGGCCTTTAAATATGCGGTACGATAGGCAACAACAGAATAGGCCGCGGAATGTGACCGGTTGAATCCGTATTCGGCAAAACGGGCCATGACATCAAAGATGCGCTCTGCTGTTTCGTTCCCAATGCCCTTTTTGGCTGCCCCCTCCATGAAAAAAACCTTTTGCCGGTCCATCTCATCCTTTTTCTTCTTTCCCATGGCACGCCTTAAAATATCGGCATTTGCCAGTGTAAATCCAGCCATAATCCGGGCGGCCTGCATGATTTGTTCCTGGTACACCATAATCCCAAACGTTGGCTGCAAAATTTCCTCCAGCCAGGGATGGGGATATTCAACCTTTTGCCGGCCATGTTTCCTGTTGATGTAGAGGGGAATGAACTCCATCGGGCCTGGCCTGTACAAGGCATTCATGGCAATCAGATCTTCAATATTGGTCGGTTTGAGCTCCTTAAGGTATTCCCTCATTCCCACCGATTCAAACTGAAAGGTGCCAACGGTATCCCCCCGCTGGTATAAATCAAAGGTATCTTCATCATCAAGGGGTACCTTCTCGATGTCAATCTCGCTGCCATAGCTCTTCTTGATGTTTTTAACGGCATCCTTGATAATGGAGAGGGTTTTCAACCCCAGGAAATCCATTTTCAGCATCCCGGCCATTTCCACGTACTTCCCCTCGTATTGAGTGACAGGAAGCTCAGAATCCTTCTGTGTACTCAAAGGAATGCAGTCCAATAAGTTGGATGGCCCGATAATCACACCGCAAGCATGAACTCCGGTCTGCCGGTTGGATCCCTCCAGCATTTTGGCATATTTCAGTGTTTGACTGATCAGGGGGTTGGGATCATTCAAAGCCTGGGCAAGTTCCGGAATTTCCTTATAGGCCCTGGCCAGTGAAGTGTTGGGACGATCCGGCACCAATTTGGCGAGGCGATCGGCTTCAGGCAAAGGCAGTTTAAGGACCCTGGCCACGTCACGGATTGATGACTTGGCCGCCATGGTGCCGAAGGTGACGATCTGGGCCACCTTTTCACGTCCATATTTCTGGATGACATATTCCAGCACCCGGTCTCTTCCCTCATCATCAAAGTCAATATCAATATCGGGCATGGAAACGCGTTCCGGATTGAGGAAACGTTCAAACAGTAAATTGTACTTAATGGGGTCAATGGCCGTAATACCGGTGCAATAAGCCACAACCGAACCCGCGGCACTCCCCCTGCCGGGCCCGACAGCAACCCCTATTTTGCGGGCTTCATTGATAAAATCCTGCACGATAAGAAAGTAACCGGCAAATCCCATTTCCCGGATTACATTTAATTCGAAATCCAGGCGCTCCCTGACTTCCTGGGTTACCTCAGGATACAGGCGTCCCGCACCTTCGAAGGAGAGGTGAGAGAGGTAATCGTCTTCTGTCCCGAACCCTTCCGGAAGGGGAAATCCGGGCAACATCACTTTTTTTGCGGTTATCTCGTAATCTTCGATCCTGGCAACCAGCTCTGCCGTATTGAGGATGGCCTCCGGGACATCCTCAAAAAGCCGGGCCATCTCTTCCCGGGTCTTCAGGTATTCATTTCCGGTATATTTCATACGACCTTCATCATCAAGGTCCTTACCGGTTTGCAAACAAACCAGAATATCATGCGCTTTGGCATCTTCGGCATTCACATAATGGCAATCATTGGTTGCAATAAGCTTGACCCGGTGTTTGGCCGCCAGACTCATTAATGCCTGATTCACGGGTTCTTGCTCTTCCAAACCATGCCGTTGCAGTTCCAGGTAAAAGTCTTCACCGAACACCTCAAGAAATTCAAGCAAAACCGTTTCAGCCCTTTCAATGCCCTTCTCCATGATGGTTTGCGGAATCTCCCCGCCCAGGCAGGCCGAAGAAACCACGATCCCTTCGTGGTAACGAAAAAGCAACTCTTTATCAATTCGCGGGGTATAGTAAAATCCCTCAAGGAACCCAAGGGAAACAAGACGGGACAGGTTCTCATACCCCTTACGGTTTTTCGCAAGCAAAATCAAATGGTACCCGCTGCGGTCCTCGCGTCCCTTTTTCTCCAGGCGGCTTCCCTCCGCCACATATACCTCACAGCCGATGATGGGCTTAAGACCAATTTTCCGGGCATAATTGTAAAAATGGAGCACCCCGTACATATTTCCATGGTCGGTGATGGCAAGGGCCTTCATTCCGTCGGCGGCCGCCTTGTCGAGCAGGGGCTCAATCTTGGATGCCCCATCCAGTATGGAGTATTGGGTATGAACATGAAAATGGGTAAAGTCAGGAATGCGCATTGATTATTTGCGGATTAATGGGTTGGATGTTTAGATGCTTGCGGCTGTAAGGGCTTGTAAAAATATACAAAATTCCGGGGGTTTCTCCCAGAATTTATTCACAAGGTCTTGATTTTTTTTAACCCCTTGATAAAGAATGGATGGATTGCTTTTTTAATTGGAAAAAAAAGTGGATATTTGCACCCCTGAATTTGTTACAAACTTAGTTTTAACCCTTATTTAACATTATGCCAACAAAAATCAGACTACAGAGAAAAGGTAAAAAAGGACAACCCTTTTACCACTTGGTAGTTGCGGATGGTCGTGCACCCCGAGACGGAAAATTTATTGAGAGACTTGGCACTTACAACCCCATGACCCTTCCTGCAACCATTGAATTGAATTTCGACAGGGCCCTGTATTGGGTGCAGGTCGGGGCACAGCCTTCAGACACAGCCCGCAGCATTTTATCAAACCAGGGCGTACTTCTAAAGCACCACCTTATTAAGGGCGTAGCAAAAGGAGCACTTACGGAAGAACAGGTTGAAGAAAAATTTGAGGCCTGGCAGAAAGAGAAAATTGAAAAATTGGCCAAAACGGCCAGGGATAAGGAATTGTCTCAAACGGAGCTGGAGAAGAAACGGCTGGAAGAGGAACGGAAAATAAATGAGGCAAAAGCCGAAGAGCTCGCTAAAAAACGAGCCAAAGCCAGCCTGAAGAGTGAAGAAGCCGGGGTGGCAGAAACCCCTGCTGCTGAAGCAAAGGAAGAAGCCGCCCCTGAAAAGGAAAAGGAAGCCCCTGCCGCTGAAGCAAAGGAAGAACCAGCCCCTGAAAAGGAAAAGGAAGCCCCTGCCGCTGAAGCAAAGGAAGAAGCCGCTCCTGAAAAGGAAAAGGAAGCCCCTGCCGCTGAAGCAAA
>JAWLHS010000175.1:0-5082 GCA_041690235.1 Bacteroidales bacterium
AAGGGCAGCGGTGGGGGTGATGGTTCCATTGTCAATTCCCCAGATCCCAAAGGGGGCATGTGCGCTGTAACCCACCAGGGGATCATCGCTGGCCGTCAGGCCCCAAATGGAGTCGTTATACAAACAGAAATCCATCGGGTTGCGGATGGCGTACTCATGGTTGATCAGGGAATGCACCCGGTTTTGCTCGAAATAATCGGCGTATTGATCCTGCAACCCCCTGGGATCCAGACCGAGGAATGAATAATGAGCAAAAAATAAGGGTCCGCCGAAATTCGGTCCCAATGGCAACTCCAGGTTATAAAAAACCCCCCCGTTGGCCATTTGTCCCCCACCAGCCCAGCCCTGCTCATAGGTCTCCCTGTTGATCGGGTGGGCGGGTGATGAGGCCGCCAGCACGTAAGTGATCAGGGCCTCGTTCCAGCCCCGTATTGCATGGCCCATGCCAAACCCATGATTGGGTGACCAGTGCCAGTAGAGGACGTTTTCCCCATTGCGGTACCAATCCCACTCCACCCCGTACCAGAGTGTGTCGACCAATGCCCTGAGTGAGTCCTCACGCTGGTTTTCCAGGGAGAAATATTCCCTGGCGGCAATCATTCCCTGGACAAGGAAAGAGGTTTCGACCAGGTCGCCGCCATCGTCTTGTGGACTGAAAGCGATGGTTTCGCCTGTAATTCCATTGAGCCAGTGGGGCCAGGCCCCGTGGTGGCGGTCAGCCTTCTGCAGGAAGTTGAACATATGCAGCAGCCTGCCCACAACGGTGTCCCTGGGGAGAAATCCCCTGTCAACCCCGGCAATCATTGCCATGATGCCGAAGCCTGTCCCTCCGGTGGTGACAAGGTTGCCTGATGTGTTCCTTTCGCGCGCCATTCCCGAATTGGGTTCGGCAAAATCCCAGAAATACTTCAGGGTTTGCTGCTGAACAATATCCAGGAGCTCGTCCCCGGTCAAATCTTCTGCCACCTCCCGTTCCAGGGTGTAACAAAGTGTTGTATCAGGGGGGGTGCCGTTGCCATTGTCCGGGTCTTCTCCCGGATCCTTGGAGCAGCCCGCCCATCCGACAATGAAAATAAATAGGCTTGTGATCAGGGGTCTATACATGATTGATGTGGAACCTTTTGTATTCAGTGAGTCGCCATCCCTGTTCCGATCTTCGGCGTCAGGGACTTGCCGTGTTGTTTGATGGTTGATTAATATCCCGGGTTTTGAACCAGGACACCGTTGCTGAGGTCTATCTGTGTCTGTGGGATGGGGAACAATTCATGCTTACCGGCCACGAATCCGCTTCCTCCCAACACCTGGGGCGCCCTTCCGGTGCGTACCAAATCAAAAAAGCGGTGTTTTTCCATGGCCAGTTCGGCGCGTCTTTCATCCCAGACGTCTTCCAGGGTGGGGGCCCCGATGGGGTCCAGGCCAACCCGGTTCCGGACCTGGTTCAAGGGTGTGGCGGCGTCTCCACCCACATGTATGGATGCTTCAGCGTTCATCAGAAGGACTTCAGCATACCTGATGTAGCGAATATTATGGTCCAGGGCATAGTCGACCGTATTGTACCTGAGCTGAACATACACCTTGTGGTTGTAATAGGGATTCGGACAATTGACGTTGATGGAATCCCCTTCGGGTGTGCGGCTGCCACGGGCCAGAACTGTAGCGGCTTTTCGCAGGTCGTCGTCCCGGCTGTCGAAAAAGTCGATCAGTCGTTGGGAAGGCACATTGAAACCCCAGCCCTGCATTCGGGCAAAGTTGTTTCTGGGGCCCTGCACAAAGCCGTATTCGCAGCGGTACCTGCCCTGGTCCATCGAGCTCAGCTGAAGCTCGAAAACAGACTCCATGGAGTTCTCTCCCACAATGCGAAACAAGTGGTAAAAGCTTGGGTACAGGCTGTAGGTATTGCTGGCAATGACTTCGTCGGTGAGGGTCTTCACCTCCTGCCATTCGTTCTGGTACATAAAACTCCTGGCGAGCAGCGCCCTGGCCGCTCCGCTCGTGGCCCTGCCTGCTTCGCTCAGTGGGTAGTTAAGGGGAAGGCGTTCGATGGCAAACCGCAGGTCCTCCTCTATGAAGTCATATATTTCCTCCCTGGTGGACCTCGGGATCTGGGCGAATTCTTCCGCAGTGAGCGTTCTGTCGATCAGGGGCACCCCTCCGAATGCCAGGTTCAGGCGCAGGTAGAGAAATGCCCGGAGAAACCTGGCCTCTGCCACCAGTTGATCCCTGGCCTCCGTATCATCAAAAGGGAGTTCGTTCAGGGTATTGATGGCGAAGTTGCAGCTCCCGATCACATTGTAGTGATCGCTCCAGAAGCTCAGGAACAATTCGTTGTTTGCATCGTGGGTAAAGCTGGCCAGTTGGATCATCACCGGGGCGTCGTCTGGCGTACTGCCCTTGTCGGCGTCATCCGAAGTGATCTCGAACATACCAATATAGGGAAAGACACTGACCCCCCAGCTTCTGAGGCCAGCGTAAGCTGCACTCACGTATCGGAATCCTTCTTCAACGGTCGGTTCTCTTTCGTAGTCAATGGGAAGTTCCCCCTCCAGTGGAACATCCAGGTATTCTTCGCAGGAGTGAAGGCCGGTTAATGCCCCGGGCAAAAGCAGTGCAATGAAGAGAAATTTTATGATGGATTTTTTCATGACCAAAAATATTTAAAAGGATACGTTCAATCCAAAGGTGTATGTTGAGGAAAGGGGATATGTGTCATAATCGATGGCGGATGCGATCGGACTGCCCCCGATTTCAGGCGTGAAACCGTTGTACCCGAAAAGGGTGAAAGGGTTCTGTGCGCTCAGGTAAAACCTCAGGGAACTGAGCCCGATTCTGGAGGTAATGGTTTCGGGCAGGGTGTAGCCCATCTGGATGTTCCGGATGCGGACATAGGAGCCGGACTCCACGAAGAAAGAATTGGGTTGTATGTTCCGGCGGCTGAGGGCCGGTGAGGGATATTCCTCCGATGTCCCGTTTCCGTGCCAGTGGTTCTCGTAGAAATCGAGGTCGTAATTGGCGTCAGGAAAAATATTGCGGTTGGCCCTTTTGGCGTTGAATATTTTGTTTCCGGAAGTGCCCTGGATGATGACCGAGACATCCCAGTTTTTGTAATCTGCATTGGCGGTCAGTCCGAATACAAGCTTTGGTATGGGGCTGCCGATCATGACCCGGTCGCGGCTGTCGATCCGGTCGTCCCCATTGACATTCTCGAATTTCAGGTCTCCGGGAAGCGCATCTGGCTGTAAAATGGTGCCTTCCGGTCCTGTGTAGTTATTGACATCCGACACCGATTGAAATACCCCGATGGCGTTGTATCCATAAAACGCACCAATGGGCTGACCGACCAGCGTTTGTGTGACGAAGGCACCGTTAAGGGTAGGCCCGTAAAGGATTCCGTCCTCGTTGTTGATGCGCAGCACTTCATTGTTGACCGTTGACAGGTTTCCGCTGAGGGAATATCCCAGGTCCCGGTTGTCGAAGCGTTCTGTCCAGGTCAGCGAAAGGTCGATTCCGCGGTTGCGGATGCGGCCGTAGTTTCCGAGGAGTTCTGCCTGGCCTGAGACACCCGGAATGGGTGCACTGAACACGGCATTGTTGGTTTCACGGTTATAAAAGTCCAATTCCACGGCCAGGCGGCTGCCCAGGGTATACAGTTCGAGGCCTGCGTTGAACTCCTCCACGGTTTCCCATTGAAGGAAATTGTTATAAACGGTCTGAAAGGTCAGTCCGGGAATGGGGTTGTTCCCTCCGAAAATTCCGGTGGTTCCGGGTCCCGGGCTGCCGACGATCAGGGCCGAATTCGCGGGTACGTTGTTATTGCCGAGGGTTCCCCAGCTACCCCTGATTTTTAGAAAATCCACCAGGTTTTGTTCCCTCATGAAGTCTTCCTGGGTCAGGATCCATCCCACGCCCAAAGAGGGGAAAATGCCCCAGTTCTCATTGTATTTGGAGGATCCATCGGCCCGTATGGTTGCCGTTAACAGGTATTTGGAGTCCCAGGCATAGCTCAGTCGGGAAAAGAATGAAGCCACACGGTGGCGGTATCCTCCGTCTGTGGCGGTCCGGGTGTTATCGTCGCCGAGGCGGAGGTAATAGGTGGCATCGGTCAGGCGGGGGACGTTATAGGCCTGGCCCGATAAATTGTTTCCGAACAGCTCCTGCATGGAACTTCCCACCATAAGGCTGATGCGGTGTTTCATGATGTTTTGGCTGTAGTCGAGGGTGTTGTCCCACAGCAGGTTTCTCCTCAGGTTGCTGTTTTTATTCAGTGAACTGGTGGCGTTGTTCTGCAGGCCGGAAACGAAATACACCGGGTTATAGCCCCTTCCCTGGCTGTAGGCAATGGTGGCGGCAAGGCTTGTCCGGAAGGTGAAGTGCTCCAGAAACTCCAGCGAGAAGTAGGTGCTGGGAATGATGTTGTATTCTTCGTTATATACGTCGTGGTAGTAGGCGCTTGCCGCCGGGTTGGCAAAAGGACCGGAAAATCCGAAAACCGTGGGGTCGCTCCACCCGTCTTCAGCATTTCCCGCATCGAATGCCGGCGGAGCGACAAAAGCCTGGAAGAAGGAATAGTTATACCCCGGAGTGGTGTTGTTTTTTGAAAAGATCAAATTGTATCCCAGGGAGACATTGGAAAAGGTATAGTCGTTCCTGGCCCTGAAATTCAATCTGTTGAAGTTGTTGCTATTGTCGGGATTGCCGGTGTTGATCAGGCCGTCCTGGTAAAAGTACCCTATCCCGTAAGTGTAAGTAGAGTTTTCTCCTCCTCCTGAAATGCCGATTTCATGACTGGTGATCAGGGGCTTTCTGAGCAGTTCGTTGTACCAGTGGGTGCTGACATTAAATTGTTCGGGGTCGAAGAAGTCCCCGATCCCGGTAAGGCCGGTCCGAAGGTTCAGCATTTCAATGTACTGGTCTTTATTGGCCATCTCCAGTACATTGGTCGGGTTTTGGAATCCGGAGTAGGATGAAAAGGTGACCTGTGGGGCACCCTTGACGCCTTTTTTTGTGGTAATGAGCAAGACCCCGTTGGCTGCCTGAACACCGTAAATGGCGCCGGCCGAGGCATCCTTCAGTACCGTTATGGAC
>JAWLHS010000176.1:0-5058 GCA_041690235.1 Bacteroidales bacterium
GGAAGGCTGTACTCCTCAGGCAGCAGATATATGTCCCGAAGAACGGACGGCAACCGGTCTGATGCGGGATGCCCCATCACATGACAGGCCCCTGACCGGGGAAATACCAAACCGGAAATAATGCGCAACAGGGTGGTTTTCCCGGCCCCGTTTTTACCCAGTAAGCCATAAATGTTACCGGGGACCAATTCCAGGTCTAGCTGGTCGAACAAGCGTTGTTTCTTGTTGTAACCAAATGAAAGGTTCTGAATGGAGACCATAGTTATTGATTTAGTGTTCTACTTAACTAATACACCACAAATGTAGAAACGTTTTTCATACCATGCAAGTTTTTTTTAAAAAAAAATGAAAAAAAATGAAATATTTTTTTAAACCATTGATTGCCTGTGATTTAAAAATGGCTTGTGCACGCCAGGGCTTTAACATTTTTTAACTAGGAAAACCAATGATTTATCAGCTGGAAACCTATTTTTGCAGCTATAACCAGAAAAAAACCCGGGTATGGACATCAAAGAACTGAATGAACGCATACAGCAGGAAAGTGCTTTTGTTGATATGCTGAATATGGAGATGAACAAGGTCATTGTCGGACAGCAGGAGATGGTTGACCGATTATTGATCGGGATGCTGGCCAACGGCCATATTTTGCTCGAAGGGGTGCCCGGTCTGGCCAAAACCCTGGCTATAAAATCCCTTGCCAATACCATTAAAGCGCGTTTCAGCCGCATTCAATTTACACCAGACCTCCTGCCTGCCGACCTGATCGGAACGATGATTTACAGTCAGAAAACGGAAGAGTTTGTCGTTCGCAAGGGACCGGTGTTTGCCAACTTTATCCTGGCCGATGAAATTAACCGGGCCCCGGCGAAAGTGCAAAGTGCTTTGCTTGAGGCCATGCAGGAAAGACAGGTTACGATAGGCGAAATGACCTATCCCCTTGAGGAACCCTTCCTTGTCCTGGCCACGGAGAACCCCCTCGAACAGGAAGGAACCTATCCCCTTCCGGAGGCCCAGGTGGACCGGTTTATGCTGAAGGTGGTCATTGGCTATCCGACGAAGGAAGAAGAAAAGAAAATTCTCAGGCAGAACATGGCCCAGGTTTTTCCAGTCACATCCCCGGTGCTGGAGCCGTCCGACATTATGAAAGCCAGGGCAGTGGTCAGAGAGGTCTACCTGGATGAGAAGATTGAAAACTATATTACAGATATTGTTTTCGCCACCCGCTACCCGGATCAATATAAACTGGAGAAATTTTTGCCCCTGATTAGTTATGGAGGCTCTCCAAGGGCCAGCATCAACATGGCAATGGCCGCCAAAGCGTATGCATTCATCAAACGCAGGGGTTATGTGATTCCGGAGGATATCCGGGCCATATGCAGGGATGTTTTACGCCACCGGATCGGGCTGAGCTATGAAGCAGAAGCCGAAAACATCAGCCCGGAAGATATTATTAACGAGATCCTGAATACCATTGAAGTTCCTTAATTGACTTTGGTCCCGCATGCATGGAAACCACTGAACTGCTAAAGAAAGTCCGAAAAATTGAAATCAAGACCAGGGGGCTGTCAAAGGACATGTTCTCAGGGCAATACAACACCGCCTTTAAAGGGCGCGGAATGGCCTTTGCCGAAGTCCGGGAGTACCAGTACGGAGATGACATCAGAAGCATCGACTGGAATGTAACCGCCAGGCTGCACCATCCCTATGTGAAGCTGTTTGATGAAGAAAGGGAACTGACCGTCATGCTATTGATCGATGTCAGTGGATCCAATGCCTTCGGTGCCACCGGCCGGATCAAGGAAACCATGATTGCCGAAATTGCAGGGGTTCTGGCGTTCTCCGCCATTTCAAACAACGACAAGGTAGGGGTGATTTTCTTCAGCAACCGGATTGAAAAATTCATTCCCCCAAAGAAGGGGTCCTCGCATATTCTGAGGATTATCAGGGAGCTGATAGACTTTACACCCAAACAAAAGGGCACGGATATTTCCGTTGCCCTCAAATACCTGAGGAATGCCATCAGGAAGCATTCGGTGGCCTTTTTGATTTCCGACTTTTACGATAAAGGGTTTTCGGATGCGCTCAACATCGTGAACAAAAAACATGACCTGGTCTGCATAAGGATTTTTGACCACCGGGAAAAGGCCCTGCCCCCGTCAGGCCTGATGCAATTCACGGATGCCGAAACAGGCAAAACCATGTGGGTTGACACCTCCAGCAGGAAGGTGCAGCAGGGCCTGGTGGACTGGACAAAAAGGCACGACCTGTTTATTCAGGAGGTATTCCAAAAAGCAGGTGTTGATTTCATTGAGGTTTCGACCGATCGGGATTTTGTTCCCCCCTTAATGAAGTTGTTTAAACGGCGATCATGACCGACAGCCGCTTTGATTTAAACCCATAAAATGAGGGGTTGCCAATGGCTTTAGAAGGAAAATTGTTGGGACGTGGCGTCTGGCTAATGGCCGGGGCACTGAGCCTGTTGTTGCTGGCATCCCGTCCATTGATGAGTCAAAAGGTGCAGACAAGCCTGGCACCCGCCGAAATACGCATCGGAGAGCCCTCCCGCCTCACCTTCGAGCTGGAGATACCAGCCGGAAGTGCCATTGTCTGGCCGGCCATTTCTGATACCATATCAGCCGACATTGAAATCCTGCGCTTCGGCAGGCCGGATACAATCAGCCATAACAAAAGCAGCCTGGTTATACAACAGGTTCACACCATCACGGCATGGGAAGCAGGGCTATTCCCGGTTCCTCCCATGGTTTTTCCGTTCATCGAAGACGGGGATACACTCGTGATTGAAAGCCAGCCGGTATTGCTTGAGGTCAGGGGATCCGATATCGATACCGGAAGCGCAATCAAAGACATCAAAGGGATTGTTCCAATGCCCGTCGGCTTGGCCGAGTTGTTGCCCTATATCCTGGGCTTACTGGTGCTTGCCGGTTTAAGCTGGGGCCTGATCCGTCATTTCGGGCAACGAAAAAAACCCGAAAAGGAGCATCCCGTGTGGGTTCAACCGGATATTCCCGCCCATATGGCCGCTTTAAGCGGGCTGGAGGGCCTGCGCAGCAAAAAGCTCTGGCAGGGGGGAAAAGTAAAACAGCACCATAGCGAGCTTTCAGACATTTTGCGGCACTATCTTGAAAGACGTTATTTGTTGAATGCCCTGGAAATGACCACCAGTGAAATCCTGGCAGCCCTTCCGGGAGTCCTGCAACAAGAGGAAGCAGGTGAAAGCCTTCGGGAGATTCTGGAACTGGCCGACCTGGTGAAATTTGCCAAATTCCGGCCGGAGCCACATGCCAGCGAGTCCTCCCTCAATGCGGCCTTTGCCTTTGTAGAACAAACCAAAGAACGCACCGGACATGCTGGGTGAGATAGGTTTTGCATACAAGCATTTTCTGCTGCTCCTTGCGGCCATCCCGTTATTGGCTGCCTGGTACATATGGAAGCAACGCGAAAGGCATGCCTCCCTCCGCTACCCGCATACCGGATTTTTGGACAGTTCGGGGAAAGGCCTGAAAACCAAATTCATTCACGTTCCGTTTATTCTCAGGTTGATGGTTCTGGCCTTGCTGATCCTTGCCCTGGCCAGACCGCAGTCCTCGTTTCGAACCCATGAAACAAGCGTGGAAGGCATTGACATAGTGATCGCACTGGATATATCCGGATCCATGCTGGCCGAAGATTTCAGGCCAAACCGGATGGAATCGGCCAAGCAAACAGCCAGGGCCTTTATTGACAAAAGAGGAGGCGATCGGATCGGCATGACGGTGTTCAGCGGCCAAAGCTTTACCCTGTGCCCGCTGACTACCGATCATACCCTTTTGAAGGAGCTGATCAACGGGGTCACCCCGGGTATGGTGGAAGATGGAACGGCCATAGGCGACGGACTGGCAACCGCCATCAACCGCCTGAGGGAAAGTCCTGCCCTTAGCAAGCTGATCATTTTGCTGACAGACGGCATCAACAATGCAGGTGTGATCGATCCGGTTACCGCTGCCGGGATTGGGGTTCTGTATGACATCCGTGTCTATACCATCGGCGTTGGAAGCAGCGGTCCGGTCCCCTACCCTTTCCAGACGCCCTTCGGAAAACAGGTTCAGCAGGTTGAAATCCCGTTGGATGAAGAATTGCTGAAGGAAATAGCCCAAATGACCGGTGGGCGCTATTTTTGGGCAGAAGACCAGGAGGGGCTGGCAGAGATTTACGCCGAAATAGACCTGATGGAACGAAGCAAGATTGATGTTACGGAATACTCGAGAAAAAACGATGAGTTTTTGCCACTGGTGATTTTGGCATTGGGCCTGCTGGGTCTTGAATTAATATTAAAATACACTTGGCTCAGGACCCTGCCCTGAGTCAGGCATGCATCAATAACTATTTGACCAAATGGAAGGGATTCGACTGGAGAACCCGGATTTTCTGTATCTTTTCGTTCTGCTGCCGCCGGCACTGCTTCTGTTTGTGGCCACCAGGTGGAGACGGCGTCGTGACCTGCGCGCTTTCGGCCGGACAGACACGCTTTCCCGCCTGATGACCCGGGTATCAAACCGCCGCCCCTGGATCAAGTTTCTTTTTAGGCTCTCTGCCATGGCCTTGCTTATAATGGCGGCCGTAAATCCCCAAACAGGCAGCAGGCTTGAACAGGCCCAGAGGGAGGGCATTGACATCGTTGTGGCCCTTGATGTCAGTCGCAGCATGATGGCCGAAGACATCAGCCCAAGCCGGCTTGAGCGGGCCAGGCTTTCCGTTTCAAGACTAATTGACGGGCTGGGGCAGGATCGTGTGGGCCTGGTTGTTTTCGCCGGTAGCGCAGTGACCCAGGTTCCTGTGACAGCGGATCATCGGGCCGCCCAAATGATTCTGCGGACACTTGGCCCCCACAGCATCCAGACCCAGGGAACGGCCATTGGCCACGCCATAGAAAGGGCCATGGCAGCTTTCCCCGCGGAAGGACAGAACAGCAAGGTCCTGATTGTGATCTCCGATGGTGAAAATCACGGGGATGATCCGGTCGGCATCGCCAGAATCGCCCGGCAAAGGGGAATTACCATC
>JAWLHS010000177.1:0-5043 GCA_041690235.1 Bacteroidales bacterium
CGACTGGGACCGCACCAAGTTCACCATGGATCAGGACCTTTCCGAATCGGTCCTACGCGTTTTCATTGATCTTTACAACAAAGGTTTAATTTACAGGGGGGTCAGAATGGTGAACTGGGATCCCAGGGCCCTCACAGCCGTGTCGGATGAAGAGGTGGTATACAAAGAGGTCCGCTCCAGGTTCTATTACCTGCGATACAGGATAGAGGGCAGTGAGGATGAATACATCACCATTGCCACCACGCGCCCGGAGACCATTCTCGGGGATACCGCCATTTGCATCCATCCGGAGGACGAGCGGGCCAGACACCTGAAAGGGAAAAAAGCGCTTGTTCCTCTGATCAACAGGTCCATTCCGTTTATTTTCGACGAATACGTCGACCGTGAATTCGGAACAGGCGCCCTGAAGGTAACCCCGGCCCATGACATCAATGACTACAACCTGGGAATAAAACACCAGCTTCCCATTATCGACATTTTTAATGACAACGGCACCCTGAATGAGAAAGCGGAAATCCATGTGGGCGAAGACCGCTTTGTGGCGCGTGACAAGATTGGCAAGGAACTGGAAGCCCTTGGACACCTTGTTAAAATTGAAGAAATATCCAACAATGTCGGATACTCGGAGCGGACCGACGAAGTGATCGAGCCCAAACTGTCCATGCAGTGGTTCCTGAAAATGGATGCCATGGCGAAGGGAGCACTCGATGTGGTGATGAATGACACCGTCAGGTTCCATCCCCCAAAATTCAAGAACATTTACAGGCACTGGATGGAAAATGTCCGTGACTGGTGCATCAGCCGGCAGCTATGGTGGGGCCACCGCATCCCGGCCTATTATCTGCCCGACGGCAAAATCATTGTGGCATTCAGTGCCGGGGAGGCCCTTGCCCAGGCCAGGAAGGATCACGATCCTTCCCTCACCCTGGCCGACCTCAGTCAGGATGAAGATGTGCTGGACACCTGGTTCTCTTCCTGGCTTTGGCCAATTTCTGTATTTGATGGCATCAACAAGCCCGACAATCCCGAGATCAGGTATTACTATCCGACCAACGACCTGGTGACCGCCCCGGAAATCCTCTTCTTCTGGGTGGCGCGGATGATCATGGCCGGATTGGAATACCGCAAGGAGGTTCCTTTCAGGAATGTTTACCTGACAGGAATTGTCCGTGACCAACAAGGGCGAAAAATGTCCAAATCGCTCGGCAATTCACCCGAACCCCTTAAACTCATCGATCATTACGGGGCTGACGGGGTCCGGGTGGGCATGCTGTTCTCTTCGCCGGCCGGAAACGACCTGTTGTTCGATGAATCCCTTTGCGAACAGGGAAGAAATTTCTGCAACAAGATCTGGAACGCCTTTCGTCTGACCCAGGGCTGGGAAATCGACCCGCAGCTACCCCAGGCGGCTGAGGCAAAAGTGGCGATTGACTGGTTCGAAGCAAGCCTGAGCCAGGGCATCGAAACAATGAACGATCACTTTTCGAAATTCCGCATCGCCGATGCCTTGCTTACTGTTTACAAACTGATATGGGACGATTTCTGTTCCTGGTACCTGGAGATGGTCAAACCCGCTTATATGCAGTCGATCGACAAGGAAACCCATGAAGCCACCATCTCTTTCCTCGACAGGCTGATGCGCCTTCTCCACCCCTTTATGCCATTCATCACGGAAGAGATCTACCAGCGCATTCGTTCAGGGAACGATCCGGAAAGCATCACCATCGCACCAGTGCCCGGGCCTGAATATTTCAGAAAGGACATTACGAAACGCTTCAATAAGGCCAGGCAGGCCATCATGGCCATTCGCAATGTGCGACAGGAAAAGAACATCCCCCCAAGGGAGACCATCGAATTGTTCATAAAAAAGAACAACGACGAAACGCCCGATACCACCTTCGATGGCATCGCCAAAAAGTTGTGCAAGATCAGCAAACTGGAATATATTACAGAAAAGCCGGCAGATGTTTACTCCGTCATTGTGGACACCACGGAGTTCTACATTCCGCTCAGCCAGGCCATGGATGTAGCCGGAGAAATCAAAAACCTCGAGGCCGACCTGAAGTATCAGAGGGGTTTCCTGCAATCGATCGACAAGAAACTATCCAACGACAAATTTGTGGACAATGCCCCTGAAAAGGTGGTGGCGGCTGAACGAAAAAAAAAGGCTGACGCCATGGCCCGCATCCAGGTCATTGAGGAACAACTCAGGACCTTTAAAAAGGCCTGATCCCGAACGAAGGGACAGGCCAGTCCCCTAAGGCCCGGGGGAACGTGCCGGTTGATACTGGTCCGGCCGTAATTTGGCATTTCCCCGGCGGGTGAGGTATTCGCGCATCAGCAGCTGGGGTTTAAAACCCAGCTTTCACACGCCGATGTTCTGTTTTGACTTAAGGGTATAACGCCTTCAATTCCTGAAGGAGTTGAAAAACCCGAATGTACCCATAAGATAATTCAACACAGTGGAATCATGGGTTCCGCCCTGTTTATAAACCAGTTCGATGCTTTCGGCCCCAAGATCAAGCATGGCGTCGTAGGCGGTCAGGGTATTCAGATAAGGAACAAACTGGTCGTCCGTACCGTGATACAACCTGAGGGGCATATCCGGCTTCCAGTTGTAAACATCATTGTCCGACAAGGCAGACAAAAACCCGGTGTCGCTTCCCGAAAGTACGCCCTCAATAAAAGCGGACCTGAACAAGAGGGAAGGATTTTTTTCAACGGACGCAAACACGCCATCCTGCTCAATCATGGTGGCCCAGGGCTCATTGAAATAATCGCTGTAAGGCCGTCCCAACTGCGGATAGATATCGTTGTAAACATCCAGTACCCACAGGTATGAATTGATGTGCTGACTGTCTTCCTCTGCCGAGAGGATATGGGCCATGGTTGCGGTTTTGTTGTATGCCCCGGCTCCCACCGTGGCAGCCGTTACATGGAACTCTTGCGGATGGTCTTCCTGCAATAGCTTAAGTGTGGCCATGGTGGCAAAGCCGCCTGCCGAATATCCGGACAGGAACAATTCCCCGGAAGGGCCATCCAGGTTTTTCACCAGGAAATATTCGTAGGAGGCGCGGATCATGTCGCGGGTAGCCGTTGCAAGCGAGGCTCGATGTTCATAGGGATGTTCGATTTGCTCACTCTCCCCGTACCCCAGATAGTCGGGCAACGCCATGATAAAACCCGTTGAAGCAAATACGCTTGACAGTTCCATGTATACAGACTGAAACATAGAAGGCGCCTCAAGGGGATCAGTGATTGTGCCATGCTGAAAAGCAAGCAAAGGAAGCGGTTCAGCAGTTTTGGGAATGATCAGCGCTCCGGAAGCCACCACCGGTTCACCGTCCCACGAAACCGTGTTGTAGGTGAGACGAACGGCCTCCACGCCGTAGCGAACCAATAGCTCAAACTCCGAGGGGAACACCCCTTCATCCCCCAGCAAAGCCAACACATCGCTGCGATCCAGATCCATCACCGAAACCGTCTCAACCAGGTAGTCCGGTTCGTAAGCCGGGGGAGCCTCCTCATCTTCCGTACAAGAAGCCAGCACCACCAACAAAAGGGCAGGCAACAGGAATTTCAGCCTGAAAAAGCGAAATGGCACAAAAGGGCCACCTGAAATCAGAGAGGGGTATACTGAACTGTAATGCATCATCATCATTGGGATTTCCGGCACCTGCCGGTCGTTTAATGGCAAATTACAAAAATTATCCCTGACATCTCAGGCCTGCCCCAGGTTTTTTCGACAGATTGTAACTTTTCCCATTTGGAAACGTCTTAGGGATAATCTTCATTTAAACAATTCAAACATGAAAACACCAATCACCTTTATGAAGTTCAGCCTGGTGCTGTGTTTCATTGTCAGCATCACCTCATTTACCGTCAGCGGACAATGGCGGGGCATCAGCGGAAGTGGAACCGTGATAAGCCAGAGCCGGGCCGTTTCCGGGTTTGACGAAATCAATGTGGGCGGCGCTTTTGACCTTTTTATTGAAATCGGACCGGACTGGAGTGTCGAAGTGGTCGCCGATGACAATATCATCGACCGGATTGAAACCAACACCCGGGGCAAGGCACTGCATATTGAGCTCGAGCGGGGCACCAATATCCGCAGGTACAAAGAGCTGAAGGTCTTTGTCACACTCCCCGAGATCCGACACATTCGGGCAAGCGGGGCATCCACGGTGGTTTGCGAGGATCCTGTAAGGCAATCCGTTGTCAAGCTGTCTGCCAGTGGCGCAAGCGACATCAAAATCAGCGTCCACGCAGATGAGATCTATGTCAACTCATCCGGAGCCTCTGACATTCACATCGGAGGTTATGCCGCTTTTGCAGAGGTTAAAGCCAGCGGATCAAGCGATTTCAGGGGAAGCGACTTCGAGTGTGCCGTGGCAGTGGTAAAACTCAGCGGTTCTTCCGATATGCGGGCCACCATTACCGACAGGGTGAACGGACAGCTTTCGGGCTCATCCGACCTGCACATCCATGGCAACCCGGAGGTCAATGTGCAGACTTCGGGTTCATCAGATGTGCGCAAGGTCAATCGCTAAGCAGGAAAACCGGGGAGAGAAGAGGCAGGCCCCATGTGATGTAAGTTTTCCGATGCATGGATCCGCCAATTATTGATAGGCCTCCAGATTCAGGCTCAGTGGCTTTAATCCCAGTTCGATCTGCTGACGGGACCCTTCGTAACGGGGCGGGAGCATCAGGGATCCCCCCAATTCCGAGACCGGCTCATCAATGGCAAACCCGGGTATTTCCGTGGCCACTTCGAACAATACCCCGGAGGGCTCACGAAAGTAAAACGATTTGAAATAATGCCTGTCGATCACCGGGCTTGTATTTACGATCCGTTGAAGAATCCCTTCCCTGATCACCAGCTGGGATTCCTCATCGGGGGTGTTAAAGGCCAGGTGATGTACGGTACCGGCTCCGCTCATGCCACCATTGCGCGTGTCTGGAACCACGATGTCTAAATAGTTTCCCGGGGAATCTGCAGCTGCAAAACGAAACCGGTTCCCCTGCTCTGCAATCAGTACATGA
>JAWLHS010000178.1:0-5014 GCA_041690235.1 Bacteroidales bacterium
TTTTCAGGGGGTTGACGACAACCAGACGATTAAAGCTGAGTTTGAAGAAATCTTTAGCGTTACTTTCCAGGTCGATATGCAGTTTGCTGAAGCCTACGATCCGGAAAGTGATGAAGTGTTCCTTTCGGGCACCATGTTCGAGTGGGCCAGGGCTGGCAGCCTGAGAGAATCTCAACTGCTGGTCCCCTCGAAGTCTCCCCGTATCATGACCAATACCATTGAATTGACCGCTGGCACCTATGAATACCAGTATTTTCTGAACGGGGAGGAGGGAGCAGAATGGCCCAGGGGTCCGTATCGTAGCATTGAGGTGCCCTCCGTTCTCTCTACCAACGATTTTTTTGGGTACCGGACCGATCCCACTTCGGCCGGGAACCTACCCCCCGATGATTGGTTAAGCATTTACCCGAATCCGGCACACGACCATCTTTTCATTGAGAGTAAGGAGCCCTTGCACACCATTCTTTTAATGGATGCCTCCGGCAGGGTCGTTATGTCAGCTCCTGCCGATCAGAACAGTCACAGGCTGAACATCTCCGGCCTGCCCAAAGGGTTTTACTTCCTGAGGGTGACCACCCTGAATCATGTTTTCAACCGGACCGTTTTGTTGAATTGGTAAGGAGAAGGTTTCTCCCCTCCTGTCTGCCAATATCCTGATCAATCCCCGTATTTATAATTATAGGTATTTAGGTAATTAAATGTTAAAAACATTTTTTTCTTTAATTTTTATACCTAACTTCAGGTTAGTGTATCGATTATTCTTCCAAAAAAACAATTTGCTATGGAACGCCATCGTCACTTACTGATTTTGTCTCGCATATTGGTGGTCTTGATGGGTTTGCTGCCGATCCTGCTGACAGAAGGACTTGCCTGCGAGGCATGTAACCGCTTGTTCCTGGCCCAGCTGCAAGGACCGGAGCGCTCGGGAACCCTGGTATCAAATGAATTACTTGCTACGATTGCAGCCCAGGAGCATGTGGGACGCAACAACCCGGCTTCTGCTTTTGGAATTGCCCCCGGCGGGTTGTCTGGCTCCGCGAATCTCACGGCCAGGATGGGTGCCGCAGATACCGGAACCGCCTATTCAGGGGATGGCCAGGCAACCCCTGTCCGGAGTCTGCCCGCCGGGCAATCTGACGGAAGGGCTGTGGCTTCGCTGGCGGGAGAGGGCGGCGGACAAGCCGGTTTGGGTTCTGCTGATTTTATCGATATCATCAGCCGGGACAACCGACTCCCCATTCCGGCAACCAGTTTCGTGCCTCAAAACAGCCAGCCCGACAAAAGGGTCAGGATCACTTTGCAGGAAGGGGATTCCTATATCGGGAACAACGTGATGTACAAAGGCTTTACCACCGACAACAAAATCCCTGGTCCGACGATCATCGTTGACGAAGGCGATATTGTTGCCTTTACCATCGTGAATGACGGGGACATCCCCCATGGCGCATCCATTCATGCGGCCTATACACAGACATCCAAATACTTGGGGAAAATTGAACCCGGCGATAGCGCCACGGTGGTGTTCAGGGCTACTTTGCCCGGCGTGTATATGTACCATTGTGCCCCGGGAGGTCACGCCATTCCCATGCATATTATTTTTGGGCAGTATGGCATGATGGTGGTTCGTCCGAAGCAAAAGTTTGAACTGGAGCGCATCCTGAACAAAGAACCCGACATCGAGATTTTTTTGCTACAGCATGAATATTATGCCAGTGGAAAAGATGCGGTGGACGGGCAGGGGAAGCCCATGTACACAGCCTTTAACGGCAAGTTGTTTCGTTATGTGGAGGAGCCCATCATCGGAAGACCGGGCGATTATGTCCGCATCAATTTTTTGAATGCCGGTCCGAACCTGGTTTCCACCTTCCATATTGTCGGGATTGTCTGGGATTTTGCTTATTGGCAGGGAAATCCCGTAAACCGGTTTGTCGGCGGACAAACAGTGACGGCCGGGCCCTCCGATTCATGGGTGGTGGAGTTCAGAATCCCTCCTGATGAAGGCAGTTACCTGATGCTTTCCCATGCGGTCGGATCAACCGACCGGGGCGCCCTTGGCTTATTGATATGCGACAGGGACGCACCTCCTGCAAAGACGGTCCTGTCGGATGGCATCGTTTATAGTGAAGCGGAAATGGATGTTTTTCGTGAACAGGCTTTGCGCACCATAACGCCCTTCGGTATTGGTTCTCCCGATGTGGATGTCCCTGTGGTATACGGCCCTGAAACCGATGAAGTGATCGTCAGGATTATCGGCAACTCTTATCATCCAAAAGTGATCCATGTGGCTCCGGGGACAACGGTCAGATGGATCAACGAAGACGTGTTTACATATATGGAGGGGGAGTTTTCCGGCATTCACAATGTCATCGTGAAAACGGGGCCTGAACGCTTTGCCTCGACCATGCTGGCGCATGCGGAAAGCTGGTCCCAAACCCTGACGGCAGAAGGGGAATACACTTACATCTGTACCCCGCATCCCTATATGGAGGGCCGGATTGTGGTAAACGGTCAGCAAGCAAGCGACAGACAATACGCCAACGCTGGTCCGACAACCAATTCCAGCCTTGTTTGGTTTATCCTGGTACTGGCCGCCCTGGCCTTAATGGTCGCGATCATTGGCCTGATACCCAGATAGGTGAATCCCGGTGCTTTGCCAACAGATGTGGACGCCTGCCATGCTGTCTTTAGCGGACAAGGGCATCCCCGATCAGTGCCAGCATCACCAACAGGTAAAAAAAATTGATGCTGTGAAAGGCAACCCCCGTGTGTGCCGGGTCTTTTTGTTTAAACCACAGAAAGAATGAAAAAAGTAAGGCCAGGGTTGCCATCAGCAAAGCCACCGAAAAGAAATGGGTGCTGATCGCGCCAAAAAGGGGCAACAACAGTGCTGACATGGCTGTGGCTGCAATCCAGCCGAGGGTCAGGGCCTTTTGCTGGCCGTGCGAGAAGACCCCGCTGAGGGTCGGGAATCCGGCATTCTCGTAGTCCGGTCCGTGTTTCAAAAGGATCAGCCAGAAATGGGGAATTTGTCCGACGAAAAAGAAAAACGCCACCATCATAATATGAGGGTGCCACAATTCCCCTCCTGCGGCCGTCCATCCGATCACTGGGGGAAGGGCGCCAACCAGTGAACCGGGCACTACCGCAAATGCCGTGTGTTTTTTTAAGGGGGTGTAGACCCCATTGTACCAAAAAAGGGCGAAGAATCCCAGCGTGGCCGGTAGGGGTCCGCCAAAGGTCCATAGCAACCAGGTCCCGGCCAGCCCTAAAACACCCGAAATCACCCATGCCGTGGTTTTTGTGATCTCACCTGAAGGGATCGGGCGGTGGCGGGTTCGGTTCATGAGCCGGTCGGTGCGGACCTCCTGTATGGCATTGATAACGGACGAAGATGCAGACAGGAGAAGAACCCCGGCTAAGACCGCCAACATGGGCCATGCAAGGGATTCCCGGAATAATACGAAGCCGGTCAGCGCGGAGAGCGTAACCGGCAATGTGATCTGGGGCTTGCCCAGTTGAAGGAATGGTTTTACATTCAATATCAGGGCCTATTCGTTGAGTGATTTGAGGAATTCCACAATGAATTCGATTTCCTGCTCAGAAACCTCTCCCTCGTAAGAAAACATTTGTCCGGCCCGATAGCCTTGGGTGATGTCGAAGTCGGGTTCATAGATCGATCGCCGCACATACTCGGCGTCGAATATAATTTCACGTTCTTCCCCTTGCGTGATAACTGTTTCGGTTTCCCCGAACTTGCCCAGGAAGCTGGGTCCGATGATGGTGGTGCCATCCAATGAATGGCAGGCAAGGCAACCTTTGCTTTCAACGACCTGCCTTCCCAGAAAGGCCAGATCCGCCTCTTCAGCTACCTCTATAACCAGGCCGGTTGTATCTTCATACCACTCCCAGAACGCCCCCGGTTCCATGACCACTACTTCGGTGTGCATAAAGGAGTGCTCCAATCCACAATATTCGGTGCAAAACAAAGAGTAAGTACCCTCTTTGGAAGCTTCAAACCACATGCTGTTATTGGCCAGTCCGGGTACCATGTCTTCTTTCACCCTGAAGGCCGGTATGTAGAGGGAGTGAAGTACGTCGATCGCATTCAGCTTCAGGATGATTGCCGTATCCATGGGCACATAAAGCTTGTCGGTGACCCGGCCGTTGTCATACCGGAAAGAGAAGTTCCACATGCGGGCGTTTGCAGTGATTTCCACGCCCTGGTCCGGCGGTCGTTTCATTGGTGCCCAACCCACGTATCCGTAATAAAACATTCCCAGGACCAGTATAAGAGGGATAATGGTCCAAACCAACTCCAGGGTGTTGTTGCCTTCTATCTGGACGGCCCTGGGGTGCCTTCTTTTATTGTAGCGGTATAGGAAAAGGATAATGACCGCGGTAATCCCAATCAAAAAGAAAAAGGCGATGCCCAGAATGAAAATAAAGGCATTGTCGACGCCCTCCACAAAGGTTGAAGCTCCTGAGTACATATCTTTTTTATCTGTATGAATAATCAAAAAAGGTAACAAACAATACCAGCAGGAATAGTATGATGACCCCTGTGACCAGCAAAGGCAACAGGGCTTTTTCATATTTCAGGTGCATGTACCATGCCATTACTATGAATCCTTTAATCCCTGCGATCATCATGGCGACCAGGGTATTGAGCGGGCCGAACTCCAGGCGGGTAACCGCTACGGTTACGGCCGTGAGCATGAGAAGTGCAATCACCACCGCGATTTGGGTCTTGTAAGGAACGATATGGGTTTTTTCTTCACTCATTGTGGGGTGGTCTTTAGTGGATCAAATAAAATAACGGGAAAAGGAATATCCAGATCAGGTCAACCAGGTGCCAGTAAAGTCCCGTATTTTCCAGCCATATGTAGTCGGTTTGGTGAATATGCTCTTTGTTTACCTGGGAGATGACATAAATAAACAATCCGATTCCGATTAAAATATGAAGGGCGTGCAGCCCGGTCATAAAAAAGTACAAGCCAAAAAATAAGATGGTGCC
>JAWLHS010000179.1:0-4987 GCA_041690235.1 Bacteroidales bacterium
GATGGGGGCCAGGTATATTGAATTGAAGACGGTACAAACACTGGATGAGCTTGATGTTCCCAAACCCTGCATCGACATGCAGGATGAGGGCTATAATTGCGAATGGTCGCAGGAGTTAAAGGTCAGACAAAGTTTTGACGAGTACCTGAATGCCTGGATCGCCATCCACCTACTCTCCCACAAACTTGGATGGGAAGGGGATTTGGGCTGCATTTTCAATATGAGTGTGGGCTACAATCTAAAAGGCATTCGGGAGGAAAATGTGCAATGGTTCTTTAAAAAGATGTCTGATTGCAGCGAGGAGCTCCAGGCAAAACGGGAAGAAGTCTGGCCGGTTTTTCCGGAGATAGACACCATTGAAATCCCCACCAGGATTTCGGACAACATCACCCTTTCCACCATGCATGGGTGTCCGGCAAACGAAATTGAGGCCATCGCGCATTACCTGATGGAAGAGAAAAAACTGCACACCTACGTGAAGTTAAACCCCACCTTGCTGGGACCTGAGCGCCTGAGGGAAATCCTGAACACCTGCCTCAACTTCAGAACACGGGTGCCCGACCAGGCTTTTGAACACGATTTAGCTTATCCCGACGCAGTGAAAATGATTCATTCCTTGCTTGGGGTGGCCGATCGCAACGGCCGGGAATTCGGACTGAAGCTCACCAACACCCTTGAATCGGCAAACTTCAAGACGGTCTTCGGCAAGGAAGTGGACCAGATGTATATGAGCGGAAGGGCATTGCATCCCCTGTCTATTAACCTGGCCTCAAGTCTTCAGCAGGCCTTTGGCGGGAGGCTGTCCTTGTCATTTTCGGGGGGTGCGGATGCCTTTAATGTTGGCGAGGTATTGGCCTGTGGCTTCAGGTCCGTCACAATTTGCACTGACCTTCTTAAACCGGGCGGGTATATGCGCCTGAATCAATATTTTGACCAGATTCAGGGAAAAGGAATGCAAGCGCTTCCGGTCGATTCGGACCGTGCAATGGAGAACCTTGAACGGTATGCCGGGAAGGTGCTGACGGATGAAACATACAAAAGGACGGCATTGCTTGACCCGGATATCAAGACGTCGAGGGAACTCGGCCCCTTCGACTGTATTTCTGCACCCTGTCGCGACACCTGCGCCACGCAACAGGACATTCCTCAATACCTGTTTTTTACATCCCATCAACAATACGACAAGGGCCTGGAGGTGGTTTTGCGGACCAATCCCTTCCCTGCCGTTACCGGAATGGTTTGCGATCATCTTTGCCAGAACAAATGCACCCGGGTGCATTATGACCAGGCCCTCCAGATCAGGGAAGTGAAACGATTTCTGGCTGAAAGAGGGGAGGTCCCTCTCAAACCGGAATATCCCAATGGGCTGGAAGTGGCTGTCATAGGCGCTGGTCCTGCCGGACTGTCCTGTGCTTTTTTTCTTGCCCTGGCAGGCTTTTCTGTGGATGTGTATGAGGCGCGGTCCGGAGCCGGCGGAATGGTTCAATATGCCATCCCGGGTTTCCGTCTTACAAGCGAAGCCTTTGATCAGGACCTGCGCCGCATCCTGTCTCTGGGTGTTCGGCTGCACTACGGGACGCGCATCGATGAGAAAGACTTCCGGGCCCTCAGGGAGAGGGTCCACTATTTGTTTGTGGGGGCTGGTGCACAACTGCCGTCTTCGCTTACGCTTGAGGGAATGGATGCAGATGGGGTGATCGATCCCCTGTCGTTTTTGATGCGGGTCAAAAACGGGGAACCGGCCGGTATCGGTAAACAGGTGCTGATTATCGGAGGCGGCAATACCGCCATGGACGCAGCCAGAACAGCCTTCCGCCTGGTGGGGGAGGATGGTAAGGTGACCATTGTATATCGCCGCACCATCCGGGAAATGCCGGCAGATCAGGGGGAGATCAAAGCCGTTCTCGAAGAGGGTGTTGAAGTGCTTGAACTGACAGGGCCGGAATGTGTACTTGCGGAGCAAGGCCGGGTGAAGGCCCTTCGTTGTTATAAAATGGTTTTGTCGGATGCCGATGAAAGCGGGCGCCCGCGCCCCGTTCCATTGCCCGGGTCTGAATTTGAGCTGGCTTGCGATACCATCATCCCGGCGGTTGGCCAGGAACTTGATATCGACTTTGTCGATCAGACCTTGCTTAAAGCGGATCCCGGCGGTTTTATGACCAGGATTGACAACGTATTCATTGGCGGTGATGCCATGCGTGGTGCTTCAACCGCCATAAACGCCATAGGGGATGGACGCAAGGCGGCCGGAGAGATTATGAAGCAGGCTTTTTTTGATTTTCAGATCGACATGCCATCCAGCGCCAGGCCTTATTCGCTTTCCGCCTTGATGGTGAAAAGGGCCAGGAGGGAATTCGGACCAAAAATCCCGGAACTTCCGCTGGATGACCGCAGGAACTTCAAGCTTGTTCAGCAGCCCCTTGAGGAAAAGGCCGTTGTCCGGGAGGCCGCCCGGTGCCTATCCTGTGATGAGCTGTGCAATAGCTGCACAACGGTTTGTCCCAATTTTGCGAATTATGCTTACCAGGTTGAACCGGAGCAGGTTAACCTGCAAAAGGCAGTGCGCGTCGGCCGAAGCGATGAGGTCAGGATCGTCTTTGACAAGGTCTTTGAGATATGTCAATCCACACAAATTCTGAATATCGCCAACTTTTGCAACGAATGCGGCAACTGCACCACTTTTTGTCCCACAGCGTCCGCTCCTTACAAGGAGAAACCCAGGCTTCACCTGAGCATTCCCTCCTTTTACGGCTCCGATGAAGGGTATTATTTGTCCCTGCACGAGGGGCGCAAAACACTGATATACAAACAAAAGGAAAGTCATACCATCTTGTCCGAAACCGAAACAGAATACATTTTCGAAACCGATGAAGCCATTGCCCGCCTGGACAAGAATAATTTCAGCATTAAGGAGGTTAAGTTTTCCTCCCCCGAAGGAAACGAGGTAAACCTCAGGCAGGCAGCCTGCATGAAAGTCATTATGAAGGGGGCGGTCAATTTTTATCCCCCAATCAATTACAACCCGGGTTTTTAGGCCAACGAAAAGGGTGATCAATCAATGACCAGTATGATGATGAATCGAGCTGCTTTACGACCCCTGCTATTGTCTGCACTGTTTTTTATGACCGCATGCAGCGGAGAGGAAACTGTTTTTTACAGCTCGGAGGCCTTCACTGTGTATGCCGACCGTGTGGAACAAAAGGGCTTTACGGCCACTGCGCCTGGCGGGGAGCGCCTGGTTTCTGATTATGTCAGTCCGGCGGCCGGCAAGGTTCATTCTGTCATCGAGTTTAAGTTCAGCATGAACGGGCGTGACAATGAAATGGGCTTCGGCGTCAACCACCAGGCCAATATTTATCCAGGAGAAGAGGATCTGGTGATTCTCGAAACCGTTTTTGGACAACAGGCCAGGCTCAGGGATACCATTCCTGATCACCTGGCATTGCCCGAAGAGACAAGGGTTTTGTTCAGGCTTGACTTAAGGGAAGTGTTGGCCGCCTTTGATCGGCAGGGCTGGTATGAGGACGTGCACGGCAACCGGATCTTCAGGGAGGACTTTCAGGGTGTTTTCATTGCCGGCAGCACCCATCCCCTCTCTTGGGATTTTGAAAACCTGGCCGGAAATCCCGATGCCGTGATGGTCGATGTGAACAACGATGGAATTTATGAGAAAGAACTGGTTTTTCATGTTCCAGACCCGGACAATCAATTGCCTTCAGAATGGATTCTTCAAAATGATTTATCGTCCTATCCTGTGTTTAACGCCGAATCGCCCCTGCTTGAGGCCATTTATAATATGGCACTCGATGAAATGGTGATGCTCATTGAGGATGACGGGACTTTCCGAACGGGAGCCGAATGGGAGGGGGTCTGGACGCGCGACATCAGCTACAGCGTATTGCTTTCCCTGGCCTTCCTGGAACCCCAGGTCAGTAAAAACAGCCTTTGGCGCAAAGTAAAAAACGGCCGGATTATCCAGGATACGGGCACTGGCGGGGCCTATCCCGTATCCTCCGACCGGGTCGTTTGGGCGCTGGCGGCATGGGAGATCTATAAATATACCGGCGACAGGGAATGGCTGGAACAGGCCTACCAGGTCATTTCCAATTCATTGCTTGACGACGGGAAGAATGTGTTCAACCAGGACCATGGCCTTTACCAGGGCGAATCATCCTTTCTGGACTGGCGCCGGCAGACGTACCCTGCATGGATGGAGCCCTCCGATATTTTCGTTTCCATGAACCTGGGTACCAATGCGGTTTTCTACCAGGCCCTTCACATACTGGGCTTGATGGCCAACGAATTGTCGGAAGACGGCCTCCCCTGGTCAGAAAAAGCGGAAGCGCTGAAAGGCCGCATCAATGATTTGTTCTGGCTGGAAGAGAAGGGCCACTACGGACAGTATCTTTACGGAAGGCATTATAAAACCCTGTCTCCCCGGGCTGAAACCCTTGGGGAGGCATTGACCGTATTGTTTGATATTGCCGGACCAGAACGGAAAGACCTTATCCTGGAGAACACGCCGAGCCTGCCATTCGGGGTCCCTTGCATTTTTCCGCAGATACCAGACATTCCCCCGTATCATAATAATGGCATCTGGCCTTTTGTCCAGGCCTACTGGGTTTGGGCTGCGGCCTCTCGCGGGCATGCCCCCATTGTGACCTATGGATGGGCCGGCCTGTTGCGGCAGGCCGCATTGTTTTTGACCAATAAGGAGAACTTTGTGGCTGAAACGGGTGATTTTGCAGGGACAGAAGTCAATTCAGACAGGCAGCAATGGAGTGTTGCCGGACAGCTGGCCATGAACTATAGAATCCTTTTCGGGATCGGCTTTGAGGTGGACAAAATGACATTCAGTCCGGTGATCCCCAAAAGTTTTGAGGGACATTACCAGTTGAAAAACTTTCCTTACCGGGGAGGGGTCTACAATATTTCAGTTTCGGGCCATGGGAATGGCATTGCTTCCTTTAAGGTGGATGGGCGGGAA
>JAWLHS010000180.1:0-4954 GCA_041690235.1 Bacteroidales bacterium
ATGACCATCAACTGGATTTGTTTTTAATGACCAAAGGAAAATACTTCAGGAGCCATCATCTGCTGGAGATCAGGGATCGCCTGAAAAACATGGATGACTCCAGAGGCACCATTCAGACCATGCAATTTCACGACCCCACGCTTTTGCTGGTTGTATCCCTGCTTGTCGGAGCCCTGGGGATAGACCGGTTTATGATCGGGGATACTGGGCTGGGCGTTCTGAAACTGATCACCTGCGGCGGCCTGGGTATCTGGGCCATCGTAGACTGGTTCCTGATCATGGACCTGACCAGGGACAAGAACATGGAAAAGCTCCGGCCTTTTCTTTATTGATGTTGTCGGAAAGGATCAGGTTATATGGCCTGGTGATTGCCTTGTGCAGCGCCGGGTATATCTGGCTTTGGTTCGGCATGCAGGCCGACGGGTTTTCCCTTGCCGGAAGGGGGAGCAGCCCGGTAGCCGATCTGGTTGCCCCCGGAGAGTCCAATCACTCATCACCCGCACCAAAGGCCAGAACGGAACTCCCCGGAGTTTGCCTGTTCAAGCACGCTACGTCCATACCCTGCCCATCGTGCGGATCCACCCGGTCCGTTCTGTATATACTTCATGGTGATCTCAGGGGAGGGCTTTACTGGAACCCGCTGGGCTTTGTTTTACTCGTGGGATTGATCGTTGCACCGGTCTGGATTGCCCATGACCTTGTAAGGCGAAAGGAAAGCTTTCTGGTGTTCTTCCGGCAATCCGAAACCTGGCTGAGAAAATGGTGGGTTGCCCTGCCTG
This sequence comes from Bacteroidales bacterium, assembly GCA_041690235.1. GTDB lineage: Bacteria > Bacteroidota > Bacteroidia > Bacteroidales > UBA7960 > SLSG01. The sequence continues at coordinate 780 of JAWLHS010000180.1, forward strand.
CCATTATCCTTGTGCTTGCCAACTGGGCCTGGAATTTTTTTAAAGGCTTTTGAGCGACTTCCGGAAAAAGATTCGTTCATCAACAATCGCCTTCACCAACTGAGGTTTCCATTAACCCTGCTTGCGGAGTCTCCCGCTCCTTCAGCCTGCCAGCCTTTAAAAATATATAAAAAAACCTTTGTAAATGAACAATAGTTCATTAACTTTGGTCCGACCATTTGTGTAAAATCGCCATGTCTCCAAGAGTAAAAAGAACCAGAAAAATATTGGACCTGCCCATTATCAAAGGGTTTAAACCATACGGTCCGGAAACGGGGAAAATGAAAACGGATCCAGTATACTTGCTCTATGAGGAATATGAAGCCTTACGCCTGAGCGATTATGACGGACTGAATCATCACCAGTCGTCTCTCATGATGGATGTTTCGAGACCGACCTTTACAAGAATTTATGCCTCTGCCCTGGAGAAAATTGCCAAAGCCTTTGTGGAAGGAAGGCAGATTGCCATTGAAGGGGGTAAGGTTTATTTTGATAGTGATTGGTTTCATTGCGGCAGTTGCCAATGCTTTTTCAATCATCCCGAGAAAGACACGGAGGTTCATCACTGTCCGTTGTGCGGACAGCCTCAGATCTCAAAATACGACCTGGAAGAGCCCCGTCCCGGCAGGAACTCGCACCATGATATATGCTATTGTCCCGCTTGCCATTTTGAGCAGGCACATCAGCCGGGGCGTCCCTGTAATCAACAAATTTGTCCTGCATGCGGTGGTTCCCTGAAAAGGAAGGGCACCCCTGCATGCAGGAATATTTAAACCTTAAACAATGAAAACAGCCATTACATCCACCGGTAATACATTGGAAGCCAAGTTGGATCAACGCTTTGGCCGATGTCAATTTTTTGTCATTTACGACACCGACAGCCAGGCCGTGGAAATCCTTCCAAACCCCAACAAGGATGCAGAGGAGGGAGCAGGTCCGGCATCCGTTCAATTGGTCGCTTCCCATGGTGTGAGCAAGATCGTGTCGGGGGAGTTTGGTATGAAGATCAAATCATTGATGGACAGCCTGAAAATCCAGATGATTGTATTGAAAGATCCTGAAATACAAATCAAAGACATCATCAAGATGCTTAACCATTAAAAAAGCAAACCATGCCAAAATTAGACGGAAGCGGACCGGAGGGGCAAGGCCCCGGCACCGGTCGCAAATTGGGAAAATGTAGTCAGGCCACGGAGGAGGAAAAACTCAAAAACCTTGGAAAGGGAATGGGCAAAAAGCGCCAGTCCGGCGGTGGCCAGGGACAAGGAAAACGCCTGAAAAGCAAATAATTTACCAACTTAAAAAGGAATCTATGAATAAGCGAATTGCCATTCCGATGGAGGGAGGGGCATTGTGTCCCCATTTTGGTCATTGTCAAACATTTGCGATCGTAAGTGTTGAAAACAATAAAATTGCAGAGATTGTGGAGGTTGTGCCTCCGGAGCATGTCCCCGGATTATATCCCCGTTGGGTGGCGCAGTTTGGAGTAACCGACGTGATTGCGGGTGGCATGGGGCAACAGGCCATTTCGCTTTTCAACCAGCAAAACATCAATGTTTTTGTAGGTGCTCCCGTAAAACCGGCCGGAGACCTTGTTGCTGATTTTTTGGCGGACAAACTGGATCTTAGCGCCAATTACTGTAACCATGACCATGCCCACTAATGCCGGCAGTCATTCGATCAGAATTGCCATCGCCAGCGGAAAAGGCGGAACGGGAAAAACACTCATAGCAACCAGTCTTTTTTACAGCCTTCAGCAGCATGGTTTGAAGGTGGCCCTCATTGATTGCGATGCCGAGGAGCCCAACGTCATGGTGTTTTTTCAGGGAAAGCCGGAGAATACCATCGATGTAACCCAGGGCCTGCCTGTAATTGATGAGGATCAATGTGATTACTGCGGGAAATGCCATGAATACTGCAGTTATCAGGCCATTTTTATCCTTCCCCGCTTAAAGGTCATCCGGGTGATGGAGGATTTGTGTCATGGTTGCGGGGCATGCCTGGCCGCATGCACCAAAGATGCCATTCGGGAGAAGGAAGTATCCCTGGGCGAAATCACTCATTACTCTGTCACCAAATCTTCATCTGTTTTTGAGGCCCGCCTGCGTGTGGGTGTGTATTCGCCTGTGCCGGTGATCAAGGCCGCTGTTCACGGATGCGGGAGCCACCAAATCGTGTTGATGGATGCCCCGCCCGGTACCTCATGTCCATTTATCCATACAGTATTGACGGCAGATTACGTGATTCTTGTTACGGAACCGACCCCGTTCGGACTCAGCGACCTGAAACAATCGGTGGAGACGCTTCGGGGAATGGATAAGCAATTTGGGGTGATCGTGAACCGGGCCGGACTAGGTAACAATCAGGTATACAGATACCTGGAGGAGGAGGGCATTCCCCTTTTACTGGAGGTTCCCTTCGACAAAGACATGGCATCAATTTATTCAAGGGGAGGAGTCATTGCTGAACACCGGCCGGAATTTGGTGAGCAACTCTTTCAGGTGGTTAACCGAGTGAATCAAAATGGTGGAAGTAGCCATAATTAGCGGCAAAGGGGGTACGGGGAAAAGCATCATCAGCGCAGCCCTGGCCAGTCTGTCACGGCAGGTATTGCTTGCTGATTGCGACGTAGACGCGGCCAATCTCTACCTGATCTTCGATCCGGTGCATGAAGAGGAACAGGTATACATTGGCAGCAAGCATGCCATCATCGACCCCAACCTGTGCAATTCATGCGGACTGTGTCAGGAATACTGCCGATTCGGTGCCATACTGGATGATGGGGGACAAATGATTGTGTCAGAAATATTATGCGATGGCTGCCAGCTTTGTTCACGTATTTGTCCCCGGCGAGCCATCACCATGATTGAAAACAACAAGAGCCGGATGTTTGCCGGTCCATTCCGGAATGGCTGGATGGTTTACGGGAAGCTGGCGCCCGGAGAGGAAAACTCGGGCAAGCTGGTAAACCTTGTCCGGGATAAGGCCAGGAAACTAGCAAAAAAACACCAGATTGGAACGATCATCATTGACGGTCCGCCCGGTATCGGGTGTTCAGCCATATCATCCATCACCGGAGCCGACCATGTTGTGATTGTTACCGAGCCATCCCTGACCGGGCTGCATGATCTGAAAAGGGTTCACGAAATGGTTTCAGCATTCAGCCTGAAGGCCTGGGTAATCATCAATAAAGCGGATTTAAACCCCGTCATGGCAAGTCAGATTGAGGATTTTTGTGTGGCCAACGGAATCACTTTGGCCGGTCAATTGCCATTCGATCCCTTGGTTGTAGAAGCCATGGTGCAATGCAAAAGCATCACCGAATGGGCCCCTGAGGCCGACATAAGCAAGGAGATTATCGGGATCTGGAGAACAATTACCGGCCTGAATGAATTGAATGAATAGTCAAAGACTGACCAGAGGTTGTTCGCATAAATCCAAGTCAATGCATAGACGTCCCATCTGACCAACATCCTTCAATAATACATTGATTCACTCATTTTAACAGATTATTTATATGGGCATTTTTGAAAAAATCGAACTTCACGGGGTCAAAAAGATCATCGTTGTGGCATCTGGCAAAGGCGGTGTCGGGAAATCCATGGTTTCGGCCAACCTGTCCGTTGCGCTGGCCAGGAAGGGCTTTAAGGTGGCACTGGTTGATGCGGATATTTATGGTCCGTCCATCCCCAAAATGTTTGACATTGAAAAACAGAAACCCGAGGTGACAACATTCGGAGACACCGAAGCCATATTTCCGGTTGAAAAATATGGTGTTAAAATAATGTCCATCGGATTTTTTGTTGCCATGGATAAAGGCCTGATCTGGCGGGGTCCGATGGCGGCCAATGCCATCACCCAGCTTTTTGAAAAGACGCAATGGGGTGAGATTGATTTCATGATCATTGATTTTCCTCCCGGAACCGGAGACATTCAATTAACTACCGTTCAGAAGTTGAGTCTGAGTGGGGCCATCATTGTAACAACGCCCCAGGAGATTGCAATCAATGATGCAAGAAAGGCGGCCTCCATGTTTGCCAACCCGGGTTTGAATGTTCCCATACTTGGCGTGGTGGAAAATATGTCCTGGTTCACTCCCGGGCAACATCCGGACGAGAAATATTTCATTTTTGGCC
>JAWLHS010000181.1:0-4930 GCA_041690235.1 Bacteroidales bacterium
CTCAGAATGGTTGATTGACTTCTTCGTCTTTTCGTTTATACCTTATAATGAGCAGGTTCCGGCGTTGAATGCAGCAGTAACAGCAGAAAAAGAATAATTTTTTGTTACTTGCCCGAATGGCGGGTCGGAAAATCTGAAAGGGGCAGGGCAGCCTGATTTTGAATTGCTTATTTGGAATAGTTTAACCATATCGAGCCATCAGTTTTCGCACTGGTGTTTCCTGGCTGATGATATGATCAATCATCAAAACCTTTTCGCCATTTCTACAAACTCTTTTGATCTCTTTTAGCCAATGCACCGGGTCAGGCACTGAGCAAAAAACACATGCGGTAACCACTGTGTCGAATGAATAGTCTGTTTGCCGGGGAGGTGTGTATGGTTTGTTCACCGGAGAAGGGTGTACAGCCTGTTCGCCGGAGAGGGGTGTATGGTTTGTTCCGGGAGAGTGTGTTCAGTTTAGTCCGAATTTGCGAACATCAACTTAATCCCTGTTAAGCGCCCAAACCACAATACCGGCAACAGTTATTAGGCTGCCCAGAAAAATGGCTGCATTAATGTTCCGCTGTGCTTTCTTGGCTTTATTTAGCTTTTCAGAAAATAACCCCCTGTCCTCAATGAAGCCTTCAAGTCTTTTTACTCTTGCTGCAAGTTCTTCTTTGATATCCATGGCTTTGCTAATTTGGTTTTACCAATAATTAAACATTTTTAAGTATTGATTGTTCACCAAAGCGCCAGACCAAAACACGCTCCCTTTGTAAATGTACCAGCTATAATTGCCCCCCAAAAAACACCTGGCCAATTTGGGACAATGGCGCAAGCTTTTATTATTCAAGGCCTGGCAGGTCAACTGGCGATTCGTTCATGCGATCTTTCATCGACCGTCTATTCAATGATGGCCTGCCAGTTTTTTAAGGCTGCAACACTGTACCCTGAATTGCATATGGTGCGATACAAAAAGCGTATGGCGCCATGGCAATCCTTAACCATTCAGCGAGTTGTTCATGTTGATGGAAGACAGGCGACTGCTAATCTTCCGGGGGGCAATTGTTTTGTAAAAGATTCCGCGTTGTTGTTTATTTCGTTTACAGGTAAGCCGGTAAGTTTAAATGTCGTCTATAAAGTAGAGGGTCTTTTGGATGGGGTCGGCCTGAACAAATACCTGTACATCCGACAATAATTCGTTTGAGTTTGATCGTTGATTTCGGGAGCGGTTTTTTGTATTTGCCGGAGAAACTGAACCGGATGGAATAATTCATGCCCATGAAAAAAATCGGGATCATAATCTGTGGCCGCTATTAAAATTGCGGCGGAGGCAAGTGTCTGCGGGTTCTGCGGGAACATACCGGGGATTTTCAAGATATCCGAAAGATGAAGCCCTGGAGTTGTTGGGCTACTGCGATTGCGGTGGCTGTCCTTGCGGTAACATTGAGTATGTGCCGGCCGGGATGAAAAAAAACGAGGCGGATGTGATCCATTTGACCACGGGGCTGGTGGTAGGTTATCCACCGTATCCCCGGATCAAACAATTCCGGGAATTCATTGAAACCCATTACCAGCTACCGGTGGTCCTGGGCACGCATTCCATCCCGTTCAAGTACCTGCAGACTCATGACAAGCTTTCGTTATGGAGTCCGGCATTCAGGAAAACCATTGCCCACCCGCTGGAAGAGGATCGGGCTGTCACGGAAGCCTATAATTTTGGCCAATCAAACGGGGGCAATTTGCAGGGATTTTTTCAGAACCCAATGCCTTACCGGGTTTCCACCCCGAGGGTATAGCAATGCTTGACCTTCTTCGTTCCGGTGGCCTGCAGAAACTCCGCCAGGGAAAAGAGTTTGTAGAAAAGGGCGCCTCCCCCCGGAAAACAGCCCGGGACATCTTATTTGCGGAATCATTGCCGGAGAAAGGTCAGTGGACCTTTACGGCAAAAACCCTGGTCGCCAGATAATGGTCGATTTCCGAAGGTTTTACTGCCGGACCAAACCGTTTCACCGGTTTTCCGTTCGAATCGATCAAAAACTTGGTGAAGTTCCATTTGATGCCACCGCCAAGAAAGCCACGCAGTTGCTTCTTCAGGTATTTGAAAATCGGATGGGCGTTTTTCCCGTTGACATCGACTTTGGCAAAGACGGGGAAGGTGACCCCGTAATTCACCAGGCAACCCTGGGCGATGGATGCTTCATCGCCCGGCTCCTGATTTCCGAATTGATTGCATGGAAACGCCAGCACAACCAAGCCTTTGTCTTTGTATTTCAGGTAAACCTCTTCCAGGCCTTCATACTGGGGGGTAAACCCGCATTTGCTCGCTGTGTTTACCACCAGGATGGTTTTGCCCTGGTATTCTTCCATTTGGATTTCTTTTCCCTGCAGATTTTTGGCTGAAAATTGGTGAAAAGGAGCTGACATCATGCTTTATTAATAAATCAACGGTTTATAAATATTGGAGCGATAAATAGTGAAAGGGTTTAAACGATAAACAATTACAGAAAGGCATTATTCAGGCCGTGCTCACCTTGCCAATCCAGTGACTTCCACGACGATGTCATTTCTGCGGTTGGTTACCTGGTAAGGTGGATTGTAGCCAAAATATTGAAAGTGGCCGGTATGGGCGATCCCGTATGCTTCAAGCAGGGACGCAAGCTCCTCAATTTTTTGTGCAATCCGCCGGTCGTTGGCCCATCCGCCAAAGCTTAGGCCCGCCATGGCAACGGCCGGCTTTTCATAAATTTCTATACCGGGCTGGCCGGGTGCGGGAAGGGTCTCCAGGGTGTACCCGGAGGGCATCATGAATTCCATCACCATGCCGTCTTCCCAGCCCATGAGTACGGGTGCCGTCATGGCAATGCTTTCACCGCGGTCATTGTCGCCGAAAATGTAGGAGGCCAGTGTCCGGAATCCATTGCCGGAACCCCTGCGGTAGGTTTCCGCATCGATGTGCGTTTTGGCAAATATGGCCCCCTCGTAGAGCCGAAGCTCAAATTGATCAAAATCCTGCAATACTGCGTATGGGTATTGTTCGGGGGCGCGCGCAAGCGATTTTGCGGGGATCGACAGCAACTGGATGAAAAGCATGATGACAACTAGGGATCCGTGATGTGGTTTCATGGGGTCATGTATGTTTAAGCGGTTTTTATTAATTGTAACAAAAAAGCATTACTATTGTTTAACAATAAACATATATTATTAAACAAAAAAACCCTTTGTTGCCAAGGGGCTTTGCGTTGTATTGATGGCCGGGACAATGGTTCTTAAAAGGCTTCCTGCCCGGAGGTAAGTGTCCCAAAAATTTGTAGGTCAGTGGGTTAACGGTTCCATGGTATGCCCAAGCGGGAGGAAGAAGAACTATCTGGACAATCAAAGTGTAATACTGCCCCTGGAGTCAAACAACCTGTTTCCGTCCACCCTTCCAATAATACCCCCGGAAGCGTCATAGATGCGCTGGGCATGGCTTGCTGAAGTGGGGGATAAGATCACAAGGATACCCAGCATTGCCAGTCTGATAAATACGGATGGTGTGGACATGTCCGGAATAGATAATAATTCGTTAGACCCTTTCGATTGCTAAAATATAAGCAGGAAATAAAAATACATTGATTTCGGGGAAGATTTCAGCATTATTCTATAGATTAGCAAAAGGACTCGAAACGGACAACATGATCATTGAACTTTCCCAAAGGCCTGAACTGGCAGGAAGGGCCGTCAAATTCTTCTGGGAGTGCTGGGGCAACGAAAACAACTTCCCATTTTATGAGGATTGCATCGTCCATTCGATGGACCATGCGGTCCCGCTGCCCAAGTTTTATCTTGCGCTGGACAGAAAAGATCAGATTGTCGGGTCATATGCCCTTCTGACCAACGACCTGATCAGCCGGCAGGACCTTATGCCCTGGCTGGCCTGTTTGTTTGTGGTCGAAGTGCAACGAAACAAGGGAATGGCAGGACTGCTGCTTGCGCACGGACTGAATGAGGCCAAAAACAAGGGTTTCAGTAAACTGTACCTTTATACGGACCTCGTGAACTTTTATGAGCGAAAAGGCTGGGAGCACATCTGCAACGGGTTTACCGTAAACAACCAGGAGGTAAAGATCTACAGGAGGGAAACTGCATGAAACGCAAACAGGCCAGTGTGGGTGGATAGGAAGCAACGGAAAGACTCCGGAAAATGGAAAACGCGCAGATGAATCCATTGAGGAGGACCCGGAGTAGACAGAGGCCTCAGACTAATGGCTTTTCTTGTCCCTTTGGATGTATTTTTGCTCCAGCAAAAAAGCCATAAGCAACCCCAGTCCGCCGAAAAACAACACAGACGCTCCGTAAATTATATTGACGGTTTCTCTGACATGGAATGCCATTCTGGAATCAAAAGGGATATTGGTCTGCCAGAATGAGCTGATGAGGAATCCTGCCAGCAACCCAAATCCCAACCCAATCAGTAAAAAGGCTGCTTTCAGCGCGTTGTATGACTTATTCTGGTTACCGGCGGATGGAAAATTCTTGAGAAACTCCGAAACTTCTTCAGTTTGCCCCAGCTTTTCTATCATCAGCAAACGCTCCTTTCTCTTTACAAAAAGTTCCACAATCCTGTAAATACCAAGGGTTACAATCCCAAAAATGACAGGTATAAAAATGAATTCCAGCATAACAATAGGTTTTTAATGATAAATATGCTTTGTTTGCTGTTTTGACGCATGCGCCAGAAATTGGTTACAAGTTGCATTGGCTGGTTACAGCTTATCCGTCCCAAAGAATACAAGCTATTTGATTACCGGTCATTGTAGATGGGTATTACCTGAGCAGCCGTGAAATTAACCGGTGGCGGCTTTGCTTTGAAATGTAACCAAACCTAAAGGCCTGCGTCAAAATGGTGAAGTAAGGAGGCTGGTACTGAGAAGGGACTGATACATCGCATTTGCAACGGGGAGGCAGAGGC
>JAWLHS010000182.1:0-4927 GCA_041690235.1 Bacteroidales bacterium
GATCAATATGAAAGGTGAGGTGGTGTATTCCATGAACCACATCCCGGTGGATGTGGGCTTCAATCAAATCAGGGCCTTTGCCGGAATCAGCCACCTGCCCCAGGGAATCTATCTTGTCCGGCTGACCGGAAACAACTTCACCCGCTCGATTAAAGCTATAAAAATGAAATAGATAGCCCCGGCATATCTAATTTCTTTCCCATTTATTGCTTCCCATGTTCCCGATGCTTCCATCCAATGGACAGCTTCAGTTCAAATAATGCATTCTCGCGGGGGAATGCGGCCTGTTCACAAGCAAGCTGGCCTCCCAAAGATGGCAGACCCTGAACAACTGCGGATGCATGCCCGGAGGGATGGTTGTGAATACAAGCTGCATAAAATCATGGGAGGAAGGGTAGAGCAGGGGCAACGGTTGATCCAGGGTCGAAACCAATCCATAACAAGCCAAGGCCATTTCAGATTTGGAAAGAACAGAGAAATCATTGACCTGTTTACAGATGACAACAAAATATTTTGTATACAAAAGGAAACAGGAACAGTAGTTTACAAATGAAAACAAGATGTTATGAATGTAAACACACATTGTTATATATCTGTAAAACAGTATTGTACACAAATGTATACAATTGGAAATGTAAACAATATTTAGTTGCAAAATGTAAACAACTTTTTTTTGTTAATAACTGGTGTATATTATTCATTTAATCGTATTTAATAACACGTATTCAATAAAATAACAATATTATATAAAGTATAAGTATAAACTATGAATGTTTATATGCAATTAAACTGAAAAATATATAGTTTTTTTTTAACCAACTTATAAATAGTGTAATAAAAGGATTACCTGGAGTATTAATTAAAATAAAATACGTATTTTATAATTGTAAACACAAAAAAATGTCATGGATCGGATCCAAGCATTGAAATTTTTTTATAAATTTACAAATGGAACTTCTAGTTTAAGGAAGTAAACAAGGCATGGTCGAGCGAATTGCAAAGATTATTCAGGTAAAAAAACTCAGCGCTTCGCGGTTCGCGGATATTCTGGGCGTTCCGCGCTCCACCATCTCGCATATTTTGTCGGGCCGAAACAATCCGAGTCTTGAATTTATTCAAAAAGTACTTTCATCATTTCCTGAAGTACGCGTTGCCTGGCTGATGCGTGGGGAAGAACCCATGTTTATTTCTACAAATACCCTGTTCTCTCAGGTTGAGATGGATGAGCCCCCGCCCGGGGCGTCCGAAGAAAACAATCGCTCTGGTGGTGGATCCGGGATCCAGCCCGGTAAAGGTGTGGACACAACAAGCTTCGGGGAAGCTACAGAAAAAACGGACCCTGCAACAATGAACCGGCCTAAGAAGGGCGTTTCGCAGGGAAAAGAGGCTGCTCCTGTAGGTGAAACCAATTTCCCCAACAAGGCCCCCCAGGATACCGGTTTAAAATTTCCCGGATCCCTTCCAAGCGGTTCGAATGATGAAGGAAACAGACCCAAAAGGGCGGTTAAGGTCGTCTTTGTATACGATGACGGGACTTTTTCCGAGTTCAACCCGTCAGCGCCTTAGAAACGCTCCAGCTGAGAGAAAAAGAAGCCTGCTTCCCGAACTGCATTTTCGTCGGAATCCGAGCCATGCACCGCATTTAGCTCCACGCTGGCACCGAACAGTTTTCTCAGGGTGCCATCATGGGCGATCCTTGGATCGGTTGCGCCGATCAATTGCCGGTAGTCCGCCACGGCATTTTCCTTTTCCAGGATGGCCGCAACGATCGGACCAGCGCTCATGAAATTGCACAGGCGGTCATAAAATGGCTTTTGCCTGTGGACCTCATAGAAGTCCTCGGCCATTTTTTTTGAGACCTGCAGGTATTTCATGGCCACGATTCTGAAGCCTGCTTCGTTGATTCTGGCCAGTATCGCACCTACATAGCCGTTTTGTACTGCATAGGGTTTAATCAGGGTCAGGGTTATGTTTCCTTTGGTCATCCGTTATGGGGCATAGAGTGGGTAAAGTTAAAAAAATGCCGCTTCAATTGGAAAAAAATAATCCCCTGTCCGACAAAAACAAACTGCAGGTTTTTGTTACCTTTGTGTCTTGGCCATAAACCCCGACGCCTTGGATCCACGACTGATCAGCAACACAAAATCCCTTTTGGAAGACAAAAGCCGGCGCATTGTGATTGTAACCCATACCAATCCGGACGGAGACGCCGTGGGGTCTTCCCTGGGTATGTATATTTGCCTTCGGAATGCGGGTTGCCTGGATGTAGAGGTTGTGGTTCCCAACGCCTATCCGGGCTTTTTGAAATGGTTGCCTTTTAATGAAAAGGTTATTGTTGCCTCTGATCGTCCGCAGAAGGCCAGGGAACTGATCATGGGGGCAGATCTGGTTTTCTGCCTCGATTTCAACGGTTTTTCCCGCATAGATGCCCTGCAGGATGTCCTGGTGAGTGCCAATGGGGTAAAAGTCCTTATAGACCATCACCCTGAACCAGAGCCTGGATTCGACCTGGTTTTTTCTTATCCTGGATCCAGCAGCACGGCCGAGTTGGTGTACGAATTTTTTGAAGCCCTGGGGTGGTCATCCTGCGTGGATCAAGAGGCGGCTGAGTGCCTGTATGCCGGAATCGTTACCGATACGGGCTCCTTCAGCTATTCCTGCAATAATCCGGGAACTTACCTGATCACGGCAAAACTGATTCGCACGGGGGTGGATGGGGAGCGCATTCACAGGCTGATTTATAACACCTATTCGTCAGACCGGATGCGTTTGCTCGGATATTGCCTGAGCGAGCGGCTTGTGGTGATGCCCGAACAACAAACCGCTTATATCAGCTTGGGCAAAAATGACCTTGACAGGTTTCATTACCAGGAAGGGGATACTGAAGGGGTTGTGAACTATGCCCTTAGCATCGAAAACATTTCACTGGCGGCCCTGTTTACTGAACATGAGGACCACATTAAGGTTTCATTCAGATCCGCCGGGGATGTGGACGTGAACCGGTTTGCCAGGGATCATTTTTATGGAGGCGGGCACGTCAATGCGGCAGGAGGCAAAAGTTTTGACCCAATGGAAAGCACCTTGTTGCGGTTTGAGGAATTGGTGAAGGCACTGACATCCGGTTAAAAATTTTGGAATTGAATATGATGACTAAACGTATGGTCTGGAGTGCAACCCCATTGGCGGTGTTTCTGATCCTGTATGCCTGTGAAGGGGAAGCCCCGCCGGGGCGATCATCCGACAATGGAGACATGCATGAAGCAATGATCGGGACCAATAAAATCTTGCTGGAAATTGAAAACCAGGATATTATTGATTTTATCGACCGTTATGGATGGGAGACCAGGGAGACCGGATCCGGATTGCGATACTACATCTACAGGCAGGGAAACGGACCCCGGGCCCGTTCCGGTCAGACCGCCGTGATCAATTACAGCGTCCGGCTGCTAACCGGAGATCTGGTTTATTCCAGTGATGAAAAAGGACCGCGGAGATTCCGGATCGGACGAGGCGGTGTGGAAAGCGGACTGGAAGAAGGAATTGTATTGCTGCGGGTTGGAGACAGGGCCAAATTCATTTTACCGGCACACCTGGCTCATGGTCTGCCCGGCGATGGGGAGCGCATCCCCCAAAGAGCCGCCATTGTTTATGATGTGGAACTAATTGAACTCATTGACTAACAATAATAATCTTAATTTTGAAACACATGAAAAAGCTGAAATTGTTGACACTTGCATTGGTCGCTGGATTATTTTTTGCCTGCGGCGGTAATTCCGACAGAGGGTTTAAAGAAACCGAAGGCGGACTGAAGTATAAATTCCATGAGCAGTCGGGTGGCGAAATGGCCCAAATTGAAGATGTGCTCAGTATGCAAATGGTTTACCGTCTGAATGACAGTATTCTTTTTGATACGCGTGAGGGTGAGGTCCCTATGTTTCTTGAACTGATCGAACCTGAATATCCGGGCGATATCTATGAAGGACTGGCCTTGATGGCCATTGGAGACAGTGCCACCTTCATTATTGATGCGGAGGACTTTTTTCTGATTACGGCCAGTATGTTCGAACTTCCCCCTTTTGTCAATTCAGGCGACATGCTTTATTTTGATGTTAAGCTGAATGCCGCCCTGGATGAGGAAGGTTTTATGGCTGAACAGCAAAGGATTATGGAACAACAGATGCAGGCAAACGAGCAAAGGGCCCTGGATGAGGATGGACTGCTGGAGCAGTATTTGCTGGATGAGGGCATTTCGGTGGCCCCCCGTGAAAGCGGTCTCTACTTCGTGGAAAAAGAAAAAGGTAGCGGAGAGCCGGTCACCCCTGGCTCTACGGTCTTTGTGCATTATGAAGGCCGTTTGCTAGATGGAACCGTTTTTGATTCTTCCTACGAGCGTGGTGAGCCCCTTGATTTTGAAGTAGGCACCGGTCAGGTCATTCCGGGTTGGGACGAAGGACTTTCGTTGATGAATGTGGGAGGAAAAGCCCTTTTGGTGATCCCTTCCCACCTTGGCTACGGCGACCGGGGTGCCGGCGAACTCATCCCACCTTATTCCACCCTGGTATTTGAGGTGGAAGTGGTGGATGTTCAGTAGATTCAATCCTTGTTCGGGATGACAAAAGCCCCTATCATTTCCATTGTTGTTGCCTTGTCTTTGCTGGTTCTACCTGGGTGCCGGCCGATCAGGGATTTTGTTGCACCAAAGGCTGAAACCACCGAATCGGGACTTAGTCTGACCGTCACCCAACGGGGCAGTGGCGATCCGGTCGGTGCGGGTAGCCTTGTAAAAATCCATTATACGGCCATGCTCGCTGATGGGACGGTTTTTGATGATTCCCGCGGACGTGATGAACCCGTCCTTGTAAGGTTAAGCAACAGCCATCTGATCCCGGGCCTGACAGAAGGGATTGCCAGGCTGAGGATCGGAGAC
>JAWLHS010000183.1:0-4921 GCA_041690235.1 Bacteroidales bacterium
GAAATACATTGAAGAAGGAAACCTTGGGGGAAAGAACTCCGAAAACCATAAAGCAGCCGTGGTTGGCGACACGGTCGGAGACCCCTTTAAGGACACCTCAGGTCCCAGTCTGAATATCCTGATTAAGTTGATGGTTATGGCTTCTGTGGTAACCGTCGGATTGGCCGTTGCCTATTCGCTGCTGTAAGAATCGCGCCGGCAACAGTCTTGTTGTTAAACTGTAACATTTTTTTAATGAAGGTATTGATTGTTGGAACAGGTTACGTTGGATTGGTGACTGGAACCTGCCTGGCCGAAACAGGCGCCATGGTCTATTGCGTTGATATAGACCAGGAAAAGATTGACAAGCTGAACAAGGGCATTCTGCCGATTTATGAACCCGGGCTTGATGAGATCGTTGAGCGAAACGTGGAAAAGGAACGTTTGTATTTCACCACAAGCATAGGGGAGGTGATTGAGGGGAGTGATGTGGTATTCATCGCCGTGGGCACTCCTCCGGGAGAGGACGGCAGTGCGGATCTGAACCATGTGATCGGTGTGGCCAGGGAAATCGGACAATACCTGAACCATTACACCGTGGTGGTTACCAAAAGTACCGTGCCTGTGGGGACGGCCAAAAGGGTCAGGGAAGCCATACAGCAGGAACTGGACAAACGAGGTTCGAATGTGGAATTCGATGTGGCGTCCAATCCGGAGTTTCTTAAAGAAGGCAATGCCGTGGATGATTTTATGAAACCCGACCGGATCGTAATCGGGGTTGAATCCGAACGGGCGGAAAAAGTGCTCGAGCGTCTTTATAAACCATTTTTGCTCAACGGACACCCGCTCATATTCATGGACATCACTTCCTCGGAAATGACCAAATATGCAGCCAATGCCATGCTGGCCACCAAGATCAGCTTTATCAACGACATGGCCAACCTGTGTGAGATTGTAGGTGCCGACATCAATCATGTACGCCGGGGCATTGGCAGTGACCCCCGTATCGGCAACAAATTTATTTATCCGGGGATCGGTTACGGGGGATCCTGCTTCCCCAAAGATGTGAAAGCGCTTATAAGGACGGCCCGGGAATTTGGCTATGACCTTCGCCTGCTGGATGCGGTAGAGAAAGTGAATGACGATCAAAAGCATATTGTTACCAAAAAGATCATGACCCATTTTAATGGAAACATTGCCGGCAGAAAATTTGCTGTATGGGGCCTGGCCTTTAAACCCGGAACGGATGACATGAGAGAGGCTCCATCGGTGGTGCTGATCAATGACCTGATTGAGGCCGGAGCCTCGGTGACGGCATATGATCCGGTTGCCATCAGTGAAGCCCGGGCACACTATCTTGGAGACCGTATCCAGTACGCAGGCGATATGTATGAGGCCACCATTGCGGCCGATGCCCTTATTCTGGTCACGGAATGGAATGAGTTCCGCATACCCAATTACAAAGTGCTGGCCAAACTGATGGGAGGGAAGCTTCTGTTTGACGGGCGAAATATTTTTGATCCGGAAGAGGCCAATGAGAACGGCTTCGTTTACTATGGTATAGGAAGGAAATAATGAGGAAACGAATTCTGGTTACCGGGGGTGCCGGCTTTATCGGTTCCCACCTTTGTGAGCGATTCCTGCAGGAGGGACATGAAGTCATCTGCCTGGATAACTTCTTTACGGGCTCCAAGGCCAACATCAACCACCTCAGGGATTATCCCTTTTTTGAGGTTATACGGCACGATATCACCAAGGAGATCTTTCTGGAGGTGGATGAAATCTACAACCTGGCCTGTCCCGCCTCTCCTGTTCACTACCAGTACAATCCCATTAAAACGATCAAGACCTCTGTGATGGGGGCCATCAATATGCTGGGACTGGCCAAGCGGATCAAGGCCAAAATTTTGCAGGCGTCAACCAGCGAAGTATACGGCGACCCCATTGTCCATCCCCAGGGAGAGGATTACTGGGGCAACGTGAATCCCGTCGGTATTCGATCCTGTTACGACGAGGGCAAACGTTGCGCCGAAACTCTTTTTATGGATTACCATACCCAGAACCAGGTCAGAATCAAGATCGTACGCATTTTTAATACCTATGGGCCACGAATGCAGCCGGACGACGGACGCGTGGTGTCAAATTTTATTGTACAGGCCCTGCAGAACAAGGACATTACCATCTATGGCAACGGCAGCCAGACCCGCAGTTTCCAGTATGTCGATGATCTGATCGAGGGCTTGGTCCGTTTCATGCAAACCGGCAATGCCATTACCGGTCCGGTGAACCTGGGCAACGAAAACGAATTCACCATCATGGAACTTGCCAGGAAGGTGATCGCGCTGACCGGCTCAGCCTCCAGGATTACCTACCAACCACTGCCTGAAAACGATCCCATTCAGCGAAAACCCGACATCAGTTATGCAAAAAGCCTGATTGAATGGGAGGCGAAGGTGCAGCTGGAGGAAGGCCTGCAAAAAACCATTGCCTATTTTGACGATCTCCTGTCGGGGGGTCGATAGTCTATGCGATTGCAGGCCGCAATACCGGTCTTTTCAGGTTCAGCTTTTCCGCCAATCCATTGATGGAACCCGGAAACTTCACCGGGGAACCCCTTCACTTCGCCTGCCCATTGAACAACCCCCGTAGCCTTGTTGTTAAACCATTATGAACCAGGTAATAAGCTGCGATTCGAACTGGTTTTCAAAAAATTATACAATTGTTTATAAAATTTTGTAATTAAAGCGGGCGTATAATGCGTACCTTTGCAGCTTAATCGTTTTTTTATGAGCATTATCAAGGATTTACATTTTCGCGCCCTTCTGGATAACAGCACCCGGCTTTACTCCGGGTTGCCGGCCCTTTCTTTTGTCGGTGAAGAGCCGCTGACTTACCAGGATGTGAAGAACGGCGCGGACGAACTCACCCGGAAGCTGCACTCATTTGGCATTTCCAAGGGTGACAGGGTGGCCCTGCTTAGCCAGAACATGCCCAACTGGGGTGTTGCCTATCTGGCCATCACAAGCATGGGGGCTGTTGTGGTTCCCATTTTGACCGACTTCACCGAAGCCGAGATAGAAAAGATACTTGCACACAGTGAAGCGCGTGCCATTGTGGTCTCCGAAAAGCAAAGCGCTAAGTTGCACCAGGTATTACCCAAGACCCTGAAATCAGCCATTCTTGCGGACGATTTCAGTGAGATCAGCCTGGGCAGTCTGGAGATCAACGGGGCGATTGAAAAGCGAACCGTAGGCAGGGAGTCCGGGGCCGTGACGGATCTGCCAGTGCCCGCCGAAGATGACCTTGCGGCCATTCTGTATACCTCGGGCACCACGGGCAGCCCCAAGGGCGTCATGCTGAGTCATAAAAACATCCTGTCCAATGCGGTGAATACGCTTGGAATACAGGATGTAAATCAAACAGACCGCTTGCTTTCCGTTCTTCCGCTTCCCCACACCTACGAATGCACCATCGGGTTCATCATTCCCTTTATGACGGGGGCTGCGGTATATTACCTGGACAAGCTTCCGACTCCGGCGGTATTGCTTCCTGCCATGGAGGCCGTAAAGCCAACCATGATGCTGACCGTGCCCTTGATCATTGAAAAGGTTTACCAAAACAAGGTCAAACCCAAGTTAAGCGGCAGCGCGGTGATGCGTTTGTTTGCCAGGAGCAGGGCGTTTCAGAAATTTTTTCATAAGCTGGCCGGAAAGAAGATCTACAAAGCCTTTGGCGGCAATATTCATTTCTTTGGCATCGGCGGCGCCAAACTCAACGCCGAGGCGGAGTTGTTTCTCAGGGACGCTGGGTTTCCATACGCAATCGGTTACGGCTTGACAGAAACCTCACCCCTGTTGGCAGGCTGTGGCCCCAAAATCACAAAATTCCGTTCGACCGGCTTTTGTCTCCCCGGACAGGAGCTCAAGATTGACAAGCCGGATCCGGAAACCGGTGAGGGAGAAATACTGGCCAAAGGTCCCAACATCATGAAGGGTTACTATAAGGAAGAAAAATTAACCAGGGAAGTTTTTACTGAAGATGGTTGGTTTAAAACCGGCGACCTGGGTGCCATGGACGAGGATGGATACCTGTATATCCGTGGCCGCCTGAAAAACATCATTATCAGTCCCACGGGCGAAAACATCTATCCTGAAGACATTGAGGCGGTTATCAACAGCGAACACCATGTTCTGGAGTCCCTGGTTTATGAGCTCAAAGGCAAGTTGGTTGCGAAGGTCCACCTGAATTATGAGGCGATTGACCATCGTTACCATGAACTGAAGAAATCAGCCGAACAGGGTTACTCCGACCTGAAAGAATCGGCAGGGCAAAGTTACTCCGACCTGAAAGAATCAGCCGGTCAAAGTTACTCCGACCTGAAAGAATCGGCGGGGCAAAGCTACTCCGATCTGAAAGAATCGGCGGGGCACCTCTTTGAACAGGCCCAGGAAAAGGTAAGACACAGACTACAGGAGATTCAGCAGAAGGTCAATACCCGCTTAAACCGGTTTTCCCGTGTGACATTTGTTGAAGAACAGTCTGAGCCCTTTGAGAAAACCCCCACCAAGAAAATCAAGCGTTTCCTGTACCACCAGAACAAGAACCACTAAGAATCCTTTGCAGGCAATGGTTTAATCCTGAGGCAATGGTTTAGTCCTGTGCGTAACTTTCGATGGGATCACAGGTACAGACCAGGTTGCGGTCACCATAGGCATCGTCGATGCGGGTAACCGGGGTGAAATACTTGATTTCCTTTGACCAGGACAGCGGGAAAGCCGCTTTCTCCCGGTCATATGGTTTGTCCCAATCGCTGCTGATCAACATCTCCGCGGTATGCGGAGCATTTTTAATCACATTGTTTTCCGGATCAGCTTTTCCCTCTTCAATTTCGCGAATTTCTCCCCGAATGCTTACCATGGCATCAATAAAGCGGTCAAGTTCT
>JAWLHS010000184.1:0-4901 GCA_041690235.1 Bacteroidales bacterium
GCCTTACCGAAGGACCACGGGAAAAACTGGGCTTTATCGCCAGCCACGGAACTTTCGAATCCCGCTACGTGGCAGATATTACCCAGGCGCTCAGCGAGTTTTATGCGGTGGACAGGGTTCAATTGGAAGGAGGATTTGAAGTCATTGAAAACCATCGCACACTGGTTATCGCCCGGCCAAATGAAGCTTTTTCGGAGGGGGAAAAATACATTTTGGATCAGTTTCTCATGCGGGGTGGTTCCCTTCTGTGGCTTGTCGATCCGGTCTATGCTGATATGGACAGCTTGCAGGCCCCATCATTTGAGACCGTGGCATTGCCCAGGGATCTCAATATCGATGACATGTTTTTTAAATATGGGGTAAGGCTTAATGCAGACCTGGTTCAGGATCTTCAGGCCGCTCCCCTGGCCGTAACAACCGGGGAAATGGCCGGCCGGCCCCAGATAAACCTGTTGCCCTGGTATTTTTTTCCCTTGGCTTCACCAGCCGTATCCCATCCTGTGGTCAATAATCTGAATCTTTTGCGGACTGAATTTGTAAGCAGTCTGGACACGATCGCCAGTCCGGGGATAGAAAAAACCATACTCCTGGAAACGTCCCCTTACTCCCGCACCCTTCCCAGCCCTGTCCTGATCAGCCTGGATATTTTACAGGATCCCCCCGATGAGCGCCTTTATGCGGGTCCGCCGAAACCCATTGGCGCCCTGCTCGAAGGCAGGTTTCAATCCGTATTTACGAACCGAATCCTTCCGGAGGTTGGTTTGCCCCCTGGGTTTATCCATCGGGATGAAAGCGCACCCACCGCCATGATTGTAGTCAGCGACGGGGACATCATCCGCAACCAGTTCGGAAGCGGGGGACAGGCTCTCCCTTTGGGTTACGATCGTTTTAGCGGGGAAACCTTTGGCAATAAGGATTTTGTTTTGAATGCCATCAACTACCTCAGCGACGATTCCGGCTTCATGGAGGCCAGGGCAAGGGTTGTGCGCCTCCGCCTGCTCGACCGTACCCGGGTGGTGAATGACTTGAAGGTGATCCGGCTGGTGAATGTCTTACTGCCCTTGTTGTTGGTGATCGTTGCCGGACTGGCCAGGATGTTCTGGAGGAAAAATAAATACACCGCTTAAAAAAGTCTTTCCCATCATGCGCATGTCAAAGGGTATGCTTTTTTTTGTCCTCTCCCTGGTTTTTTTGGGAATCATCCTGGCGTTGCTGTTTATGTGGCGCCCGGCCGGCCTGACTGAATTCGGCATTTCCGCGGAGAGGGAAATTGTCAGGGTGGAGATCACCGGATCGGGGGGTGACATGGTGATCCTGGAAAAGAAGGGGGAGGGTGAATGGACCCTCAATAACGAATTTCGCGCCAAAACACCGGCTGTGAAATCACTGATTTTCACCCTGCAAAACATGAAGCTCAACCGTCCGGTCCCGCTTGCCGAAGCAATGAAACACGAAGATTATCTGAAACACAACGGCCTGAGGGTCGATGTCATTGCTGCCTCTCATTGGATCCGGCTGCCCTTTTTCCCGGGCTTGGTTGAAAGGCAACAGGCCGTTCGTGTTTTTGAAATCGGACAGCAAGGGAGTGAGGGTGTCGTCATGCGTCTGCTTGGCCGAAAGGACCTTTATTGGGTTCAGGTGCCCGGCGATGGATCTGATTTGAAGCGCGTTTTTTCGGCCAAACCGCATCATTGGCGCGACCCGGTTGTGGTTGGCCTGGGGCGGAACGAAATCCATGAGATCCGGGTGGAAATCCCCGGGCGGAGTGAGGAGTCATTCGCCCTCAGACCAATGGCTGAAGGGGGATACGGTCTAATCCATGCCAATGGGGAGATGGTTGATAAGGAGAAAATCGATGCGGATAAGCTTGAGCGGTTTACGGGGTTTTTTGCTGCACTGTATTATGAGCAATTGGTCAGGGGCGGGGAGGAGGTTGTGATGGAACAACTCATAGAGCCCGAGCCCTTCTTCCTTCTTCATATCCAGGCGGTGGAGGGTCCCCCGGTCAGCCTTGAATTTTTCCGCCGAAGGCATCCCCTGGGCGAAGAGCGCAATCCCCTTGTGGACCCGTTTTTCGACCCGGACAGGTTTTACCTGAGAATCAATGGGGAGGATTTTGCCCTGGCCCGGTACTTTGTTTTCAACAGGGTGATGCGTCCACTGTCGTTCTTTTGTAATGAGGGTGTCAGGTAGGTGGGCTTTTTTTACCTTTCAATCAAAAAAAGCCAGTCTTTTCCCCTTGATTTTTAATAAAAAACTATCTTTGCTAATTATATTCTAAACCAGGAGCGTTATGAAGTTTATCGTGTCGAGTTCGTTGTTGCTAAAGCAATTGCAGGCCATTAGCGGGGTGTTGAGTACGAATAATACACTTCCCATCCTCGATAATTTCCTTTTTGATTTAAAGGATACGGAAATCAATATATCTGCCTCCGACCTCGAAACCACCATGACGGCGCGCATTAACGTCGATATGGCAGAGGGAGAGGGGAGTGTGGCCATTCCTGCCAGGATTCTACTGGACACATTAAAAACGTTTTCCGACATACCCGTTACCCTTGACATTGACCCGGGCAATTTCGCGGTAACACTTACCGCCGGGGAAGGAAAATATAAGCTTGCGGGTCAGAACGGGGAAGAATATCCCCAGGTTCCGCCCATTGAGGAAGCCTCCAGTTTTACGATTGAGGCCGATATACTTTTTCACGCCATTACAAAAACCATATTTGCGGCCAGCAATGATGACCTGAGGCCGGTCATGGCGGGCGTCTATTTTGAAATTTCCTCCGAAAACGCCACTTTTGTTGCCACCGATGCCCATAAACTGGTGCGATACCGTCGCCTGGATATAAACAGCAAGGATTCTACGAGCTTTATTCTTCCCAAAAAGCCGCTGAATCAGCTGAAGCATATTCTTGTGCAGGACGATGTTCCCGTTCAGATCGATTACAGCGAGACGAACGCCCGGTTCACCACAAAGAACATTACCCTGACCTGCCGGCTGATCGACGGGCGTTATCCGAATTATTCAGCAGTGATCCCCGCCAGCAATCCCAATAAGATGACGGTTGACAGACTCCCGTTTTTAAATGCCATCAAGCGGGTATCAATTTTTTCCAACCAGACCACCTACCAGGTAAAGTTCAAAATCGCCGGGAGCGAGCTGACTTTGTCGGCCGAGGATCTGGACTATAGCAACGAAGCGAGGGAGCGCCTCGAATGTCATTATGAGGGCGCAGACATGGAAATCGGTTTCAACAGCAAATTCATGGTTGAAATGCTCAATAACCTTGACTCCGAACAAGTCATGCTGGCCATGTCGGAGCCAAATCGTGCCGGACTGATCACTCCCGTGGGGGGAGAAAACAAGGAGGAGGAAATCCTTATGCTGGTCATGCCCGTAATGCTCAATGCCTGATTAAGGGGATCCGGATACGTAACCGCCTAAATCCGTTCTGAGAGTTTCAGCCAACGGTCGCTTTTCTGCTCAATGTCGGCCGACAGGATTTCATACCTTTTTGAGGCCTTAAAAAGGGCCTCCGGATCCAATGTCCCGCCATTCATTTTCTCCAGCAGCATGCGCTTTTCATTCTCCAGCTTGTCAATGGTTTCCTCCAGGGTTTTCAACTCCTGACGTTCCTTGTAGGATAATTTGTTTTTTTCGCGCGGCGGCGAGGAGCGGGCGGGCGGTGCGGCCTTGTTTTGCCGGCCGGTATCTTCCGATTGCTTTTTCAGTCTGAAAGCGCTGTAATTACCCGTATACCCCCTGACCGAACCATCGTCCCCGCAAACAAACAACTGGTCAGCCAGGCGGTCCAGTAGATACCTGTCGTGCGAAACAATCACCAGGCATCCCCTGAAGCCGGTGAGAAAATCCTCCAATACATTGAGCGTCTCAATGTCGAGGTCATTTGTGGGTTCGTCAAGGATCAGAAAGTTTGGTTGATTCATCAGAACCGTTACCAGGTACAACCGCCGCTTTTCTCCCCCGCTCAGTTTGGAAACCATATCATGCTGTACCTGGAAGGGGAAATTGAAATATTGCAGAAGCTGTGAGGCAGTCATGCTTTTTCCATCCCCAAGCTCAATGTGTTCGGCAATGTCCTTGATGACATCAATCACCTTTTTGCCCTCATCCACCTGTAAGCCTTCCTGCCGGTAATACCCAAACCGGATGGTTTCCCCTGTAATGACCGACCCCTTGTCGGGCAAAAGGGCACCGGTAATGATGTTGACCAGCGTGGTCTTTCCACTTCCATTGGGTCCGACAATCCCCAGTCGTTCTCCCTTTTTAAATACATGGGAGAACCCTTTCAATACCAGGAGGTCTCCGAATTTCTTCTCTATATCCTTGATTTCCAGAATCTTTTTCCCCATTCGGGCCATGCCGACATTGATTTCTCCGGGACTGTCATCAGAGGGAAGTATGGCCTTCCCCTTCAGGTCATGGAAGGACTCAATCCGTGCTTTGGACTTGGTGGTTCGGGCAGGCGGACTGCGTCGCATCCACTCCTGTTCTTTTCGCAGCAGGTTCAGGGCCTTTTCAGAGCGGGTGGCCTGGGCAGCCATGCGCTCCTGTTTTTTTTCAAGGAAGTAGGCATAGTTTCCCCGGTAAACATGCATCTGGCCCTGGTCAAGTTCCAGTATACCCTGACAGGTCGAATCCAGAAAGTACCGATCGTGGGTAACCACCAACAGGGTCAGCTTCTGCCTACCCAGGTAACCTTCCAGCCACTCGATCATGTCAATATCCAGGTGGTTTGTGGGCTCGTCCAGCAGGATAAAATCGGCTTCTTCGATCAGTATCCTTGCCAGGGCGAGTCGTTTTTGCTGTCCTCCCGATAAATCGCCGACCCGTGCGTTAAGGTAACCGATTTTTAAACGGGTAAGGAATTTTTTTA
>JAWLHS010000185.1:0-4871 GCA_041690235.1 Bacteroidales bacterium
GAAAAAGATTGTTTCTTTTTGCCGCGAACACCGTTTGCCGATTGTTCCCCGTGCAGCCGGAACATCATTGGCCGGCCAGGTGGTTGGCAGCGGACTGGTACTGGATTTTTCCAGGTACATGAATCGCATTCTGGAGCTAAACACAAAGGAAAGATGGGTCAGGGTGCAGCCGGGCGTCATTCTGGACGACCTGAACGATTTTCTCCAACCGCACGGCCTGTTTTTCGGCCCGGAAACTTCCACATCCAATCGTTGCATGATCGGCGGCATGGTAGCCAACAACGCCTGCGGTTCCCACTCCCTGGTATATGGAAGTACCCGTGAACACACACTTGAAATTTCCGCTTTATTGTCGGATGGCTCAGAAGTGGTATTTGGTCCGCTGAACAACGAAGCGTTCCGCAAAAAATGCATTGGAAGCAATCTGGAACACGCCCTTTACCGCCAGATCTTTAAGACCTTGTCCGACGAAAAAAACCAGGAAGAAATAGGCAAGCAATACCCTGACTCCCGACTGAAAAGACGCAATACGGGTTATGCCCTTGACTTGCTGATGGATTCAAATGTTTTCGGGGAATCCGGCGAAGCGTTTAACTTCTGTAAGATGCTGGCCGGATCGGAGGGAACCCTGGCTTTGTTTACGGAAATCAAACTTCAGCTGGTTTCACTGCCGCCTCCGGAAAAGGCCCTGGTTTGCGTGCATCTGCGAACCATTCAGGAGGCCTTTTATGCCAACCTGATCGCACTGGATTATGCGCCCGTGGCTGTGGAACTGATCGACAAGGTGATTCTCGATTGCACAAAAACCAATCTGAGCCTGAATAAAAGCCGCTTCTTTATACAGGGCGATCCGGGGGCGATACTCGTGGTTGAATTTGCATCCGACTCCCGGGAAAAAATCCTGGAGATGGCCGCTGGAATGGAAGGACAAATGCGGAGCAAGGGTTTTGGGTATCATTTCCCGGTATTGTCGGGTCCCGATACCGGGAAGGTTTGGGCCCTGAGAAAGGCCGGATTGGGTCTGCTTTCCAATGTCCCTGGTGATGCCAAACCAGTTGCAGTCATTGAGGACGCCGCGGTGATGGTGGATGTCCTGCCGGGTTTTATGAAAGACATCCAATCCATTCTCAGCCGACTCCGTCTGGAATGTGTGTACTACGCCCATATTGGCACGGGGGAAATTCACCTCCGCCCGGTATTGAACCTTAAAAATCCGGCCGATGTGCAGCGCTTTTCCACGGGGGCCAAAGAAACGGCCCTGCTGGTGAAACGCTATAGAGGCTCCCTTAGCGGAGAACACGGCGATGGCAGATTAAGGGGGGAATTCATCCCGCTGATGCTGGGGGAGCACATCGCCGGTCTGTTCCGGGAGGTGAAGGCCACATGGGACCCGTATGAATTGTTCAATCCGGGAAAAATCACCAATCCCCCTTCCATGAAAAGCGCCTTGCGTTACCGCCCGGGGCAGGAGGTGAAAGAAATACATTCATTCCTGGATTTTTCCGAAGCGGGAGGGTTTTTACGTGCAGTGGAAAAATGCAACGGCTCGGGCGATTGCCGAAAACCATTCACACAGGGCGGGGTGATGTGCCCCTCCTACCAGGCAAGCCTTGATGAAGAAGCCACCACCAGGGGCCGTGCAAATATCCTCAGGGAGTATCTGACCCACGCGCCGCCCCAGACAAGGTTTAAGCAAAAAGAGGTAATGGAAGTCCTCGACTTGTGTCTCTCCTGTAAGGGATGTCTTTCCGAATGCCCCTCCAATGTGGACATGGCCAAATACAAGGCCGAATACTTTTTTCAATTCTATGCGGATCAAGGCATTCCGCTTCGGACCAGGATCATTGGGGCATACAACAAACTGAATCAACTGGGGAGTCTCTGCCCCAGCCTGTATAACCTGGTGGCCAAAGGCCGCCTTTCCTCGCGGATTATCAAGGGCATTGCCGGTTTTGCCAGGGAGAGAAGCCTTCCCCGTCTCCATAAAACAAGTTTGAGGGCCTGGGCCAAAAAACACCTTGAAAAACTCAACCAAACGGCCACCAGCGGAAGGAAGCTGCTGCTTTTCTGTGATGAATTCACGAATTACAACGACAGCCTGACGGGAATCCGTACCTTGTTGTTGCTGAACCACCTGGGATATGAAGTACAAATGCCCCCGCACGGACAAAGCGGAAGGGCCTTGATTTCCAAAGGCTTGCTGAAACAAGCCAGAAAGATTGCCGAGCGCAATGTGACTTGCTTTTTTGACCTGGCAGGCGAGGGCCTGCCCCTTGTCGGGATCGAACCTTCGGCCATTCTTGGTTTCAGGGATGAATACCCGTCCCTTGTATCGCCTGGCCTGAGGGAGGCGGCCCGGGAACTTTCATCCCATTGTTTTACCATCGAAGAATTCCTTTGCAGGGAATTCGAGTCGGGACATATTGACCCTTCGGCCTTCTCGACGGAACCAGTGGATATCTTAATCCACGGCCATTGCCACCAGAAGGCCCTCTCTTCGGTGAACCATTCGGTCACCGCCTTAACCATCCCCCAAAAAACCACGATAAAAGAAATTGAATGTGGCTGTTGTGGAATGGCCGGATCCTTCGGATATGAAAAGGAGCATTACCATCTCAGCATGAAGATCGGTGAAATGCAGTTGTTCCCCGCGGTCAGGAGCGCAGGCAAGGGCACACTGATTGTTGCCCCGGGCACCAGTTGCAGGCAGCAGATTCTGGACGGAACCGGAAGACAGGTCCATCATCCGGTGGATATTCTGTATTCATTGCTTAAGGAAGACCCCGGGAAAAGGTACGGGCTGGCCAAACAGCTCCATGCCTAAAGGCAGGTTATCGTCCAATGGGCGTAGCCAATGGCAACAAAAAAACCGCCCCCAAGCAGGAGCGGTTTCTTTTACCATCAAAACCCGGATTATTCATTGCTCTCTTTATCCCCTTCACCAGCCTCGTCCTCCGGGGCTTCTTCCTCCTCCTTGGCCGCCGGCTTGGCAGCCTTTTTGGGCTCAGCCTTGGCTTTTTTGGCCGGCTCGGCTTTGGCTTTGGGTTCCTTCTTCTTTGGCTTGGGTTCTTCCTTGGGTTCTTCCCTGGATTCCTCTACGGTTTCCTCCTTGGATTCCTTTACAGGTTCTTCCTTGGATTCCTTTACGGGTTCTTCCTTGGGTTCCTTTACGGGTTCCTCCTTGGGTTCTTCCTTGGGTTCCTTTACGGGTTCCTCCTTGGTTTTCCCGGCCGCATCGGCCGCCTTTTTGGCCTGTTCTTTCTCAAACTTCTCCAGCTTGGCCGTACGCTCCGTTTTTTCAGTCTTCTCAATTTGAGACTTCAAATTGGCCAGCACATCAATGTCACCGAGGGTTGTCACCTCAAGATTTTCCTTCATTTTCTTGGCAGTCTTGTTGGCGCTCTTCTCGCGGGATTTGCGATCGGAAGCATCCCCGGAACGTTCTGAGGCCTTCGGTTCCTGGTAAACCTTGGTGTGGGAAACCACGATCTTTTTACTCTCCTTGTTAAACTCAATGACTTTGAAGTCGAGGGTTTCATCCATTTTGGCAGCAGAGCCGTCTTCTTTAACAATATGACGGGTGGGTGCAAAACCTTCCACCCCGTATGGCAATGAAACAATGACGCCTTTGTCGGAAGTTCCCACAATGGTACCCTGGTGCACGGAGTCAAGTACAAATACGGTCTCAAAAACATCCCATGGGTTTTCTTCCAGCTGCTTATGTCCCAGGCTCAGACGGCGATTGTCCTTGTCCACATCCAATACCACGACTTCAATGCTTTCCCCGATCTTTGTGAATTCTGCGGGATGCTTGATTTTTTTGCTCCAGGAAAGGTCACTGATATGAATCAGTCCGTCAACACCTTCCTCAAGCTCCACGAAAATACCAAAGTTGGTAAAGTTGCGAACCGTGGCGGTATGCTTGGAACTGATGGGATACTTCTCATAAATGTCTTCCCATGGGTCAGGAATCAGTTGTTTGATGCCCAATGACATTTTCCGGTCTTCACGATCAAGCGTAAGAATGACTGCCTCAATCTCATCGCCCACTTTCAAAAAGTCCTGTGCGGTTCGAAGATGCTGAGACCACGACATTTCAGAAACGTGGATCAGTCCCTCGACACCGGGCGCAATTTCAATAAATGCCCCATAATCGGCGATAACAACCACACGGCCTTTTACTTTGTCACCAATCTTCATTTCCGGATCCAGGGAATCCCATGGATGTGGGGTCAGTTGTTTGAGGCCAAGGGCAATCCGCTTCTTGTTTTCATCAAAATCAAGGATTACGACATTGATTTTCTCATCCAGTTTGACAATCTCTTCCGGATGGTTGATGCGTCCCCACGACAAATCGGTGATATGGACCAGGCCGTCAACGCCGCCAAGGTCGACGAAAACACCATAAGAAGTAATATTCTTCACGGTACCTTCAAGAATCTGTCCTTTTTCAAGCTTGGCGATAATCTCGGCCTTCTGGATTTCCAGTTCTGCTTCAATAAGGGCTTTGTGGGATACAACAACGTTTTTATATTCGTGGTTGATTTTGACCACCTTGAATTCCATGGTCTTGCCAACATAAATATCATAATCGCGGATGGGCTTC
This sequence comes from Bacteroidales bacterium, assembly GCA_041690235.1. Classification (GTDB taxonomy): domain Bacteria; phylum Bacteroidota; class Bacteroidia; order Bacteroidales; family UBA7960; genus SLSG01. The sequence continues at coordinate 4,607 of JAWLHS010000185.1, forward strand.
ACATCAATTTGCGAGCCAGGCAGAAAGGCTTCTATGCCAAAGACATCAACAATGAGTCCGCCTTTGGTACGGCATTTTACAGATCCGTTGATGATCTCGTCATTGTCCATGGCCTTGTTGATGCGTTCCCAGGAGCGGAGGGTACGGGCCTTTTTATGTGAAAGAACCAGCTGACCGCTAAGGTCTTCCTGGCTTTCAACGTATACCTCAATCACATCGCCTGGTTTCAGGTCCTGATTGTACCTGACCTCAGCGGCCGGGATAA
>JAWLHS010000186.1:0-4868 GCA_041690235.1 Bacteroidales bacterium
CAAACAATGCGGATCGCTCAGCATCAGGTTCACCCCCCGGAGCAACTCCCCGGCAGAGGAAACCGCAAAGGCCCCTCCCCTGTCTATCAGCTCAACGGCCTCGGCAAACTGCCCGTACCGGGGGCCAAAAAATACCGGAACCCCAAAAGTGGCGGCTTCAAGGATGTTGTGTATTCCTTTTCCAAAACCTCCCCCGATATACGCCAGACTGGCAAACTGGTAAAGCTGCGAAAGCATCCCCACGCTGTCGATGATCAAGACCCTTTTCCCGCTCACCTGCGCTTCGCTGCCTTTCCCGGCAAGATCGGAATACCGGAAAGCCATTCCCTGAAACAAGTCCTGCAGCCGTCTGACACAGGCATCGGAGATTTCATGGGGGGCAATGATCATTTGCAGATTGTATTCTGCCTTGTCAAACACCTCATTCAACAATGCTTCGTCGGCCAGCCAGGTACTGCCTGCCACCAGGATGGGTCGGCTGGTTTCTGTAAAAAAAGCCAATTCCGGAAAGCTCCGGGGGTGTTGACCAATATGATACACCCTGTCGAAGCGGGTGTCCCCGCTAATGCTTGCCGTCTGAATGCCAATGCGACTGAGCAGGCGGGCGGATTCTGCGTTCTGAACATAAAAAGCGGAAATTTTCCTGAGCTGCCGGCCGGACCAGCGCCCATACCACCTGAAAAAATGTTGTTGCGGGCGAAAAATCGCAGAGACAACAAGGCAGGGAATGTCCTTCCGGTGCAAGGCGTCGATATAATTAAACCAATACTCGTATTTGATGAAAACGGCCAGGCTGGGACGCCAGGTATTTATAAACCGTTCTGCATTGGATGGGGTATCAAGGGGAAGGTAAAAAACCCAGTCGGCGCCCTGGTATTTTTTTTGGATCTCAAAACCAGAAGGCGAAAAAAAAGTGAGAAGGATTTGGTAATCCGGGTAGGCGGCCCTGAATCTTTCGATCACCGGCCGGCCCTGCTCAAACTCACCCAATGAGGCGCAATGAAACCAGGCCAAAGGCCGTGGATCACCGGCTGATTGCTCCATGGCTTCAAAGCCGCCTTTTCTGCCTGTCCTCCAGCGCCTTGCCTTCCCTGAAAACAAGGAAGCCACCCGAATGCCCAGTCCGAACCCGCGAACAATGATTTGGTATAAGAAATGCATGCCCCGCGTAAAAAAAACCTTACAGTCCAAGCCAAAGATACGTTATTCAATGAACATCCATCAGCGGAAAACGCAGAAAACATTTATGTCTGCCGACCCGGTTCCTGTTTCCTGAAAAACTTTCTATCTTTGTGGCGTTCTCTTTTCTAACTGCATAAAATTCTACTCCCTTCATGAGAAAGATTCACATGGTTGACCTAAAAAGTCAATACGAAAAAATCCAACCGGAGATTGACACCGCTGTTCTGGACGTTATCCGCTCAACACAATACATCAACGGTCCGCAGGTCAGGCATTTCCAGGCTGAACTGGAAACCTACCTGGAGGTCGGGCATGTCATTCCCTGCGCCAACGGAACCGATGCCCTGCAGGTGGCCATGATGGCACTCGGCCTGCAAGCAGGAGATGAAGTCATCACCACTTCATTTACTTTTGTTGCCACCGCAGAAGTCATCGCCCTGCTTGGCCTGACCCCCGTGCTGGTTGATGTTTACCCCGACACCTTCAATATTGACCCGGAGGCCCTGCGCAGGGCCATCACACCAAAAACCAAAGCCATCGTTCCGGTTCATCTGTTCGGGCAATGTGCGCACATGGAACCCCTGCTTGAAATTGCCCGTGAATATGGATTGTTCGTGATCGAAGACAACGCACAGGCCATTGGGGCGGACTACCTTTTCGAAGACGGGACAAAGAAGAAGGCGGGCACCATGGGCCATATCGGGTGTACCTCATTTTTTCCTTCCAAGAACCTGGGGTGCTACGGGGATGGCGGAGCCATCTTTACCAACGAAGCGGAGCTGGCCGGAAAAATGCGTGTGATCGTTAATCACGGCATGGAGGTGCGTTACCATCACGACGCCATAGGGGTCAACTCCCGGCTCGACAGCATCCAGGCGGCCATCCTGCGCATCAAGCTGCGTTACCTGGACCAGTACGCTGATGCCAGGCGCCAGGCGGCTGATTATTACGACCGGGCCTTTTCGGCCCATTCGGCCCTGACCACTCCGGCCAGGAGCCGTTTCTCAACGCATGTGTTCCACCAATACACCCTGAAGACAAAAGGGATTGACCGCTTCGGGCTGCAGGAGTACCTGCAGGGCAAAGACATCCCGGCCATGGTTTATTATCCGGTTCCCATGCATATGCAGAAAGCCTACCAGGACTCCAGGTACCGGGCTGGGGATTTCCCCGTAAGTGAGGCCCTGAGCCATTCAGTCATCAGCCTGCCAATGCATACGGAACTGGACGAGACCCAGCTGGAGTATATTACCCGGGGCGTTCTCGACTTCTTTAAATAAGGGATGGGAATCCGTCCGGAAAATAGAAATGCCTATGAAAAAGGAGAGGAATTATTTCCATCACGAAACGGCCGTCATTGACCCCGGCTGCCGCATTGGCAAGGGGACCAAAATATGGCATTTCACACATATCATGCCGGATTGCCGGATCGGGGAAAACTGCAACCTGGGGCAGAATGTGGTTGTATCACCCGGGGTGGTACTGGGAGACAATGTGAAGGTACAAAACAATGTTTCCATTTATACCGGGGTTGTCTGCGAAGACCACGTCTTCCTTGGTCCCTCTATGGTCTTTACCAACATCGTCAATCCCCGTTCTGCTGTGGTCAGGCGCGACCAGTATGTAAGGACCATGGTGCGGGAAGGGGCGACCATCGGGGCCAATGCCACCATTGTTTGCGGAATAGAAATTGGTCGCTTTTCTTTTATTGGCGCCGGGGCTGTCGTCATACGGAACGTACCCGCCTACGCCCTGGTGGTTGGAAACCCGGCCAGGCAGATCGGGTGGATGAGTGAATACGGACACCGTCTCCTTTTTGACGAAAAAGGCTGCGCAGTTTGCCCGGAGAGTGGCAAATCCTATGCATTGGAAAATGGCATAGTGAAACAGGTTGATTAAACCAATGAATGATTACAATGGGAATATTTGAAAAACTGATAAAGAAAGAAGCCGCGGTATCTGTCATCGGACTGGGGTATGTGGGACTTCCAATTGCACTGGAGTTTGCCCGCCACTTCAGGGTGGTCGGGTTTGACATCCGGGAAGACAGGGTCGAAAAGATGCGCAGGGGGATTGACCCCAACAACGAGCTGAATGCATCCGACTTTGAGGGTTGCGACATTCTTTTCACCAGCCATGCGGCCGATCTGCAGCAGGCCCACTTCCACATCATAGGGGTGCCGACGCCGATTGATTCGCATAACCTGCCTGATCTGCGTTCGGTGATTGCCGCTTCGCGCTCGGTCGGAAAAGCCCTGAAGAAAGGCGATTATGTGGTCTACGAGTCCACCGTATACCCGGGATGTACAGAAGAAGACTGTGTTCCGGTGCTGGAAAAAGAATCGGGAATGAAGCTCGGGACCGATTTCAAGGTGGGCTTTTCGCCCGAACGCATCAACCCGGGAGACAAGGAACACTCACTCACCAACATTGTAAAGGTGGTCTCGGGTTGTGACGAAGAAGCCCTGGATCAAATTGCACGGACCTACGAATCCATTGTCACCGCCGGCATCCACCGCGCCCCCTCGATCAGGGTCGCGGAGGCGGCAAAAATCATCGAAAACACCCAGCGGGATGTGAACATCGCCCTGATGAATGAACTTTCCATTGTTTTTGGACGAATGGGCATCAATACCTACGATGTACTGGAGGCCGCCGGGACCAAGTGGAATTTCCTGAAGTTCTATCCGGGACTCGTGGGCGGGCATTGCATTGGCGTGGATCCTTATTACCTGGTTTACAAGGCAAAAGAATTTCGCTACCACCCCCAGATCATCAACTCGGGCAGGTTTGTAAACGATTCAATGGGTTTTTATGCCGCCAAACAATTGGTGAAAAAACTCATCACGGCCGGGAAAAACGTGCTCAACACCAAAGTGCTGGTCATGGGAGCCACCTTTAAGGAAAATGTCACCGACATCAGAAACGCCAAGGTGGCCGATCTGATCAGCGAGCTCCAAAGTTATGGTGTCAGGGTTGATGTCACGGATCCGTATGCCAACGCGGATGAGGTCAGGGAGGAATACGGCTTCGAGCTGCTCGCCAAACCCGGCGACCATTATGATGCCGTTGTGGTGGCGGTCAACCACACCCCTTACCTGGAACTTTCGGAGGACGATTTCAAAAACATGATGAAAGGAAACGGAAGGGGCATACTTTTCGATATCAAGGGCATTTACAGAAACAAAATAAAAGACTTAACTTACTGGAGTTTTTAAACCGCTTGCGGGCATGGCAAAAAAAATACTGGTAACGGGCGGCACGGGTTACATCGGTTCCCACACGGTGGTGGATCTGCAACTCAGTGGCTTTGAGGTGCTGGTGCTCGACAATTTGTCCAATTCCAGGGAGGTGATCCTTGACCAGATCGCACATATCACGGGCAAGCGCCCCTGGTTCGAAAAGACCGACCTGTGTGACCTCGAGGCCCTCCGTGCCGTTTTCGGACTCCACAGCGACATCGATGGGGTCATCCATTTTGCCGCATTGAAAGCGGTTGGAGAGTCGGTCGGACAACCCCTGAGGTATTACCACAACAACCTGGTTTCCCTGATAAACCTGCTGGGGTGCATGCAGGAACAATCTGCCATCCCACCCCTGGTTTTTTCCTCATCATGTACCGTATACGGCCAACCCGACGAACTCCCGGTCAACGAGCTGGCTCCCGTTAAAAAAGCCGTCTCGCC